>JBKEBP010000056.1:0-12643 GCA_047973235.1 Suipraeoptans sp. | reverse complement strand
TTAAAGTATCAAAAATAAGAAAAAAGCACAACACAATTATGTATACTAAAACATCCCACCATGCCCTATTTCTCGAACATGATGGGATGTTTTTACTTTTTTCACTGCAAAACTCAGGTTTTTTTCAACAGTATTTCTTAATTTTTATTTAATAAATTAGGAATATGGCACTACCCTTCTAGGTAGTCGTTTATGTAAATTAGGTATTAAACTTGCCTTAGATTAGTATTAATTTTTTATTAAGACGAGGAGGTTTTATTATGACTGTAAAAGAACGTATTGCTTCTCTAAGGTCTTTAATGAAAGCAAATAGCATTAATGCATATTTAGTACCGTCAGAAGACAACCATCAAAGTGAATATGTAGGTTCATATTTTAAATGTCGTGAATTCATGTCAGGTTTTACAGGATCGCAGGGTGACTTGGTAGTAACTGCCGATAAGGCTGGTCTTTGGACAGATGCCAGATACTTTATTCAAGCTGAACATCAACTTAAAGATAGTGGGATAAAGTTGTATAAAATGCGTGAACCCGGATATCCGACATTGGAAGAGTTTCTCTTGTCAGAAATTCCTCAAAATGGAACATTAGGATTTGATGGTCGAGTAGTTGCAATGAGGGATGGCGAGGCATTTCAAACAATACTTTCAAAAAGAGGTATAGCTATTGACTATTCGAATGATTTAGTGGCTAAGATTTGGACTGACAGACCTGATTTACCTAAGGATCCGGCATTTATTCTACCTGAGAAGTATACAGGTGAGAGCACTGCTTCAAAACTAAAACGAATTAGAAAGGTAATGAATGATGTTGGTGCAAATGCACACATATTAACTACATTAGATGATATATGCTGGATTATAAATTTAAGAGGTAATGATATTGATTACTCTCCTATGCTTCTATGCTATGCAATTATTAAACCTGATAGCATGGATTTATATATAGATAAGGCAAAACTTAGCATAGAAATTCTCGATTTGCTGGATAAGGATAGTATTAATGTACTTCCATATAATGAAATATATGAAGATGTAAAGAATTTCAATAAAAACGATTGTATTCTTATCGATCCTAAAAAGGTGAATTATGCAATTTATAATAATATCCCAAAAGAAACTAAGAAAATAGAAAAAACGAATCCATCAAATTTGTTTAAAGCGATGAAAAATGATGTGGAGGTCAAAAATTTTATTAATGCACACATAAAAGATGGTGTTGCTGTAACAAAATTTATGCATTGGATGAAGACACACGTTGGTAAAGAAAAAATCACAGAAGTAAGTTCTGCGGAAAAACTTGAAGAGTTTCGTAAAGAAGGAGAAGGATATTTGTGGCAAAGCTTTGAACCAATATGTTCTTATAAAGAACACGCAGCCATTGTCCACTACTCTGCTACTCCCGAGACAGATGTCGAAGTCTTACCATCCCACTTATTTTTATCAGATACCGGTGGTAATTATATGGAAGGTACAACTGATGTAACTCGTACCTTTGTTTTAGGTGAAATATCTGAAGAAGAGATTTTTCATTTTACTACAGTTTTAAGAAGTATGCTCGGTTTGGCAGATGCCAAATTTTTATATGGTTGTACAGGATACAACCTTGATATTCTTGCAAGAAAGCCTATGTGGGATATAAACCTTGACTTTAAGCATGGCACTGGCCACGGTGTTGGGTATTGCTTAAGTGTACATGAGGGTCCCGGAGGATTTCGTTGGCAACAACTTCCGTATAAAGATGAAGCACATATACTTGAAAAAGGTATGATTATTTCTGATGAACCCGGCATATATATAGAAAATTCTCACGGTATACGACTTGAGAATCTAGTTGTTGTTAAAGAAGGTCTCAAAAACGAGTTTGGTCAGTTTATGTATTTAGAGCCAATTACATATGTTCCTATTGACCTTGACGGTGTTGACGTAAATGCTTTAACAAACGACGAAAGAATATTACTTAATGTATATCACAAAAAAGTATATGAAACTATTTCACCATACTTTAGTGATAGCGATAAGGAATGGCTTAAAGAATATACAAGAGAAATTTAAAACGATTATGTAAATTATTAGGAGGGAATTAAAAAATGGAAACAGCAGTTAACAAGAAAAAACCATTTGGTTTTTATGTGTGCGCATTATCATTTTCTTTTGAACGATGTGCATTCTACTCAGTAAAATGGATGTTGGCAATATGGATTGCCACAACAGCAGCTGGTGGTGGCCTTGGATTATCAAGTACGAAAGCAGCATGGATGTCAGCAGTCTTTGTAGCTATGACTTATATCACACCAACACTTGGCGGATATTTAGCAGACTATTGGTTAAGTCCAAGGATTTGCGTAATTGCAGGTATGATACTTATGGGTGTTGGTTACTTGTTTGCATGGCAAGCTACTTCAATTTCAATGGTTTGGGTTATGATAATATTTGCAGCCGTTGGTACAGGATTATTCAAAGGTAACTTATCAGGTGTTAATGGACTATTATTTGAAAATGCAGATGAACTTAATGAGGCTTTCTCAATTCAATATTCATTTGTAAATATCGGTTCATTTACAGGTACAACATTCTTAGTTCTTTTAACAGCATCACACGGATTTAACTTTGTTTTCATGCTCTGTGGAATTCTTCTATTTATTGATGCATGTTGGTTTGGGTTTAATTCAAGATCACTCGGTGAGGCAGGTAAAAAGCCATTTAAAATTGATCAAAGAAAATTTGTTGATGAAAACACTAAAGATTCTGAAAAAACTAAACCACTTACATCAGGAGATAAGAAAAGAGTTGTTGCTATAGTATTAGTAACATTATTCTCTATTGTCTTCTGGTTAGTATGGTACCTTGCATATATGCCGGCATATTACTACTTTGGTTGGGGTGATGGTGCAGACTTCTTGAATCACGCAAACTGGTTTATCGGTAACTTCCAGATACCAACTGCATGGTTTGACTCACTAAACGCTTTGACTTGTATAATACTTGGTCCAATACTTGGTAGGTTATGGACAAAAATGGCACATAGACCAAAAGGTGATATGAGTATGTTTAAGAAAACTGCTTTAGGTATGATACTAGTCGGTGTTGCATACGTTGTAATGGTACTTGCAGATGTAACACGTGGTGGTGGACAGGCTCCTATCATATTAATAGCAATGGTATGCTTGCTTATGTCAGTCGGTGAAATGGTATTCTCACCGCTTGGTAACTCATTTATATCAAAACTGGCACCTGCTAAAATGATGGGATTATTACTCGGATTTTGGCCAATAGCCGTTTTCGTAGCTTCACTAAGTTATCCTGCTGTTTATTCACTTTTGAGTGCTCATAGCTTTGCAATGGGTTATGGTTTACTAGCTGCTATAGTAATTGTACTTGGTGCAATACTATGGTTTGCAAGTAAAAAACTTGACAAGTTAGAAACTGCAGAGTAAACATATAAAGCATATTATATGAAGAGACATTTACTTTAACGAGTAATGTCTCTTTTTTATTTTAACGTAGTAACATGGTAACCTTATGTTTTGGTAATATTGCACAGTGATAACATATGAAATGTTAATAAAACATTTATATATTTTGTGTATATTTACCAAAATTTCTATTGTCTTAAACTGTATCTTATGCTAGAATGTGCTCGTGGGTCATATTAAGCTTTTATTAAGATTTGAAAAGGAGGTTTTCAAATGACGGTACACGAACGCATTGATGCTCTTCGTATATTAATGAAAGAAAAGCATATTGATGCTTACATCGTGCCATCTTGCGACAATCATCAAAGTGAGTATGTCGGGGAACACTTTAAAAGTCGCGAGTTTATGTCCGGTTTTACCGGTTCGGCAGGAGATTTAGTAGTCACTAAAGATAAGGCGGGACTTTGGACAGATGCCAGATACTTCATACAAGCCGAAAAGCAAATGAATGGAAGTGGTATCAAATTATTTAGAATGGGTGAACCAGGGGTTCCATCAATGGAGGAATTCTTAGATTCGGTGCTGCCTGATAACGGAACATTGGGCTTTGATGGACGTGTGATTGCAATGCAGGATGGAATATCATTATCAAAAAGATTTTCTATAAGGAATATTAAGATCGATTATGAAAATGATCTTGTAGATGCGATATGGGAAAATCGTCCGGAGCTATCACAAGATCCGGCTTTTATACTTTTAGAGAAGTATTGCGGTGAAAGTATATCATCTAAATTATCTAGAATAAGAGCAGAGATGAAAGAATACCACGCTAATAAGCATATTCTTACTACACTTGATGATATATGCTGGATTATCAACTTAAGAGGTAATGATATTGAGTATTCACCGCTGATTTTATCTTATGCAATAATTAATGAAGAATCGATGGATTTATTTATTGATGAAAACAAACTGAATAATGAAATCAAAGACCTTTTGTCAGAAAACAATATTATCATTCGCCCCTATAATGATATATATGATGATGTAAAAAACTTTGATGAATGTAATTGCATTTTAATCGACCCTAAAAAGATTAATCATGCAATTTATTGTAACATTCCAGCTAAATGTGAAAAGATTGAAAGATCTAATCCTTCTACTCTTTTTAAGGCAATAAAAAATGATATAGAAATTAAAAATATTATTAATGCTCATATAAAAGATGGTGTTGCAGTTACAAAATTTATGCATTGGATTAAGTCGAATGTAGGAAAAGTAAAAATAACAGAAATAAGTGCATCTGAAAAACTTGAAGAATTCCGTGAGGAGGGTGAGGGATATCTTTGGCAAAGCTTTGAACCCATTTGTTCTTATAAGGAACACGCTGCCATGGTACACTACTCTGCTACCCATGAAACTGATGTAGCAATAGAACCTGCCCATATGTTCCTAAATGATACCGGTGGCAATTATTATGAGGGTTCTACTGATATAACAAGAACTTTTGTTGTAGGTGAATTATCTGATTCCGAACGATTGCATTTCACTACGGTTGTTAGAAGTATGCTAAATCTTGCAGATGCAAAGTTTTTATATGGATGTACAGGATATAATCTTGATATTTTAGCCAGAAAGCCAATGTGGGATCTGGGACTTGATTTTAAACATGGTACGGGTCATGGTGTTGGATATCTCCTTAGTATTCATGAAGGTCCGGCCGGTTTCAGATGGCAACAATTATCAAATAGAAACGAATCAAGCAAATTGGAATCCGGTATGGTAATAACCGATGAACCCGGAATATATATTGAGAACTCTCACGGAGTTCGCATTGAAAATGAGCTCGTTGTAAGAAAAGGGGAAAATAACGAGTTTGGACAGTTCATGTACTTTGAACCAATAACATACGTACCAATTGATTTAGATGGTATTGATAAGGAACTCATGACTGTTGACGAAATATCGAGACTAAATAGTTATCATAAAAAAGTCTATGAAACCATATCGCCGTATTTAGAAGGTGAGGAATTAGAGTGGTTTAAGATCTACACAAGAAAAATCTAGGTAGAAACAAAATTAGGAGGAGAAACAACATGGAAACAAAACAGAAATACCCAATGGGGTTCTATGTATGCTCATTATCATTTACATTTGAGAGATGTGCATACTACGCAGCAAGATGGCTTATTGCCGTATTTATAGTTGCTGCAGTCGTAGATGGTGGACTAGGATTAACGGCTGCAGATGGTGCTCTTATGAGCTCAAACTTGGTTGCCTTTACTTACATTGCCCCTGTATTTGGCGGTATTATAACCGACAGATGGATAGGTGCAAGATATTGTGTACCGGTAGGTATGGTTTTAATGGGTCTTGGATATATACTAGGTGCTCAGGCAACAGATAAAACACTTATGTACGTTATGATTGCTTTAGTATCAATTGGAACAGGACTTTTCAAAGGACAAATTTCAGCCTTAAACGGAAGACAATTTGATAAAAAAGTTTTGGACTCGATTTTTTCAGTTCAATATTCCTTTGTAAACATTGGTTCATTTATCGGAACTACACTCGTTGGTATATTTATAACAAGAACCGGTAACTACAAAATGGCATTTACTCTCTGTGGTATCGTTATGTTTATAGGTACTATTTGGTTCATAATAGGATCTAGCTATCTTGGCGACATAGGTAAGCTTCCTTTTAAAGTTGAAAATAAGGAAGAAGAAAATGTAAAGGCTATAGATATCGAAGCTAAGCCTTTGACGTCAAATGATAAAAAAAGAATCGCAGCAATAATCCTTGTATCAGCATTTTCTATAGTTTTCTGGTTATTCTGGTATCTTGCTTATATGCCTGTATACTATTACTGGCCGGAACATATGAATTGGGTTATTGGAGGTTTTGAAGTCCCTACTGCTTGGTTTGACTCATTAAATGCGCTCTGCTGTATAACGATGGGTCCTTTACTTGCTATTGTATGGAGCAAGTTACAGAACCGTGCACAAGGTGATATGAGTATGTTTAAGAAAACAGCTCTTGGATTAATCTTACTCGGAGTTTCGTTTGGTGTATTTGCACTCGCCGATGTTGTAAGGGGCGGTGGTGTTGCTAATCTAATGTGGATTGTAGCATTTGGCATTCTCTTATCTCTCGGTGAAATGGTATTTTCTCCACTTGGAAATTCTTTCGTAAGTAAATGGGCTCCGGCTAAACTTCTATCAGTTATGATGGGTGTTTGGACTTTTGCAACATTTATAGCTGCTAAGTCTTACGGATATCTATATGCTTTCCTCGAGACTTTGCCATTTGCACCATCTTATTTTGTAGTTGCTGCTATAGCTGCAGTTTGTGGCGTAATACTCTGGATAATATCCGGAAAACTAGATAAATTAACAGATTAAAAAAATGAGCTATAACCCACATATCAATGGGTTATAGCTTTTTCATTTACGAAGCTTTTAAATTTCTATACTGTAGTGGTGTCATATTATAGGCTTTTTTAAACAAACGATTAAAGTGCTCTACATTTTGATATCCTACAGTTAGAGAAATATTTTCAACAGTCATATTACTGCTTTTTAGCATAGCTTTCGCTTTCTTCATTCTTATTTTCTTTACCAGTTCACTAAATGTCATTCCGGATTTTTCTTTTATATACTTTGATAAATACGGCTTCGACAAGAAAAAGTTTTCAGATAAGTCATCCAGTGTGATTTCGATATAATTTGCTTGAATATAATTCTGAATCTCTATCATCCTCTTATCTTTTTGTCCGTCTTTATGCCCTATTGCTTCGATTTTATTAACTGCTACAATGAGAGCCTCTACCGAAGCAACGATAATATCTGCATCAATTCCGACACCCCACAAGGTATTGCCGTCACACTGTATGCCGACATAAGCTACGGCCTTTGACGATGATCCCGTAGTTAGAGAATGTTCCTCATAAAATGTGAGTTCATAGCTTATTCCGAAATACTCTTTAATAGCATTGCTTACTGCATCCAAGCGACCATTACCTACCGCGGATATGGTGCTGTTTTCATTTTTATGCGATATAGTAACATCAGCCAAAATACCATCCACTCTTTTGAAGTGATATTCATCCACATGAAATACAGGCTTAGTATTAATATAGTTATCTGAGAATATCTGATAAACCCATTCGGGTGTAAGTTCCTTATGTGCTTTATCAGACACGTCTTTTACAAGGTAACCAACTTCTTCTCGCATTTTATCCGGCAGGTTAAGACCATGGCTCTGCTTAAGGATGTAGCTTACTCCACCCTTACCTGACTGAGAGTTGATTCTAATAACATCAGAGTCATATTTACGTCCTAAGTCTTTTGGATCAATTGGAAGATAAGGAACAGTCCATTTATCCGACTTACCGGCTTCTCTATATGCCATACCCTTTGCTATTGCATCCTGATGTGAGCCACTGAAAGCAGAAAATACCAAGTCTCCGGCATAAGGCTGTCTTGCATGAACTTCCATTCTAGTTAATCTTTCATATGCTTCTGTTATCACAGACATATGTGAAAAATCAAGTCCGGGATCAACTCCCTGTGAATACATATTAAGTGCTAATGTAACTATATCAACATTACCCGTTCTCTCACCATTTCCAAACAGAGTACCTTCTATTCTATCTGCACCTGCTAGCATACCAAGCTCAGCCGTTGCAACTCCGGTTCCCCTGTCATTATGTGGATGCAAGGAAATAATTATACTGTCTCTTCTTTTAATGTTTTTATGTACATACTCCAGTTGGTTTGCAAATGCATGTGGCATTGCATTTTCAACTGTTGTCGGTATATTTATAATACACTTGTTATCAGGAGTCGGTTGCCATACATCAGTAACAGCATCACATACTTCAATCGCATACTCAACTTCAGTTCCCGAAAAACTCTCCGGTGAATACTCAAATGTAAAGTTTCCTTCCGTCTCATCTGCCAGTTTTTTTAATAGTTTGGCACCTTTAACAGCTATATTTTTAATTTGATTTTTATCTTTTTTAAATACTTGGTCTCTTTGGGCAACTGAGGTTGAGTTATACACATGGATAACCGCATGAGGTGCACCTTTTACTGCATCAAAAGTTCTTTTTATGATATGTTCTCTTGCTTGTGTAAGCACCTGTATTGTAACATCATCAGGTATCATTTTTCTTTCTATGAGTTCTCTCGCAAACTGAAACTCCGTCTCTGAAGCAGCCGGAAAGCCTATCTCTATTTCCTTAAAGCCTATTTTAACAAGCAGTTTAAAAAACTCGAGTTTTTCTTCCAGTGACATAGGCTCTATAAGCGCTTGATTTCCATCTCTAAGGTCAACACTACACCATATTGGTGGCTTCTCTATACTATCCTTTTCTACCCAGTCACTTGTGACCGTTGGTGGCATATAATACATTTTTTGATACTTCATTGCATTCATAACTGTAACCTCTCTTGTTAATATTAATCAATTTGATTGTTATATTTTATCATGTGTTCAATATTAGCATATGACATCAAAAAAGGAAAGTGACAAATATAATCACTTTCCTTGATTTATTTTAATGTAATATATTTAGAGTTACTTACATACATCTATCCAGTCCTTTGCTCTTCCGAATTCAAACAGCTCATCTAGCTTAAGTTTTATCATAGAATTATCACTACCGGCTGCAGGATAAACACTTTCGAATCGCTTTAAAGATACATCTAAATAAACATCTACATTACTGTTAATGCCAAATGGACAAACACCGCCCGGCTTAAATCCCGTACACTCTTCAACCTCATCATACTTTAGCATATGTGGCTTAGAACCAAAATGTAATTTAAATTTTTTATTATCGACCTTCATGTCGCCTGCTGTAACTACCAAAATAGTGTATCCGTCTAAATTAAATGATAAGCTCTTTGCTATTCTCGCCGGCTCACAGCCTACAACCTTAGCCGCCTCTTCCACAGTTGCCGATGACCCTTCCTTTACCATTACTCTATCTGAAGCATCAAATTGCCTTAAATACTCTTTAACTTCCTCTACTGACATGATAACTCCTCTACAGATTTAGTTTTAATTGTACTTCCTCTTCCGCTTGATGTTTAAGCGTTTCAACTTCATCCGGTTTGACGCTTGGTAAGTCTTCAATTGAATGAATACTAAATTTCCTTAGAAACTCTTCAGTAGTACCAAAAAGCAATGGTCTACCGGGAGCATCAAGTCTGCCTTTTTCAGCAATTAACTGATATTCAACAAGTTTATTAACAGCATGATCGGATTTCACGCCTCTAATTTTTTCGATTTCCAGTTTAGTAACCGGTTGCTTATACGCTATTATCGAAAGTGTTTCTAGAAGTACATCTGTAAGTACATATTTTCTTGGTTGTTTAGCAACTTTTATTAAATAGTCATACATATTCTTTTTTGTACACATTTGAAAAGAATCTTCCAACTCGATTATAGTAATACCTCTGTCTTCATCTTCATACTTATCCATCATTTTGTGTATAAGTTTTCTGGTAGTTTCTTCGTCATGACCAATTGCGTAAGCTATTTTACCGAGCTCAACCGAATCACCCATAGAAAACAGTATAGCTTCTATTGCACCTTCTAATTTATTAATTTCCAATTCCATTAATCCCCATTTCTTATGCAACATTCTGTGATGTAATAATAATATCATCAAATGGCTGTTCCTGTGTAATCAATATACTGCCATCCTTCATTAATTCTAGTATCGCAAGAAACGTTACTACAATCTGAGTTTTTGAGCTCTGTGCTTCGAGAAGTGAACGAAAGCTAAACTGTCTGGATTTTCTTGCATAATTCCTTACATAATCTAACTTTTCAGGAAGTGTCACTTCTTCTTTTTCTATTTTTCCAAATTGACTTCTAATTGGATCTTGTTTATTAACTCTTTTTTTCATTACATCTTTAAAGACTTCATGAAGTTGAGAAAGAGTCAAGTCTGCAAGCAGCTCATCTAAGTCTACGGGAGGTACATAATCTTTTACCTCATCAGGTATACTGGATTCCTTAAACCAAAGTTGATTTCCTTCAACTTGTTTATCCCGTAGTTCAAATGACATGAGTTTATACATTTTATATTCTAAAAGTTGAGCAACAAGTTCTGCTCTAGGATCTTCCTCTTCACCTTCTTCATTTACTTCCTTAGGAAGAAGCATTTTGCACTTTATATCTAGAAGTGTAGCTGCCATTAGAAGGAATTCACTCATTATATTTAAGTCTTTATTTTCCATAGCATCTATATATTCCATGTATTGATTTGTAATTTCAACAATAGGTATATCATAGATATCTATTTTATTTTTATCAATTAGATGCAGAAGCAAATCCAGTGGACCTTCAAACACCTGTAGTTTTACCGGAATTCCCATAGTACCCTCTCACCTTATAATACAAACATACAACTTAATTATTATACAGTAAATCCGTAAATTTCACAAGTTTGTCATAATATGTTAATTTGCAGAAACGCGTTTACATATTATGAGTTGTTTTCCTTCGTAGATGTAGTGCAACCACCTCGGCTTTATTAAAAAGTCTTATTCGTATTGTATGATTTCCCAATCCCTTGCTTACTATTATCCTTTGATCACCTTCGAGGAAAATTCCACCTGAGTATTTTTTATGACTTCCAAAACCGGGAATAACCAAACCTCGAACACCTGGTATTCGAATAATTCCACCGTGAAAATGTCCTGATAAAATCAAATCAGCACCCCACTTTTTATAAGAGTCCATATAAGATGGATTATGAGCAAGAAGAATATTAAAGCCTACTTTAGCACGCTCCCCAATCCTTTTACTGATTTCTTTTTGAATAAGCTTAGGTGTTGTAAAGTGTTTATAATTTTTTAGTGGAATCTCAATTCCTGTAATATGAATTGGTATATCATCAAAATAAATTGTTGCTGATTCATTTTCCAAAAAATTAACACCTGCATTTATAAGTTCTTTTTTGTACTTAATATATCCAAAGCCATAATTATCCGGTCGTTCTTTCATTCTTTGTTCGTGATTACCATTTGCATAATAAACCGGAGCTATTGGTGGGAGTTCTCTTACAAAATCTAATGCAGTATCATACGTATATCCCTTTTTACCTATTAACATATCGCCGCCTATTAATATTAATGCCGGTTTTTCAGCCCTAATCTTCTCCAATAGAGAATCATTATTTTCACCATATACTTGATTATGCAAATCACTGAGAAAAAGAATTTTCTTCTCCTCCTTTAATGTGTCAAGTTTACTATACGCTGCTATATAGTGATTAACCTGAAATATACATAACTCTCTTCTTATTTCAAAAATCATAAGCAGTAATATAATCAAAAATATTATTACTATAATACTCAATATTATCTCTCCTAGTATGCAATTGCCTCTTCACGTGTCATCCAAAAATGAATTCCCGTAGTGGAATCCATGAATCTATCATTATTAAAGTTCTTTACTTCGACCCATTCATGTACTCTGTAAACAAAATTTTCATCAACTAATGACCATGCTTCATCAAAATTCTCCATACTATCAAAGCTTTTTATTGACAGAACTTTTGCCTTGCTGCATCTGCAAGAATTTAAAGTAGCTGATGTTCTCTTTGCGTCTGCAGGAATTAAAAGTTGTACTAATCTGTCATTAACACATTTTTTATATCCGATAAATGCTCCTGTTTCAGGACAATGCATCTTAAACCATTTTGTTTTATCATCATACACTATGTCCGTTATATCCGTATTCTCCATAGTTGCAAAGTATAAATCAGCACCGCTAATATCAATTCCTCTTAAGCTGTTATTTCTTAAAGTTGTCCCGTGCATATAGCAGTCTTTAAATATAGAATTATCAAGTGGGGTGTTAAAAAATAGTGTGTTTTCCAGATCTGAAGATGTAAAATTACATGATCTAAGATTTACATTTCTAAAAACTGAGGACTTTAAATTCGAAAAAGAGAAGTTAACCCCGCTTAAATCTTCGTTTTCGATTTCAATCATTCTTAAATCAAACAAACCCTTATTATGATTTACAGTATCTTTTTTTAAAAGCATACTCATTAATTCTTCTTTAACAAGCTTTTTCATAACATCACAAACTTACTATTCTTGCTCGATGATGTGTATGCGGTAAAAATTTCTTGATTAAATCTTGCGTTTTAAACTTTAGATGACTGGTATTTATTCCCGGATTACAAGCAAACCACTCATC
>JBKEBP010000016.1:0-34674 GCA_047973235.1 Suipraeoptans sp. | reverse complement strand
GGAATTAATGATAGTCTGATAGATCCTAATCCAATAGAAACAATGGAAGAAGATACAGAAGTTAGCCTTAAATTTGATACAGAAAAACTTTATAAAAATATGGTAGGAGCCGGAGCAGATTGGTTATATGAGCTGCCACAGTGGGAACCTATTTATGATGAGGAGAAGCGTAAAGAATTATATAAAGAGCAAAAACTTTCTACTACGATAATTAAAGATAAGAAAATCGGAAGAAATGACCCATGTCCTTGTGGCTCAGGTAAAAAGTATAAAAAATGTTGTGGAAAATAAGCCACCATTGACAAACCTAAATTAAATGCTATAATTATTACAGAAAACGTTGAAGAGAAGAGTAAATCGCTAGTAAATACCAAAGAGAAGGATGCCTTGGCTGGAAGCATTCTGTATTAAATACGATTGAAGACCAACTCTGAGTGATTGTAAACCAATCCGGTGACTCCGTTACAGTTAAATGAAGTGGTTTCGGCATTAGCCGTTACAATTTGGGTGGAACCGCGAGTATACTCGTCCCTTGCAATTATTTATTTTGTTGCAAGGGACGTTGTTTATTTAAAGAGAGGTGAAGGATATGAGATACATTCCGGGTTACAGACATAGGGTACAATATTATGAAACGGATCAGATGGGGGTAGTACATCATTCAAATTATATCAGATGGTTTGAAGAAGGTAGAACCGATTATATGGAGAAGTTGGGATTAAGCTATGCTGTCATGGAGGATAGTGGGATTATGTGTCCGGTTCTCGAGGTTGAATCAAGATATCTTAGGATGGTCTATTACGGAGACACAGTTCGTATAGATACAGCCGTACAGGAATATAATGGAATTAAATTGACCGTAGGTTATGAAATTACTAGTGAAAATACTAATATGGTACATTGCAGAGGGATTACTAAGCACTGCTTTATGGCATCAGATGGAAGACCATTATCACTAAAACAAAAGAGTCCGGAGTTTCATGAAATATTTTTAGAAGGACTTGAAATATACAAAGCAAAGAACAAGGAGGAATAATTCAAATGAAGATTACATTAAAAGACGGATCAGTTAAAGAATACGAAGGAAGTATGTCTGTTTTAGATATAGCAAAAGATTTAAGCGAAGGACTAGCGAGGGTGGCTACATCAGCTAAGGTAGACGGTGAACTTGTAGACCTTAGAACTATTATAGATAAGGACAGTGAACTTGAGATCCTCACATTTGACAGTGAGGATGGTAAGCATGCATTTCATCATACTTCGGCACATATTATGGCACAGGCCGTAAAGAGACTTTATCCGGAAACAAAATTGGCTATTGGTCCTGCTATAGACAATGGATTTTACTATGATTTGGACAAAGAGACTCCATTTCTAGAGGAAGATTTGCCAAAGATAGAAGCTGAAATGAAAAAGATAGTAAAGGAAAATTTGACGATAGAACAGTTTACTATGCCAAGAGCAGACGCTATAGAATATTTCAAAAAGGAAGAGGAATCTTATAAAGTAGAGCTTATAGAAGATTTACCGGAAGACAGTGTTATCAGTTTTTATAAACAAGGTGAATTTACTGACTTATGTGCCGGACCACATTTGATGTCTACAAAACCGGTTAAAGCTATTAAATTACTTTCACTTGCCGGAGCATACTGGCGAGGCAGTGAAAAGAATAAGATGCTTACGAGAATATACGGAACATCGTATACTAAAAAAGCGGATTTGGATGAGTATCTAGAGATGCTTGAAGAGGCAAAAAAACGTGACCACAGAAGAATAGGTAAAGAACTGGACTTATTTATGATGGCTGATGAGGGCCCCGGATTTCCATTTTTCCTACCTCACGGAATGGTTCTAAAGAATACTCTTATTGATTACTGGAGGAAGCTCCATAAGGAATGGGGGTATGTAGAGATTAATACACCTATTATTCTAAATAAAGAACTTTGGCATCAATCAGGTCATTGGGACCACTATAAAGACAACATGTACTCAACAGAAATCGATGGCGAAGATTATGCTGTTAAACCTATGAATTGTCCCGGAGCTATGCTGGTTTATAAACATGAACCACATTCATATCGAGATTTTCCACTAAGAGTGGCAGAGCTTGGATTAGTTCATCGTCATGAAAAATCAGGGGCATTACACGGCTTATTCCGTGTTAGATGTTTTACACAGGATGATGCGCATATATTTATGACCCCGGAACAAATTAAAGACGAAATTAAAGGAGTCACAGCACTCATAGATTCAGTATATAACTTGTTTGGATTCAAATATCATATAGAACTTTCAACACGTCCCGAAGATAGTATGGGTAGTGATGCGGACTGGGAAATGGCTACGAATGGACTACGTGACGCACTTGATGAACTTGGAAGAGAATACGTGGTTAATGAAGGAGATGGAGCTTTCTACGGACCTAAAATTGACTTCCATCTGGAGGATTCTATTGGAAGAACTTGGCAGTGTGGCACTATACAGCTAGATATGCAGATGCCACAGAGATTTGATCTTGAATATACAGGTGCTGACGGTGAGAAGCATAGACCGGTTATGATTCATAGAGTTGCATTTGGATCAATAGAAAGATTTATAGGAATTTTAATTGAACACTTTGCAGGTGCGTTTCCAACATGGCTTGCACCGGTTCAGGTTAAGGTTCTTCCTATATCTGATAAGCATTTGGACTATGCAAGTAGTGTTTTGGATAAACTAAATAAAGCAGGGATAAGAGCTGAACTTGATTCAAGAGCTGAGAAAATCGGTTACAAGATAAGAGAAGCGCAGCTAAAGAAGACACCATATATGCTAGTAGTAGGTGCAAAGGAAGAGGAAGAAGATAAAGTGTCCGTTAGAAGTAGATTTGCGGGAGATGAGGGAAGCAGAAGTCTACCTGATTTTATCGCTGATATTTTAACGGAAATTGATTCAAAGGAAATTAAGGTTGTAGAAAACAAGGATGAAAGATAAGAGGGAAGATTATGCCTATTCGCGTACAAAACGATTTACCTGTTAAAGAAATACTTGAGAGGGAAAATCTGTTTGTAATGGATGAGTTTAGAGCTACGCACCAAGATATAAGACCAATAAAGATAGGTCTTTTAAATCTGATGCCATTAAAAGAAGATACAGAATTACAAATACTTAGATGCCTGTCAAATACTCCGCTTCAAATTGATGTGTCATTTATTACACTATCAACGCATGAGTCTAAGAACACGCAGGCAAGTCACTTGAATCAGTTCTATCAGACTTTTGAAGAAGTACAAAGTGAGAAGTTTGACGGATTCATAATCACGGGTGCACCTGTAGAGAAGTTGCCTTTTGAGAAAGTGGATTACTGGGATGAGTTAAAGAAGATTATGAACTGGACACTTACGAATGTCATGTCAACACTTCACATATGCTGGGGTGCACAGGCTGCACTATACTATCATTATGGTATAGACAAGGTGGATTTGGACAAGAAATTATTCGGTGTATTTGAACACAAGGTACTTAATCGTAAAGTTCCTCTTGTAAGAGGATTTGATGATGTATTCCTCGCACCGCATTCCAGGCATACTGATGTGCCGATAGATGAAATTAGAAAGCATAAGGAGATAACTATTCTCGCAGAGTCTGAGGATGCAGGAGCATATCTGATGATGGCGATGGATGGTCGTCAGATATTTGTAACCGGTCATCCGGAGTATGATCGTATAACTCTTGATAAAGAATATAAAAGAGACCTGGATAAAGGTCTTCCTATAAAGATGCCAAAGCACTATTATCCAAACAATGACCCGGATAATAAGCCCGTACTTACATGGAGAAGCCATTCGGATGCACTTTATAACAACTTTCTCAATTACTACGTATATCAAATCACTCCATTCGATTTGATGGGAACACCAAACTTTAACCTCACAAGTCCTTATAAATAGGGTGTTTGAAAAAGGAATAGTGAAATGAATATATTAAGTATCGAGAATATAAGCAAAACATTCGGGGATAAAACAGTATTAGATGACGTATCCTTTGGTATAGATGTCGGTGATAAAATTGGAATTATAGGTATTAATGGAACAGGTAAGACCACACTTCTTCGAATTATTGCAGGAGTAGAAGACGGTGATACCGGTCAAGTAATAAGACAAAATAATCTGAAGTTTTCTTTACTGTCCCAGGATCCGGATATGGATAAGGAACAGACTATTATTTCTTATGTTGTAGATAATAATGAAAATGATATGACTTTGGTTAGCACAGCAAAAGCTATGCTTAATAGGCTTGGAATTGATAATCAAACGGATGTTATAAGGCACTTATCCGGCGGACAAAGAAAACGAGTTGCACTGGCAAAGACTCTTATTCAGCCTGCTGATGTATTGGTACTGGATGAGCCTACTAATCATATAGACAATGAAATGGCTGCATATCTGGAGAATTACTTAAAGTCCTATACCGGAACACTAATAATGGTGACCCACGATAGGTACTTTCTTGATAATGTTTCTAATAGAATTATCGAAATAGATCATGAAAAGATATATTCTTATCCGGGCAATTATTCACAGTTTCTGGAACGAAAGGCACAACGTGAGGAAATAGAGCAGGCCTCGGAGCGTAAGAGACAAAGTATAATGCGGATTGAAAATGCATGGGCAATAAGAGGTGTCAGAGCTCGTGGTACTAAGCAAAGAGCCAGGCTGGAACGACTGGAAGCAATGAAAAATGCGTCAGGTCCACTGGATCGTCAAAACGTAGAGATGGATTCTATAGAAAGTCGTATGGGAAAAAAGACTATAGAATGTATAGACGTAACTAAGAAGTACGATGACAAATTGCTAATAGATGACTTTAATTATACTTTTTTAAAAGATGCTCGAATAGGAATTATAGGTCCAAATGGATGCGGTAAATCAACACTTGTAAAAATGATTTCGGGAGTAATAAAACCAGATTCCGGTAAAATAGAAATTGGAGAAACTATTAAAATAGGCTATTTCTCACAGGACCAGGATGAACTGGATGATAACCAACGAGTTATTGATGCTATAAAGGATATTGCTGAGTATGTGCCTACAAAGGATGGAAGTATCAGTGCATCGAAAATACTTGAGAGATTTCTTTTTACGGATACTATGCAGTATTCTTTGATTTGTAAGTTATCAGGAGGTGAAAAGAAGAGACTGTCTCTTTTAAAGGTAATAGTTTCATCACCAAACGTATTGATACTTGATGAGATTACCAATGATTTAGATATTCCAACTCTAATTATACTTGAAGATTTTTTGGATTTATTCCAAGGTATAGTAATCACCGTATCACATGACAGATATTTTCTTGATAATGTAGTTACTCGTATATTATCATTTGAAGGCGATGGACGTATATTTCAGTATATGGGAAACTATCAGGATTATTTAGAGTCTATAAATGCGAGAGTTGAAGTGGTAAGCGGCATTAAAGACAATCCATCAGACGCCCATGAATCATCATCTAAAAAGGATTGGAAAAAGGATGCGCCAAAGAAACTTAAATTTACATATAATGAGAAAAAAGAATATGAAACTATAGATGATGATATCGCCGAGCTTGAAGCCAAAATAGCTTCTCTAGAAGAAGAAATAGAGGCTAATGCCAGTGTTTATGGTAAATTAGCTCAACTAAGTGCAGAAAAAGAAAAAGCAGAAAAAGAACTGGACGATAAAATGGAACGCTGGGTTTATCTAAATGACTTGGCTGTTGAGATACAAGAACAGTAACAAAAAAACCGAAAAATATTTAATTTATAAATAAAATAAATATTTCCATTAACTTATTTACAAAAGATAAACTAATATAAAAACTCTGCAAAAGCCCTATTCAATGGTATTTTATAGTGCTATCATGTTTGCAAACAACATCATAGCAAACAAGTCACAATGAATAGGAGAGAGAATTATGCCAAATTTTGCAAACCCATTTACAGCTAATGTGAACAGAAAAGTAACTAGAGAAGAGTTGATTCAGGCAATCAGATTGGATATTGCAGGAGAGTTAGAAGCGATTTATTTGTATGATGCACATGTACAAGCAACAGATGATGAATTTGCCAAGGCTGTTTTAAGTGATATCAGAGATGAGGAAAAGGCACATGTAGGCGAGCTTATGACTTTGCTTCGTCACCTTGACCCTATAGAAGCAGATCTTTTTAAAGATGGAGAAGCTGAGGTCAAAGAAATGATGGAAGACCTTGGAATAGAAGAAGCGAAGATACCTGATACAACAGTTGGCAGCTTGATGGACTAGGAGGCAGACATATGGATTATTTAGCAAGAGAAAGCGTAGAATTACCGGAGGGTTTTTGGAGTAAATTAGATGAAACAGTAGTCGGAGCAATTAAACAGACATTAACAGGAAGAAAATTCCTTCCTGTATTCGGACCACTTGGAGCAGGTGCTGCTTATGTTCAAGTTGATTCAAGTGATTTATCCGAAAGTGAAAAGGATGGCTTCATTAAGACTACAGGACGAGTTACGGTAGAGTTACCATTACTGTATGAAGATTTTGAAATAAGTTGGAGAGATATTGAATCAAGCGAAAAATCGGGATTTAGTCTTGAACTGGCTACAGCAATAGCCGGAGCAAAGAAGTTGGCCAAAATGGAAGACACGTTATTGTTTTATGGCAATGAATTCCTGGGTCAAAGTGGTCTTTTAAATGAGAAAGGGACACTTAAAATCAAAAAATCTAACTGGGCAGACGGTGAAGGTGCATATATGGATGTTGCAAAAGCTTTAGCCATGTTTAGTGAAAAGGATATTCTTGGCAGATACAGTCTGGTTGTTAGTCCTGATGTATATGCAAGTCTTTATAGAGTAGTTCCGGGACTTGGCATTATTGAAATGGAGAGAATAAGCAAGCTTCTTGATGGCAGAGTATACAAAAGTTCAGCGCTTAAAGCCGGAACTGCTTTTATGGTATGTTCAGAGTCGCAATACATTGATATTGCTGTAGGCAAAGATTTTGAGACAGCGTACCTTGAGGCTAGGGATATGAATCATATTTTCCGAATTATTGAGACAGCTGCGCTTCGACTGAAAAACAAAGAGGCAGTTATTAGATTTGAGTAAAAAGTAAAAGTGCACTTTTATTATATATAGAGCCATGAATGTGTCAAATCACATTCATGGCTCTTTTAATTATATTTGCATTTTATTTAAACAATAATGGCATCCATATTTTCATTTCACCTTCAAGATCTCTGTTATCCCAGGCAAAATAAGGAATCATACGTATATGAGTCTTTTCCACGCCGCTATAAGAAAGGGGCTGATAGAGTGAATCAGCGTTATATTTATTTCGAACAATATGGTAAGCATCCGTTTCCAGAGCTTTCATTTTACGTCCCATGATTTCGTAGTCAACAGGTGTAAATGTGGCATCCGGATCCATCATTAAATCGTTAAGTGTGTCAAGATTTGTATCATCACCTTCTATACAATAGACGATAGGTCCTCTTTCAACGGCAACCTGATTAGTATCTTCCTCTACGAGAGAGTGTGTAATTGTGTATCCGGCATGCATGAAGAAATCAAGATCTATTTCCATTTCACCACATACCTTTACTTCGATATACGTACCTGCGTCATCGCTTGAGAGCTTTAATATTTTGTGTGTTGTTATCGTACCTTCATTTACCCATGATGGGATTCGTATATGTAGTTTAAATGGTTCTCCGCTTACATCAGTAATTTTAAACTTAATAGCACCACTGTACGGATAATCCGTTTCTTGTGTAAGTGTGAAAGAAGCCCCGTTATTTAGTGAAATATTAGCGGTACTAGCACCATATAAGCCGGTCCATATGCCGTCATCGGAGACGGTATATGCATATTCGCTTGACTGTGCTATCATACGGGAGATATTAGGGGGACAACAATAACTAAGTATATATTCACTTCTTGTAAGTGGCCATACCAGTTCATATGGCAGCTTTTTAGCTCGTCTTAGCATATTTTCATAGAAGAATTTCTTGCCGTCAAGGCTAACAGCAGCTAGATTTACATTTAGCATTGTACGTTCGATTATATCAAAATATGAGGCCTTCGGGTCCAGCTGAAACATTCGATATGCCCACATCACAGAACCTACACTTGCACAAGTTTCATTATATGCTGTAACATTTGGAAGCTGATATTCGTAGCCATATGCCTGATGAACCAGCTGGTGATTAAAGAAGTTCCCATACGGAGATGCGCCATTATAAAGTGCACCGCATCCTCCGGTAATGTACATTTTAGTATTGACAAGGTTATTCCATACTTTATCCAGTACGTCTGTGTAGGTCTTATCCGTTTCTTCCAGACAAAGGTCAGCAATACCGGCATACAGATAATTAGCTCGTACTGCGTGGCCTATTATTTTGCTGTGTTCTTTTACAGGGAGTCTATCTTGGTTATCATCCAGTCCGTTTTCGACATTATCTCGCATACTTATTGCCAGTTGTGCAAGTTCTAAATATTTATCGTCTTTTGTTGTTCTGTAAAGCTCTACAATTCCCATGAAATGAGAAGGACAAACAGCAGTCTGCACATCATTATTTTCGATATTTTTCTTACATAGTATACTCAGATAATCAGCGGCTTTCCTTGCTATATTTAGGAGTGTATCTTTTCCGGTGATACGCTTATGTATACATGCCGTAGTAAATAAGTGCCCGAAGTTATATACCTCGAAGTCATTTATATCACCACCTCTTTTAGCACCGTCTGATTCACGTTCGCCTATTATCTGTTTTGTTGATATATATCCGTCAGGCAACTGTGCACGTCCAATAAGGTCAATGTATTCATCAAGTCTTAAAAAGAGTTCACTATCATTTGTCTTTGCAGCTGTATATATAGCAGCCTCCATCCATTTATAGAAGTCACCATCTCCAAATACCGTACCATCAAAAGAACCGGTTGATTCACCGGCACATATTTTGAAATTTTCCAGTACGTGGCTAATGTCTTTGGAAGTAAACATGTGCTCAAGCTGTGGAATAGTTGACATTGAGTTATTATTCTCGACATCTTTCCAGAATCCCTTTGTCCACGCTACGTTGTTAAATGAGATGGGTTTTACTTTGGCATTCTTTGAGTTTATTGTATTTGTAAGCATATGAAATTCCTCCTTGATACCGGAAGTTCAATATAAAAACCTTTCGGATATCTCTGAATATAATTTATATTTTAATATATATATGTAAGTATTTCACTAAAAAATAAGTCTGTAAAGTGAGTAATATTTATGAATTTGTTAGATATATTATCACTCTGAGTCAGAGGAGTTGTCATCCACTTATCAAATTGATATGATAGGTGTCAGAAAATATAACGGATGTAGAGAAATGTCGAGTAGGGTGATAATCACATACAAAATTATATTATTGAGGGTGTAAAATGAAGAAATTTAAGGAAATGAGTATAAAAAGCCAAATTAGAATAACTATTATAGCAATTTCAGTTATATCGACAATTATCCTTGGTATGGGTAGTTATTTTATTTCTAAAAATACGATTGAAAAAAATTATCGAAATGATTTTAAACACTCACTAAATACATCGAATGAAATGATAAATTATCAAATTACTGAAATTGTTGCAGGGGCCAGAGATTTGTTAACTGATACTGAATTAGTCAATATTCTTCAAGAATCAGAGCACTCAGGACAGGAGTTCTTTACGGCTATACAGGGTCAGTCACTTGAAAAAGCGATTAGCAATATGATTTATAAAAATGATTATATCGCATATGCCACAATAGTTGATACCAATGGAACGCAATACAGTTTTCATAAAAATATTGGCGTTACGGGACGATATACAAGTGACAACATTTTAGAGCAGGGATGGATTTCCGAGGCAGACAAAGCGAAAGGAAAAGAAATATTCTTTACAAAAAATGTATTGGACGATGAGACGAGTGATGTATTGTTTTCAATGGTTAAGCAACTGCGCGATATCAAAACTGATAATGTAATCGGATACTTGGTGGTAAATATCCGGAATGCACTGCTTGATAATGCATATGTTATGTATGGACATAATTATGGAGATAATTCTTTCTTCGTTGCAAAAGGTGATGAGGAAGTTGGTTATTTTAATGGTGACGATTCGAAATACTCGCAAATAATGAAAGACTTTGAAAGTACGAGCAATTTTGGTTCGAAATATGTGTTTACATCTGCATACAACTCACTACTCAACTGGGAATTTGTAAGTGTGGTCAGTAAAAATGATTTGCTTGGAGACAGCCGAATAATTGGAATTCAGATATTACTTATGCTTATTATACTAATATTAATTGGTATTTTGGTGTCTAACATGATATCAGGGCTGATTTATCATCCACTCAATCAACTGTCGGAGACCATTAAGGAAGTAGGGGAAGGAAAAAGGAAGATTACAACACAGTTTGACGCCGGTGAAGTAGGTGTGATTGGTGAACAATTTAAGACAATGGTAAATAACAATCTTGAACTTAGGGAAAACTTACTAGTAGCAGAAGTAAAGGAAAGAGAAGCCGAGCTTCTTCTTATTCAGTCACAAATAAATCCACATTTCCTATATAATACGCTGGATTCAATATACTGTATGGCTATTATTGAAAAACAGGATAATATTGCTAGGATGACAGAGAGTCTTAGCAAAATGTTTAGATTAAGCCTTAATAATGGCAATAAACTAGTGCAGGTAAAGGATGAGATAGCCCACATTAGTGCTTACATGAATATACAGGACTGTAGATTTCTGGGTAAGTATAAGTTAACAATTGATATTCCTTATGAACTTAGGAATATATATATGATGAAATTTGTGCTGCAGCCTTTCGTTGAGAATGCAATGTATCACGGACTTGAGCCGAAGATGACAAACGGAAATATTAGAGTTCGTGCTAGAGTGATAAATGATGATTTGTTTTTCTATATTGAAGATGATGGTGTAGGCATGGAGAACGTAAACGATGCATATAAAGGTTACGGAGTTAATAATGTATCTGAACGGATTAAGCTGTACTACGGTGATGAATGTGGTGTTAGCTTCGAAAGCACAAGGAATATAGGTACGAGAGTAACTGTAAAAATCAAAAAAACATTAAAAGAAGGTGATCTAATTGATGAATAAATTGTTTATTGTTGATGATGAGTACGTGGTTATTGAGGCAATTAAAACGATTATTACAAGACTTAAATTGGATTTTGAAGTAATCGGACAAGCAACAAATGGTATTGATGGTGAGATTCTAATAGAAAAAGAACAACCCGACATTGTTATTACTGATATTAGAATGCCGGGTAAAACAGGACTTGAAATGATAGAACAATTAGAAGGCCGGTGTGATTGTGAATTTATAATTATTAGTGGACATCAGGAGTTTGAATATGCAAGAACTGCACTTAAGCTAGGTGTAAAGGCATATATCGACAAACCGCTTACTATGGATGGAATCAGTGCAGCGCTTCATAGTGTCGAAAATATAATAGAAACAAAACGTGGTAACAGTACGGCTAAGGAATTTGAAGAAGCCTATAACACATCTCGTGAAAGCTTACTTGAGTGTCTTTCAAGCGAGTCAGATGAAAATTGGAGCATGTATCTAAAGGAAGCTCTGATGCATTTAAAGAAATGTGGATACACATTAGATAAGTATAAAGATGAATGCTATTCCCTAGTATGTTGGGCAACTGATTTATACTATGAGCAAGTAGCTATTGGAGAAATAGAACAGCATATTCCGGTTTATCAAAATATTAAGTTTATTGATGAGTATAGTGAGATAGACATGTTTGTGCATGAAATGTTCAAGAGTATATTTGGCAAAAAAGCAATTCACAATTTGGGGCATGTTCATAAAAGCATAGAAAAAGTTCTCTTATATATTGAAGCACATTATAACGAAGACATTGGACTTGCGGAAGCAGCTGATCTCGTTTATATGCAGTATACATACCTGAGTGTTCTTTTTAAAGAAGAAGTAGGTATGAGCTTTGTGAAGTATCTAACAGCTACCCGAATCAAACATGCCAAGCAATTATTACTTAGCGGATATAAAGTCAAAGCAGTGGCAGAGCTAACAGGGTTTAGTAGTTACAGATACTTTTGTGATATTTTTAAAAAAAGTGAAAATATGACACCGAATGAATTCAAAGGAACCGTTAGAGGCAGAAAAACCAGCGTGTAAACATAAAAAAGCTGACATTTTGAAAAAAATATCTGTCTTTTTATTATTTTCCATTGTGATACGATTTATTTAACAGATTGGTAATTTACTAATGGAGGTAAATATGAAATGAAAAAAAGAATTATTGCAACACTAATGGTACTTTGTATGGTTATGGGCTGCCTGATTGGATGTGGCAGCAAAAAAGATGACAGTGATTCGGATTCGAAGTCATCTAAGGGAGAGACTTTTAAAATTCTCTCAATCTGGTCAGAAGATGTAGACCAAGGTAAAATGCTAAATGATTTGTGTAATAAGTATAAGAAAGAAGTTGATCCTGATTTCGATTTTGAGATTGAACTTGTTTCCTCAGGAGATTTGAATACTAAAGTTGCAACACTTATGGCATCTAATGATTTACCGGATGCATTTGCATATGTAGCAGGTCAACCACTATCAGAGCTTATTGAAAATGACAAAGTAGTCAATATTTCTGAAGAACTAAGGAAAGCAGGAGTAGAAGATAAGATAACAGATGGAACAAAGTCACTTCTTACAGAACTTTCAGGTACAGATGATATCTATGATTTACCACTTGGACTTAATATAGAAGGATTCTGGTATAACAAAGCCGTATTTGAAAAAGCAGGTGTAGAAGTTCCTACTACTTGGGATGAACTCCTAGATGCTTGTGACAAATTACAAGCAGCAGGTGTACAGCATCTTTCAGCCGGTGGATCTGACAGATGGCCTCTAACACGTCTAGTTAATGCTTATATAGTAAGAACTCTAGGAACCGAAGCTGTAGAAGAAGCGCTTGATGGAAAGAAGCAATTTACGGACGATGAGTTCGTAGCCGCAGCACAAATGCTTCAAGATATGGCAGATAAAGGATATTTCGGAAAAGGTGTAACAACTGTTGATAATACTACTGCAGGTAACATGGTATTATCCGGAGAAGCAGCAATGTGCTATAACGGAAGCTGGTTTACACAGGATATAACTGCTGATACTAACCCGGCAGGAGAAGAGGGAATAGGATTCTTCTCAATTCCTACAGTAGATGAGTCAGTAAGTTCAGCAACAGAGATTCCGATGAACTGTGGTAATATTCTTTGCCTATCAAAAGATAAATATAATGATAATACAGCCAAGTGGCTTAAGTTCTTTGTAGAAAATGCAGGAGACTACGGCATTAGTGAGCAGGGACAGGTTAAAGGATATCAATATGATGCGCAGGCAGAAGTTAGTCCTATAAATCAGTTGGTTAATGATGCAATAGATAATTGTTCTAAGTCAGCACTCTGGCTTGAAGCAAGAATGAACACAGAAACCAGCTCAGCAGCTATGGATAATGCTCAATTATTAGTTAATGGTGAAATGACAGCAGAACAATATATGAAGTCAATTCAAGATGCATACGAATTAAGTAAGTAGTATGATAAATACGGGCGTTTCTTATATGATAGAAATTTATTCATATAGAACCGCCCGATTATTAATAAGTACGCAAATGCGTACTTGACTTTTTAATGATGAGGAGATTTTGACATGAAGAGAGTTTTGGGAAATAAAAAAGCAATTGCACTCTTCGTGGTACCGGGTCTAATTCTGTACGTTGGACTGGTCTTTGTTCCGGTAATATGGTCTTTTATATATTCGTTTTATGATGGCTCGCCTGGTCTTAACTGGGAATTCAGTGGTCTTAAAAATTATATCAGACTATTCCACGATGCTAGGTTTCAAGATGCTTTAATAGTAAACATAAAATATATATTACTTACGATGTTGGGGCAAGTTGTTTTGGGTCTTCTTATGGCGCTTATATTTAAGTTTTGGCTAAAGAAATTTAAAAACGTAATAAGAACACTCATTTTCTTTCCCGTTGTATTACCAACAGTTGCAGTTGGTCAATTGTTTGCCAAGATATATGAGATTCAACCAAATTACGGACTACTCAATAGCTTACTGGATACCTTAGGACTTGATAAGTTGATACAACCATGGATTGGGCAAGCAAGCACGGCACTTGTATCACTAAGTGTTATGGATATATGGGTATCAATGGGATTCTATGCAGTAATCCTCTATGGAGCGCTTATTGATTTGCCGGGTGAAGTATTAGAAGCCGGTAAGGTAGACGGATGCTCACCTTTTCAAACATTTAGATATATCATCATGCCAATGATTAAACCGGTCATGATTACATGTCTTGTGTTTAGCTTTGCAGGTACAGTTAAGATGTTTGAATCATCTATGGCACTAACAGGCGGAGGCCCGGGTAATGCGACAACATCGTTATCAATGTATATGTATAGTACGGCGTTTTCATATAACAAGGTAGGGTATGGAAGTACTATAGCCATTGTTATTTTCCTCATTTGTATCATAGGTACCAGATTAATTAATCTGCTGGATCGCAAGAAAAATTATGAAGAATAGGAGGCCTGTAAATTATGAATAAATATAAAGTAAGAAAAATTACAAAATCAGCTTTAGTAAAGATAATATTATTTATTATAGTTGTAATTGAAATATATCCCATATTCTGGATGTTAACTGCAGCACTTAAGCAACCTTCAGAATTTGTTACAAAGCCTGCCTATGCACTTCCTGACGGATTATATTTTAAAAACTTCGTAGATGCATGGACCAGAGGAAACATGGGATTGTTTTTCAAAAACAGTTTAATAGCAACAGGAATTTCACTCGTGTTTATAGTTATTTTCAGTATGACTATTGGTTTTGCATGTACAAAGATGCGATGGAAATTAAGAGATTTAACCAAGGAATTCTTTGTATTAGGAATAATGGTCCCTGTAGCGACAGCATTATTGCCACTAGCACAAATTTACAACAAAATGGGCATTACAAATACAAGACTATGTCTGATTCTCAGTTATATTGCATTTGGTTTGTCGTTATCGGTATTTCTTGTTACCGGCTATATGCGCTCGCTTTCTGATGAGATTTTGGAAGCAGCGGTAATAGATGGATGCGGTATATATAAGATGTTCATTCATATCGTAGTACCACTTATGAAAAACGCCGCCGTTACAGTACTTGTACTACAATTTTTCTACAAATGGAATGACCTTATTTTCTCAATGACATTTATTAGTGATACGAAATTAAAAACAATACAAACAGGACTACTTTATTTTAGTAATGAATTTGGAGCTACAAACTGGGGTGCTATATTTGCATCTGTATCAATGAGTGTACTACCAATGTTGGTACTATACATGGTTCTTAATAAAACTCTTATCGAAGGAATGACATCCGGAGCTGTTAAGGGTTAAGTACAAATAGAAAGGAAAATCATATGATTAAAATAGCATTAGTATATACAAGTACGACACCGGAATTAATAGAGCTGGTAGAAAAGGAAGTTAAATCACAACTACCTACGGATACTGAGATACTCAGCTATAAAGATGCGACAATACTTCAAGACGTGATAGACAAGGGTTACGTTACAACGAAGCCTGCTGCAAAACTAATCGATTCATATATGAAGGCATCTCTTGATGGAGTAGATGCCATATTAAATATCTGTTCATCAGTTGGAGAGGTTGCAGACAGTGTACAATCAGCAGCGAAGTATATAGGCGTACCTATTGTACGAATAGATGAAGAAATGTGTAGAGAAGCTGTAAGATGCGGGAGTAAAATTGCTGTTATGGCTACGCTTCCCACAACACTTACTCCTACTAAGAATACGATTAAAAGAGTTGCTAGAGAAATGAACAAAGAAGTAGAGCTTGTTGATTGTTTGGTAAAAGGAGCATTTGGACTTAATCAGGATGACTTCAAAAAGCAAATGCTCACATATGCCGGTCAGGTGGCAAGTGAAGTGGATGTTATCTTGTTTGCGCAAGGCTCAATGGCGTATTGCGAGTCTGATATAAGAGATGAGTATAATAAAACTGTACTTTCGAGCCCAAGATTTGGAGCAATAGCACTTAGAGACGCACTAATAGCAAAAGGACTGGTAAAATAATATGAATATCGACAATAAAGTAATGATATCAGTGGTTCCTGTAGCGGCGACCGATAAAAATATCAATCCCGAGAAGATAGCTAATGACGTATATAATTGTTACAAAGAAGGTGCAGCAATGGTACATCTTCATGTTAGAAACAAAAATGGAAGTCTTACAAGAGATATGGACGTGTTTACTGAGACTGTAGAGTTAATTAAAGAAAAGTGTGACATAATAATAGAAGCATCAACAGGAGGAGTTTCAGACCTTACAATATCAGAGCGCTGTGCACCTATTTACTATGACAAGGTTGAGACGTGCTCACTTAATGTTGGTTCTACTAACCTAGGGGATTTTGTTTACAAAAACCCGATTCCCGAAGTTAAATACTGTGTTGAAAAGCTAATAGAAAATAAGAAAAAGCCGGAAGTTGAAGTCTTTGAGATAGGCCATATTAATATGATGATGGAGCTTCAGGAAATGTACAATATACCATCGCCGATACTGTATACAATAGTGCTGGGGCATCCCGGAGAAGCACCGGCTACACCTAAATCACTTATGGCTATGGTAAACTTTATACCTAATGATGCTATCTGGGGAATTACCCATGCTTATAGACGTGATTTTGGAATTATAGCTGCAGCACTTGGTCTTGGGGCCAAAACTGTACGAATAGGATTTGAAGACAGTAATTACATTAATCCACAGAAAACCATTCATGAGAATGCACCATTAGTTGAGAAAACGGCTAATCTTATTAAGGCTATGGATAAAGAAGTTATGACATCTGAAGAAGCTAGAGCATACTTCTCTATTAATTAGGTAAGGAGTTGTAATGATAAGAGATACTGATTGTTTAGGCAAAGAGTGGACTGACGTATATATTGATAGTGAATTGAATAATTATATTAATAAAAATGCAGCAAAAATTATCGTACTAGACGATGATCCAACCGGCGTACAGACTGTTCATAACATTAATGTGTACACAGACTGGGAAATCGAAAGTATTAAGCGTGGTTTTAAAGAGGAAAACAAACTGTTTTATATTCTGACAAATTCAAGAGGATTCACTGTAAGTGAGACCACAGCTTGCCACAAGCAGATAATCTCACGCATTGAACTTGTATCTAAAGAGTTAAATACAGATTACATAATTATTAGTAGAAGCGACTCTACGTTAAGAGGACATTATCCACTTGAAACGAATCTATTGAGAGAAGGTATGGAGAAACACGGTGGAAAACATATTAATGCTGAGATACTCTGTCCATTTTTCAAAGAAGGCGGCCGATTTACCATTGACAATATACATTATGTAAAACAAGACGATAAACTAATACCGGCTGCAGAGACGGAATTTGCAAAAGATGCCACGTTTGGATATAAATCCTCGGATTTGACAAAATATGTTGAGGAAAAAACAAATGGAGAGTTTAAAGCGAGTGATGTAACCACAATAGCTATTGCTGACTTGCGAAATAAAAATATCGATGGAATATTACAACAACTACTACAAGTTGATAATTATAATAAAGTAGTAGTAAATGCTACCTCTTATAGTGAACTAAAGGTATTTATGATTGCACTTTATAAAGCGCTGGAAACAGGGAAACGCTTTACATATAGAGTTGCCGCTGGTTTTGTTAAGGTTATTGGCGGAATAAGTGATAAGCCATTACTAAAAAGAGATGAGTTAATAGTGAGTAATAATAGCAACGGCGGTATAGTGGTAGTAGGTTCGCACACTAAGAAAACATCCTCACAATTAGAACAACTAAAGACTCTAGAAGGTATTAAATTCATAGAAATGAACTCAGATATGGTACTTGTAGAAGGTGGCCTTGAGCGAGAAGTAGAACGAGTTGTAGGAATCGAAGAGGAAGAAATCGTTAGAGGAACAACAGTTGTAGTTTATACTAAGAGAAAGTTACTTACACTTGATAATGATACGAAAGAAGATGCGCTTATTCGTTCAGTTAAAATCTCAGCTGCAGTTTGTGACCTCGTTGGGAAACTTTCGGTGACGCCAAGTTTTATAGTTGCAAAAGGTGGAATTACATCGAGTGATATAGGAACTAAAGGACTCGCCGTTAAAAGAGCTAATGTAATTGGACAGATAAAACCGGCTATTCCGGTATGGCAAACGGGTTCAGAAAGTCGTTTTCCTATGATTCCATATATTATATTCCCCGGTAATGTCGGTGATATACAGACATTAAAAGAAGTTGTCGAAATACTTAAGAGTTGACTTTCAAAAGGACATATCAATCTGATATGTCCTTTTTCTTTTGTTTGTGATACAATTTTTCTATAAGTTGTTGATTAACAGCTATAGTAAATTAATAGTTATAATTAAGATAGGAGTCATTAAAAATGAACGAAATATTAGGTGTATTCTCATGGACATTTATTATTTACTTGATGTATAAGCGATTTCATAAACCCAAATTTATACAAAAAAATTCAGATACATATGATAGCAAATATTTAAATATTATTCGTCAGAATCAAGTGAAAACAAATTGGTGCTGGATTGCATGTGCCTCAATGCTAAGTGAATACTTTGATTATAAAATAACGCAAGAAGAGATAATCAGACACATAAGAGGGGACCAATCCAATAAAGGTGGGTATCCAATAGCTTTCAAACGTGCTTTAGCGTATGCAACAGGTAGAAGAATAGGGTGGTATTTTAGACTCTCACTAAATAACATTAAAATATTAATTGATAATAATATTCCTATAGTTATTAGTGTGAAAAGAAAACGCTTATTTTCTAAAGGACATGCAGTGCTTGTGACCGGATATGAAAATGATAACCTATACATTGTTGATCCCGGAAAAAATTGCAAAAGTGGACTATACTCTTACCATAATCTTTGCAAAGGAACGCAAATGTCATCAGGATATGGTAAATATTTGCAATCTTTTGTAGTGTTGGATTAAGTATATTTATTGTTTCTGAAAGGACGGTTAAAAATATGGAGACTGTAAGATTATATACAAGACAAAATGATAAAACATTATTACAACTCAAAAAGGATGGAAGAATCATTAATCACAGAGTCTATGTTGAAATGCATTTTGGTGATATAGCTCCACTATTTATGGAAAGTTACGATTGGTTTACTAATGAAGCGGCTAAAAGGGTGCCAAAGCCGGATGATGTTAGAGCATCTATTTGGTGTGCTATAAGTAAAGAAAATTGCTTAAAACCTATTCCGGGTACAGTGGTATATATTTTAGATGTTCCTAAAGATTTGATTATTTACTTTGATGAAACGAAATGGGATTATGTGTTAAACAGAATATATATTCCGAAAGATAAAGCTGATGAAAAGTCATACATAGATGATATTACCAGAAAAGGATTTAAAAATAGATTCGAATTCTTTGTAGGACAGTATGCAAATAAATACCCTGAAGAGCAAAAACGTATTATAGATAGTTGGATAAGAGTGTTTGATATTGACAATTGGTCTATTTTCAATGTCTGTGGGAATATCTGGGAAATCAAATCGGAGTGGGTTAAAAAAATTGTCCATCCCGGTGAAAATGTAGATATATAGCCACGAATATAATAATAAATTAAAATGTTTGAATGGAGACAAAATGCTAAAAGGGTGGTTAATTATAAATGAATTTTGGAGTTCACCAAAGGTAAAAGCATTATCTGAACGACTTATAATATCTGCATCAGAAATGGGACATGAACTGAAAAAAATGACTAATTCTGAGGTACTGAGTAAAATATCACTGAATGAAAATGGGATTATTCAAATTAAGGGAGTTAATTATCCGGATTTTGTTCTTTTCTGGGATAAAGATGTTGGGCTTGCACGGTTACTGGAAGAAATGAAGATACCTTTGTTTAATAGCTCTAAAAGTATTGAAATATGTGACAGTAAAGCTCGTACAATAATAGAGCTTGCAAATTGTTCAATTAAAATGCCACAAACAATGATAGGACCTCTGCGATATGTTAGTGAAAATCATATCGGTACTGAATTTCTTGAAGAGGCAATAGATTCACTTAATTTTCCATTTGTTGCAAAGGAATGTTTTGGTTCTTTTGGGGAGCAGGTTTATTTGATTAACAATATGGATAAGGCAATATGGTTCAGCAAGTTTATTAAAAATAGACCTTTTATTTTTCAGGAATATATTAAAAGCTCTAACGGCAAAGATCTAAGAATATATATGGTTGGCAACGAACCGATTGCTTCGATAATTAGAATTAACAATCAGGATTTTAGAGCTAACTATGGTAAATATGCAAAAGCAAATAAGTATAAACCCAGCAAGCAGCAAATCGAAATGGCTGTTAAAGCTTCTAAAAAACTTGGCATTGATTTCGGTGGAATAGATATATTGTTTGGAGAAGATGATGAGCCTATTTTCTGTGAAGCGAACTCCAATGCACATTTTAGTAAATTAGAACAGACAACGAATACAAATGTTGCAGGAGCCATATTAAAACATATTATTAAAAAGGTGATGTAAATGCAGGGATTACTTATTTATAATAAAGATGAGATTTCTATAAATAGAGCGTTTATAAAAATGCTTATAGATTCGTCCGAAAGACACAACATAGAACTTAAAGTGATGGCTTATGAAAATGCGGTTGAGTATTTATATGAATTGAGAAATTCCGGCAATTTAGATAAGGTAAAATTTGCAATTAATCGTACCAGAAATTATATGTTTGCCAAGCAAATGGAAGATTACAAAATTAGAGTTTTCAATTCTTCACTAATTGCTCAAATCGGGAATGATAAACTACATGCTTACCAAGAAATGGATAAAATAGGTATTGAATATTTGCAATTAGTTAAAAGCGAATTTAGTTTTCCATATGTTATAAAGTCGAGAGCAGGTCATGGCGGAACACAAGTCTTTATGATTAACGATATACATGAGTTGGATTTGGCAAAGAAGGCATTGAAAGGCTTGCCATACATATGCCAAAAAGTAGCATCTACTTTAGGGAGAGATTTACGTATATATGTTATAGGTAATAGAATTGTAAAAGCAATTCTTAGATCTTCTGAGAGTGATTTCAGGAGTAATTACGGACTTCATGGCAATGCTTCAGTATATAAGCTAAGTAGCGAAGAAAAGGCGTTAGTAAAAAAGATTAGTGAATATATTGACGCAGATTATGTCGGAATTGATTTTGTTTTCGATAACGATAAATTAATGTTTAATGAGATTGAAGATGTTGTTGGAGCAAGAATGTTGTACAGTATTACAGATATTAATATTGCAGAACTATTAATTAAACATATAAGTAATGAAATTTCTTAAGAGAATCTTAATATTCAAAATGTTTCAAAATTGAAGAATACGGTTCAAATTGATAGAAAGTATTGCCTTATTATTTAAAATATTATAAAATATCAAGTGTTAATAGAAAACCTTGATAGATGTATTGGATTCATCAATAATATCTAGGGGGTTCAAAAGAATGAGAAGGAGGAAGAAGAATGTTAGATGCTATAAATAATGTTGTCACTGCTATTAACAACGTTGTATGGGGATGGCCGATGATTATTTTACTTTTCGGCACGCATTTATTTATGACATTCCGATTAGGCTTTATTCAAATCAAAACTATTACTAAAGGAATTAAACTCTCAGTTACACCTGATCCGGATGCAGAAGGTGAGGTATCTCAATTTGGAGCTCTTACGACAGCTTTGGCAGCAACAATCGGAACAGGAAACATCGTAGGTGTTGGTACAGCCATTTTTATAGGGGGACCGGGAGCGGTTTTATGGTGTTGGCTAACAGGTGTATTTGGTATTGCAACTAAATATGCAGAGTCACTTATTGCAGTTAAGTACAGAGTTAAGACAAAAGATGGTCGTATGCAAGGTGGTGCAATGTATGCACTTGAACGCGGTCTAAACATGAAATGGCTAGGTGTTTTGTTTGCAGTTTTTGGTGGATTCGCATCATTTGGTATTGGATGTGCAACACAGGTTAATGCGATTGCAGAGGTTGCATATGCTAATGTAGGTAGTAAATTAGGATTAAGTAATTTTACGACAAGTTTAATTATCGGTATTTTAGTTGCTACTTTAACAGCAATTGTTATCTTTGGAGGTATTAAATCAATTGCAAAAGTTTGTGAAAAGTTAGTTCCTTTTATGGCTGCTTTTTATGTATTGGGCTGTCTTATAATTCTTGTTATGAATCATGATTTTATATTCCCTGCTATTAAGGAAATATGTGTATTGGCATTTAAACCGGGTGCCGCGCTTGGTGGACTTGTTGGTGGTGGTATCTTGATGGCAATGCGATATGGTATTGCACGTGGATTGTTTTCAAACGAATCAGGACTTGGTTCAGCACCTATAGCTGCGGCTGCAGCACAAACAAGAAACCCTGTACGACAGGCACTTGTATCAGCTACAGGTACATTTTGGGATACAGTTGTTGTATGTTTGATAACAGGTCTTGTACTTGTATCAACTATTATGAAGAATCCTGATATTAATATTGAAACATTGGAAAACGGCGGACAGATGACATCTGCAGCATTTTCTCAAATTCCTTACCTCGGACCAATTATACTTACTCTAGGTATAATGGCATTTGCATATTCCACGGTTCTTGGATGGGCATATTATGGTGAGCGTTGCGTTGAATACTTTGCAGGTAGGAAAGTATTATTTGGCTACAAGGTTTTGTATATTATAGTTGCAGCAATAGCACCACTAGTTGCACTTGATTTAGTATGGCTTATAGCAGATACGTTGAATGCTTTGATGGCAATACCGAACTTGTTGGCGGTACTTCTATTGTCTAATGTAATTGCTAAAGAAACTAAGAAATGGATGGCAAATCTGGACGGCAAAGATGATACACCAATTCCGATTATCGAAGATTAATTTTAAAATTTCTTGACAAATTAAAAAAGAAAGAGTAATTTATATTAATATAAACCGATGAGAAAGAGTAGTAGACTACATTGTAACATTTCAGAGAGTGACAGTTGGTGCGATGTCACATGAGACAAGTAGGTGAATGGACTTTTGAGGGCAACCGGAAATCTTTGTAGAGAGTATGGTCTGTCGGGAACCGAACCCGTTATCAATCAGGAGTGTATGATAGTACATGAGAAGAGTGGACGATAGTCAATTTGAGTGGTACCGCGTTAATTTAAATTTTAGCGCCTCAAACCTTAGGGTTTGAGGCGCTTTCTTGCGTGAAAGCAATGAGCCAAGTACAAGTTGCCCTGAAAGGGTGATCTAGGAACATGCGTGAAAGCAATGAGCCAAGCACAAGTTGCCCTGAAAGGGTGATATAGGAACATACAAGAATACGTTGCTTGCAACAGTATAATTGTATTTCCTATATCAGCTGCTTTAGCAGCCTTGTATTTGGCGAATGCCCACGACTTCCAAAATGCAACGCATTTTGGAAGTGCATCTCGAAGGGAGGTGTAAACTGACGAAATGCAGCGCATTTTGGAAGTGCACAGAGATCCATTGAACTTCTCTGCAAACAAAAAAAGGAGAAAACTAAAATGAAGAGAAAACTAGTAATGTCAATCTTAACAGTAGCGATGGCAGCAACTCTATTTACAGGCTGTGGTAATACAGCAGCAAAAGATAAAGATAGTGGAAGTGAAAACTATAAAATCGGAATTTCGCAATTTGCAGAACATGGTTCACTCGATAATTGCCGTGAAGGTTTCATTGAGGGATTAAAGGAAGAGGGAATTGTAGAAGGCGATAATTTAACTATAGATTATAAAAATGCAATGGCAGACACAGCTACGAACGCTCAAGTTTCTGACAAACTGGCAACCGTCAATCTGGACTTAATATGTGCAATAGCAACTCCGAGTGCTCAAGGTGCCTATAATGCAGCAATAGATTATAACACACCGGTTATATACACAGCAGTTACAGACCCGGTAGCAGCAGAACTTGCTGATAAGGATGGCAAACCTGTTGGCGAAGTAACAGGAACTTCAGATAAATTACCCGTAGAAGAACAGCTGAAAATGATTAGAGAAATCATGCCTGACGCAAAGAAGATTGGAATCATGTACACAACTAGTGAAGCTAATTCTGTATCGGCAATTGCAGAATATAAAGAATTGGCATCAAAATATGATTTTGAAATAGTTGAATCCGGTATTACTAATACATCCGAAGTACCAATGGCTGCACAGTCTCTTATAGACAAGGTCGATTGTTTAACAAATTTAACCGACAATACTGTGGTTGCTTCTTTACCTTCAATACTTGAAAAAGCAAATGCAGCAGGTATTCCGGTATTTGGAAGTGAAATAGAGCAGGTTAAAATTGGTTGTCTTGCAGCTGAGGGAATTGACTATATTGAACTTGGAAAGCAAACAGGTAAAATCGCAGCTAAAGTATTAAAAGGTGAGGCAAAGGCATCAGAAATTCCTTTTGAAACTATTAGCAAACCGGGATTTTATGTGAATTTGAAGGTGGCAGAAAATCTTGGAATAAATGTTAATGAAGATTTAGTGAATAGTGCAGTTGACTCATTTGATGACATTTCATCTAATTAAACGGAGGACGTAATGAATTTTTTAATTACAACACTTGAACAAGGACTTATATATGCAATAATGGGACTTGGAGTTTATATTACATATAAAATATTAGATTTTCCGGACATGACAGTTGACGGATGTTTTCCCATGGGAGCAGCTGTAACGGCGGCAATGATAACAAGGGGTGTAAATCCATATTTAACACTTATCATTGCATTTCTAGCAGGAATGTTAGCAGGTATATGTACCGGACTAATCCATGTCAAAGCGAAAGTGAGAGACCTGTTATCGGGAATAATAATGATGACCGCTTTATGGTCTATTAATCTTCTAATAGCCGGAACATCAAATGTTCCATTGTTTTCCCAAAATAGTATTTTTAATAATTATTTTGTAGACAATCTATTCGTTGGAGGATTGTCAAAGTTAAAAGCCCTAATAATCATTGCGCTCATTGTAGTTATAGTCAAAATATTATTAGACTTATTCTTGAAAACCAAATCAGGATACTTACTTAGAGCAGTCGGAGATAATGATACACTTGTGACTTCTCTTGCGAAGGATAAAGGCAATGTAAAGATAATGGGACTAGCTATATCTAATGGGCTTGTTGCTCTTGCAGGGTGCTTATTTGCACAGGAAGAGAGAGTATTTGAAATATCATCAGGTACAGGTGCTATAGTTATTGGAATTGCAAGCGTTATAATAGGGAGTTCATTATTAAAGAAATTCAACTTTCTTAGTGCGAGTGCAGCGGTAATAATCGGTTCGATTTTTTATAAAGTATGTGTAGGTTTTGCTACAAGTTTCGCAGATCCGTGGGCAGTAAAATTGACTACAGCAGCAATATTCTTAATTATTCTGGTTATTGCAGATAGACGAAAGACGAAGGTGAATAAGCATGCTAGAGCTTAAAAATATTTGTAAGTATTATAATCCGGGAACTATAAATGAAATGTGTTTATTTGAAAATTTTAATCTTTGTATAGAAGAGGGCGATTTTGTTTCAGTAGTTGGAAGTAATGGCTCGGGTAAGACCTCACTACTTAATATTATCTGTGGGAGTATTCCGCTTGAAGCAGGGCAAGTGGTTATTAACGATAAAGACATTACTAGAGATAAAGAATATAAAAGAAATCAAATAATAGGACGTGTATTCCAAAATCCGGCAGTGGGAACTTGTCCGGGAATGACTATTTTAGAAAATATGTCACTGGCAGATAACAAAGGAAAGACATTTAGTTTGTCTCGGGGGACTGAAAAGTCCAGAATTGATTATTAAAGAGAACTACTATCAGGTCTGTCACTTGGACTGGAAGATAAGTTAAATATTAAGGTGAATAATCTTTCGGGTGGACAAAGACAAGCGATGGCATTATTGATGGCGACAATGACACCTATAGACTTTCTTATACTTGATGAACATACTGCTGCTCTTGATCCGAAAACTGCAGAATTAATTATGAAGCTTACTGACAAAATCGTGAAAGAAAAGAAACTAACAACAATTATGGTAACACATAATTTAAGATATGCACTTGAATATGGAAACAGATTACTAATGATGCATGAAGGAAATGTGATTTTGGATAAAAGAGGTAAAGACAAGGAAAATGAAACCATAGATAATGTTCTTACTAAGTTCAATGAAATAAGTATCGAGTGTGGAAATTAAATACACAAGATATTGTAGTTGTAATCATACATGATACACAAAAAAAGAATGGATATCTGTTCTTTTTTTTGTACAATATTTTAGAAAGATTTACATTGATATTTTAGTACTACTTTGATACTATTTAATAATAGCCACACATGATGTGGTAGGGGGCGACAGGTCGAAACGCTAAATGTTGGTATAAGAAGGGGGTTATCATATGATAACGGAAGATGTGAAAGTGATAAAAAAGGACGGCACGAGGGAGGATTTTAACATCCAGAAGGTCGTAGTTGCGGTTAATAAATCAGCGTATAGAGCTTTAATTAAATTTAATGATGAAGAAATTGGATTTATATGTAGGTATGTTGAAGAAAAAATAGACAGTATGAAAGTCGATAAAATTCCAATTTCAGAGATGCATAATGTAGTCGAAAGTGCTCTTGAAAGAGTAAGTCCAATAGTTGCAAAGAGTTATAGGGATTACCGTAATTACAAACAGGACTTTGTGCAAATGTTGGATGATGTTTACAAAAAAAGTCAGTCTATTATGTATATAGGAGACAAAGAAAACTCTAATACTGATAGTGCATTGGTTTCAACAAAAAGAAGTTTGATATTTAATGAACTAAATAAGGAATTATATATGAAATTCTTTTTAACGGTTGAAGAGATTCAAGCAATTAGAGAAGGATATATATATATACATGATATGTCTGCTAGACGAGATACAATGAACTGTTGTCTCTTTGATGTACAATCTGTTTTAAGTGGTGGGTTCGAAATGGGAAATCTTTGGTATAACGAACCTAAAACTTTGGATACAGCTTTTGATGTTATTGGCGATATCGTCTTAAGTGCGGCTTCACAGCAGTATGGTGGATTTACAGTACCTAATGTTGACGACTTATTAGAAGATTATGCAAGAAAATCACATGAAAAACTCATTGAAAAATATATTTCTTTGGGTGTAAACAAGGAAAAGGCTGAGGAAGTTGCCTGGAGTGATTTAGAGAAAGAAATGGAACAAGGATTCCAAGGTTGGGAATATAAGTTCAACTCTGTTTCATCTAGTAGAGGGGATTATCCCTTTATAACTGTAACAGCAGGTGTTAATACCAGCAAATATGGAAAACTGGCGACGATAAAGATGCTCGAAGTGAGAAAGAATGGACAAGGTAAGAAAGGACATAAAAAACCTGTACTCTTTCCTAAAATTGTACTTCTTTATGATGAGGAACTCTATAAGCCGGGAGGCGAATTAGAGGATGTTTTTGAAGCAGGCATTGAATGCTCTGCCAAAACAATGTATCCTGATTGGTTAAGTCTAACAGGAGAAGGGTATGTATCAAGCATATATAAAAAATACAAAAAAATTATTAGTCCTATGGGATGCAGAGCTTTTCTGTCTCCTTGGTATGAGAAGGGTGGAATGGATCCCGCAGATGATTCTGATTCACCAATCTATGTTGGAAGGTTTAATATCGGTGCAATAAGTTTACATTTACCTATGATTTATGCAAAATCCAGACAAGAAGGCAAAGATTTCTACGAAGTGTTGGATTATTATCTTGAATTAATCAGACAACTTCATATTAGAACTTATGAATATATGGGTGAGATGAGGGCGTCTACTAATCCTTTAGCATATTGCGAGGGTGGATTTTATGGTGGAAATTTAGGACTATATGACAAAATCAAGCCACTTCTAAAGTCTGCGACTGCATCCTTTGGAATTACTGCATTAAATGAGTTACAACAACTATTCAACAAGAAGTCTTTAGTTGAAGATGGTAAATTTGCTGTCGATACTTTGTCACATATTAATGATAAAGTTCAAGAATTCAAAAAGGAAGATGGAAATCTTTATGCAATCTATGGAACCCCTGCAGAAAGCCTTTGCGGTCTTCAGGTACAGCAGTTTAGAAAGAAATATGGAATTATTGAAAATGTGTCTGATCGAGAGTATATCAGTAACAGTTTTCATTGCCATGTTAGTGAAGATATTACTGCAATTCAAAAACAGGATCTAGAAGGTAGATTTTGGGATTTGTGTAATGGAGGTAAGATCCAATATGTTAAATATCCGATTAACTATAATATAGAGGCTGTGAGAACTTTAGTACGAAGAGCTATGAAAAAAGGTTATTATGAAGGAGTTAATTTGTCGCTGGCATACTGTGATGATTGTGGACACGAGGAGTTATCTATGGATATATGTCCACAATGTGGAAGTAAAAACCTTACCAAAATAGATCGTATGAATGGTTATTTGTCTTACTCGAGAGTTAAGGGCGATACCAGACTAAATGTGGCAAAAATGGAAGAAATAAAAGAAAGGGTTAGTATGTAGGATGCGATATCATAATATAACAAAAGATGACATGTTGAACGGAGCCGGAATAAGAGCTGTTTTGTGGCTTTCCGGTTGCTCACATGCATGTAAGGAATGTCATAATCCTATTACTTGGGACCCAAACGGCGGGATTCCTTTTGACTTTATTGCGAAAGAAGAGCTATTTGATGAACTTTCGAAAGACTATGTAGATGGAGTCACTTTTTCAGGTGGTGACCCATTACATAAGGCTAATATAGAAGGAATAACAGCACTTGCCAAGGAAATAAGAGATCGATTTCCCGACAAAACAATTTGGCTTTACACAGGGTATGTGTGGAATGATATTAAAAATATGAATATAATAAAATATCTTGATGTTGTTGTTGATGGTAAATTCGAAGTTGACAAAAAGGATGATTCACTTCACTGGAGAGGAAGTGCTAATCAACTGGTTATAGATGTAAAAAATACATTAGAAGTAGGAATGGTGGTATTGTATGACAAAAAGGATTGGACAATTTCATAAAGTGTCTTATAAACAATTTGCAGATGGATTAAGAGATAGCTTTGGTGCCATAGAGGACCAAGAAATAAGAGATATATATGATGCGATCAAATTACCTAGAAGGGCTACATCCGGATCCGCAGGATATGATTTTTTTGTACCTATACCCGTTGTCTTAAACCCGGGTAAAACAACGAAAATCCCAACAGGTATTAGGGTTGAAATGCAAGATAATTGGGTACTTAAATGTTATCCTAGAAGCGGACTCGGATTTAAGTACAGATTACAGCTAAATAATACTGTTGGAATAATAGACAGTGATTATTTTTACTCAGATAATGAAGGCCATATATTTGCTAAAATCACAAATGATACAAATGAAGATAAAGTAATAGAATTAGAATCCGGCGATGGATTTATGCAAGGAATATTTGTAGAATATGGCATTACTCTAGATGATGACGTTGCAGTTAAAAGAAATGGTGGTTTTGGAAGTACTTCAGTATAAAACTTTTGCCAAGAATGAGATAAAGTGTTATTATTGTGTAAGGTAGAAGATGAGGAGGAATATTTTGACATGAATGACTACATTATTACAGTAAATAGTACAGTCGATTTACCAACAGAATGGCTTATAGATAGAGGAGTGCCTGTAATTCCACTTAGGTATACAATTGACGGAAAAACATATGTTGATATGAAGGGACTTAGTCCTGTTGAGTTTTTTGACAAATTAAGAGAAGGACATATGGCTGTGACTTCTCAAGTGAATCCCGACGAAGCAAAAGCTGCTTTTGAACCATTTCTAAAAGAAGGTAAAGATATTTTACATATTGCTTTTTCATCCGGTCTTAGTGGTAGTTGTAATAGTATGAAGATAGCAGCGAATGAGTTAAGTGATGAATATCCCGAACGCAAAATAATAGTAATTGACAGCCTTTGTGCTTGCCTTGGTGAAGGTCTACTATTGTATTATGCGCTTAAAAATAAAGAACAAGGCAAAAGCATTGAAGAAGTACAAGAATGGATTGAGGAAAATAAGCTTCATATCTGCCATAATGTAACTGTAGACGATTTGAATCATCTGCATAGAGGAGGACGTGTTTCTAAAGCATCTGCTATTATAGGAAGTGCTATGCAAATAAAGCCAATTATTACCGTGGATGATGATGGAAAACTATCTGTTGTTGGTAAAAAAAGAGGTAGAAAGAATGCACTTCATACAATCGTAGAAATGGCTATTGAACAATCTAAAGGATGGACAAATGATATTATTATGATTACTCATGGAGATTGTATTGATGATGCAAACTATGTTGCTGACTTGATAAAGTCCGAAATGGGAATAAATAATATATTGATTAATAATATTGGCACTGTTATTGGTTCTCATACCGGGCCTGGTGTGGTTGCAGTATTTAATATCGGAAATAAGCGTTAAAGTATTGACTTTGATATTTATTTATGCTAAATTAGTACTTGCGTTAAACAAACAAAGTAGAGCAATCCACTCTCACCATAGCGTAATTGAGCGACTATGTGTTAGATATGTGTAATATTAGACGAAATGTCTATGTTAGATATTGTAGTGGAGAGATTGCTTTCCACTACATTTTTTGTAGCAAAAAGTATGGAGGTATACGACGATTAGCGATTTAATGATTAACGGTCAAATTAGGGACAAAGAAGTTAGACTTATTGGAGAAGATGGCGAGCAATTAGGTGTAATGTCATCAAGAGAAGCAATGCAGAAGGCTGAAGATGCGAATCTGGATCTTGTGAAAATTTCACCCAAAGCAAATCCACCCGTATGCAAAATTGTTGACTACGGCAAATATAAGTATGAACAAGCAAGAAGAGACAAAGAGGCGAAGAAAAAGCAAAAAACTGTGGAACTAAAGGAAATTCGTCTATCACCTAATATTGAGACTAATGATCTCAATACAAAAATGAATAATGCTAGAAAATTTTTAGGTAAAGGAAATAAAGTAAAGATTACACTTCGTTTTAGGGGAAGAGAAATGGCTCACGCATACCAAAGCAAAAAAGTGCTGGACAATTTCGCTCAACAACTTGAAGATATCTCTGTCATCGAGAAGCCCGCAAAAATGGAAGGAAGAAGTATGAGTATGGTTTTAACTGAGAAACGTTAAAATAGAACAACAAGTCAAGGAGGAATATATAATGCCAAAAATTAAAACTAATAGATCGGCAGCAAAGCGCTTTAAAAAGACAGGTACCGGAAAACTAAAGAGAAATAAAGCTTATAAAAGCCATATCTTAACTAAGAAATCTCCAAAAAGAAAGAGAAATCTTAGAAAATCAATCATTACTGATGATTCAAACGTAAAAAACATGAAGAAAGTATTGCCATATCTATAAGATGTCGGCAGTGATGAAGGAGGAAAGAACATGGCTAGAATTAAAGGCGGTATGAACGCTAAGAAAAAACACAATAGAACGCTCAAATTAGCAAAAGGATATAGAGGCGCGCGTTCAAAACAATATAGAGTTGCAAAACAATCTGTAATGAGAGCATTGGCTACTTCTTATGCCGGCAGAAAGCAGAGAAAACGTCAGATGCGCACCCTGTGGATTGCACGTATAAATGCAGCAGCACGTATGAATGGTTTGTCATATAGCAAGTTCATGCATGGACTCAAACTTGCAGGTGTTGAAATGAATAGAAAAATGTTAGCGGAGCTTGCAGTTAATGATGCAAAATCATTCGAAGTTCTTGTTGATACAGCAAAAGCTAAATTGGCATAATAAAGATTAAATATAATGGAGTTCCGATTTTTATCGGGACTCTAGTTTTTTGTTCTGAAACATGATATCTTTATATGAAGGAATAAGGTAAGGGTGGAAAACATGATTGGACTTGGAACTATAGTAAATGGAGCAGCAGTAGTTTTTGGCGGATGTATTGGTCTGTTTTTAAAAAAAGGCATAAAAGATAATCTAAGAGAAATCATTACACAAGCTATTGGGCTTTCAGTTATGTTTATAGGTATAGCCGGCACTATGGAGATGATGCTTAATATTAATAATGGAAATTTAAGTACAAAAGGAGCAATGATGGTTGTTGTTTCTATGGTAATAGGTTCATCTATTGGAGAGCTGCTAAAAATCGAACATAGATTTAAAAATTTAGCAGAGTTTTTAAAACAAAGATTTTCAAGAAAAAAAGATAGCCAATTTTCAGAAGGCTTTCTTGTGGCTTCACTAACGATATGTATAGGAGCTATGGCAGTTGTGGGCGCTATTAAGGATGGTATATCAGGAGACCCTACAATGCTTTACACAAAGGCGGTTTTGGATTTTGTGATTCTAATAGTTCTTGGATCAACATATGGTAAAGGGACTCTATTTTCGGTAATTCCTTTAGCAGTATTTCAGGGCAGTATTACCTTGTTGTCCAGATTTATAGCTCCAATATTAACAGGGCAAATGATTGACAACATTTCATTGATTGGATCGATATTAATTTTTTGCATAGGCATCAACCTGTTTTTCGATAAGAAAATAAGAGTTGCGAATATGCTGCCCTCACTAATTATTTCAATAATTTATGGTGCATTACCCTTGACATAGTGTAAACTTATTGCTATTATATAAAAACAGAACGCACTCTGTTTTTGTAAAAAACTCATTAAAGGAGAAGCGTGATATGAAAAGAGCATATTCATTGTTAGTAGATAATACTCCAGGAGTATTAAGTAGAATTGCAGGATTATTTAGCAGAAGAGGATATAGTATTGATAGTATTACGGCAGGAATAACTGCAGATCCTAAGTTGACAAGAATTACTATAGTTGCCAGCGGCGACGAGGGCATACTTGAGCAAATAGAAAAGCAAGTAAGAAAGCTTGAAGATGTTATTGATATTAAGGTCTTGGATCCGGAGCAATCAGTTTATAGAGAACTTATTATGGTGAAAATTAAAGCTGATGCAAAACAACGTGGTGAAATAGTATCTATTGCAGATATATTTAGAGCTAAAGTAGTTGATGTTGAAAAGGATTCTGTGATGATTGAACTAACAGGAAATCAATCTAAGCTAGACGGTTTTTTAGATTTAGTGGATGGATATGTAGTATTGGAGATTGCAAGAACCGGAATTACCGGATTGTCAAGAGGTACCAAAGGCGTTGCATTTATTGACTAATGCAGCTTGTCTTAAATATATAACTATTAATGCACTACATAGGAGGAAACATGATGGATGCAAAAATTTATTATCAAGAAGACTGTAACTTATCACTATTAGATGGCAAGACTATAGCTATTATCGGATATGGTAGCCAAGGACATGCACATGCTCTTAATCTAAAAGAGTCAGGATGTAAAGTTGTTATCGGACTCTATGAAGGAAGTAAGTCTTGGAAAAAAGCTGAGGATCAAGGATTAGAAGTATACACAGCAGATAAGGCTGCAAAAATGGCTGATATAATTATGATTCTTATAAATGATGAAAAACAGGCTGCTATGTACAAAGCAGATGTTGAACCAAACTTAGAAGAAGGAAATATGCTGATGTTTGCACATGGATTTGCAATTCATTTCGGTCAGATTGTACCTCCTAAAAATGTTGATATAACAATGATAGCACCAAAAGCACCAGGTCATACCGTAAGAAGCGAATATAAAATAGGAAAAGGAACACCTTGTCTTGTAGCAGTAGAACAAGACTTTACAGGTAAAGCACTTGACAAAGCATTGGCATACGCACTAGCAATTGGCGGAGCAAGAGCAGGAGTTCTTGAAACTACTTTTAAAACAGAGACAGAGACAGACCTTTTTGGAGAACAAGCAGTTCTTTGTGGTGGTGTAAGTGCTCTTATGCAAACAGGATTTGAGGTTTTAGTTGAAGCAGGATACGATCCAAGAAATGCATATTTTGAATGTATTCATGAGATGAAACTTATTGTAGATTTAATTTATGAATCAGGATTTGAAGGAATGAGATATTCTGTATCCAACACAGCAGAATACGGTGATTATATAACAGGACCAAAAATTATTACAGAAGATACAAAGAAAGCAATGAAGGGTGTTTTAGCAGATATTCAAAGTGGACAATTTGCAAAAGACTTCTTACTGGATATGCAAGCAAGTGGTGCTACACACTTTAGGGCGATGAGAAGGAATGCACTTGAGCATCAATCAGAAGCGGTAGGACAAGAAATACGTAAATTATATAGCTGGAGTGATAAAGACAAATTAATCAATAACTAGGTGTATCAAGAAAAGAGGAAATTCATACAAAGCATGTATTTCCTCTTTTTGACTCAAAAAAGCACCCTATAATCTTGACGGTGATTATAGGGTGGTTTTTTATATATGAGTCTGTGAAAAAAAGTCTGTAAATACTAATCTTCTATGATAATTATAGAGCTGGTAAGCGAGAATTAGCTTTCCAGCTCTTATTTCATTTATACTTTAGATGAAGTGACATGTCAA
>JBKEBP010000201.1:0-5091 GCA_047973235.1 Suipraeoptans sp. | reverse complement strand
GCCTGCCGCTCCTTTAACAAGGTTGTCCATAGCGCCCATCATAATAACTCTGTTGGTACGCTCATCTACACATACATTAACATCTACAAAGTTACTACCTTCTACCCATTTTGTCTGTGGACATACTCCTTTTTTAAGAACTCTTACAAAATGCTCGTTTTTATAATACTCGCTATATATTTTTCTAACTGTTTCTTCATCAACCTCTTCTTTAAGAGTTGCATAAGCTGTTATTAGAATTCCTCTATTCATTGGAATCAAATGAGGTGTGAAGTTAATCGTCACCTTTTCACCTGCTGCGTATCCCAGTTGTTCTTCAATTTCGGGAGTATGTCTATGACTCGCTACACCATATGCTTTAATGTTTTCATTTACTTCGCAGTATAAGTTATCAACCTTTGCACCTCTACCTGCTCCCGATGTCCCGGACTTAGCATCTATTATAAGAGTGCTCATATCAATCAAACCTTCTTTAGCAAGTGGATAAATCGAAAGTGTAGAGCAAGTCGGGTAACATCCCGGGTTTGCTACGAGTCTCGAGTCTTTAATCTCTTCTCTGTTAATCTCACATAATCCGTAAACCGCTTCTTTAATAAACTGTGGGCTTTTGTGATTTATATTATACCATTTCTCATAGGTCTCTATGTCTTTAATTCTGTAATCAGCACTTAAATCAATGACCTTAGTGTTTCCCAAAACCTTTTCATTTAATATGGAAGCTAAATATCCCTGAGGCGTGGCAGTAAATATTACATCTGCTTGTTCGCTTAATTCTTCCAAATTGTCATCAAGACATTTAGCATCAACTAGTTTAAACATATTTCCGTATACATCCGCATACTCCTTTTCTACGTAAGACCTGGAGCCATACCATATTATATCTGCTTCTTTATGATTTAATAGAATTCTAACCAGTTCTGCTCCCGCATAACCTGTAGAACCAATAATTCCAACTTTTATCATACAAAACCTCCTATACTAAATAGAAAGAAGAGTCCCCAATCGGAAACTCTTAAATCCAACTTATGCATAATTATACATTATTTATGCATATTATGCAACCTTAAATTAGTTATGTGTAAATAAGATGAAGTGCTATCGAATTCACAAAGCTCTAACCTGTCCATTTCCATAAATAACATACTTCGTAGTTGTAAGCGCTTTAAGCCCCATAGGACCTCTAGCATGAAGCTTTTGTGTACTTATTCCAATCTCGGCACCGAATCCAAACTCAAAGCCATCAGTAAATCTAGTTGAAGCGTTAATGTAAACCGCTGCAGCATCGACTCTTTCCTGAAATCTTTCAGCGTTTTGATATCCTTCGGTTACTATCGCTTCCGAGTGGCCCGTGCTATATTTATTAATATGCTCAATAGCCTCGTCTATATCATCGACTACTTTCATAGAAATCATCTTATCAAGATATTCCATTCCCCAGTCTTCTTCTGATGCAGGTTGTATCCTTGTACAATAAAACATAGAGGCCTTGTCACCTTTTACTACTACCTCATGCATACCTAAACGTTCTACAATACTCGGTATTACATGCCCTGCTATATTCTTGTGAATAACTAGAGACTCACATGCATTGCACACACCATACCTCTGTGTCTTAGCATTTTCTATAATATCGAGAGCCTTTTCCTTACTTCCAAATTCATCTACGTATATATGGCAATTCCCTGTGCCGGTTTCAATTACCGGAACAGTGCTGTTTTCTACGACACGTTTAATTAGACCTGCACCACCTCTTGGTATTAACACATCTATATATTCATTTAACTTCATCATCTCGTCTGCTACTTCATGTGAAGTTTCTTCCACAAGAAGCACCGCATCTTCAGTAATCTTAGCCTTTTTCAAGCCTCTATGAATGGCATCAACTATTGCCACGTTTGAATAAATTGCATCCGCGCTTCCACGAAGTATCGCTACATTATTGGTCTTAAAGCACAGTGCAAAAGCATCTGCCGTGACATTTGGTCTGGATTCATATATCATTCCCACCACGCCAAGTGGTACTCGTTTCTTGCCTATTTTAAGTCCGTTGGGTCTTACTTCCTGACCTTCAAACGAACCAATTATATCCGACAGAGATGATATATCAAGAATTGAATCGGAAATATTTTTGATTCGCTTATCATTTAACATCATTCTGTCTACTAAGGCCTCACTCATTCCTTGTTGTTTAGCTGCTTTTAAATCCTTCGCATTTTCTTCTATTATAATAGCCTTGCTTCTTACGAGTTCTCTTGCTACCTTGGTAAGCCCCCTTGCTTTCTCTTCCTGTGTTAGATAACCCACAACCTTCGCTGCGTTCTTAGCTCTATTACCAATTAACTGCATGTAACTCATTCTTATTTCCTCCTTTTTGTCCTTTGTTTACCTTTTCCTTGTGCTTTCTGTAAATATCCTTAATTGGTGCCAATTCATTCCCACCCTCATAATCACTATTTTTAGATAAAAATAACGTACCTATCTTCTTACCGGCCATAATATCATTAATTGTATATATACTCTTACCATTTGCAATAACCATATCTGCACCGGAGTCTGTGGCAATCTGTGCTGCACGTATTTTCGTTGCCATACCACCTGTTCCAACCGATGAACATGCACCACCGCCCATGCTCACAAGCCCTTCATCTATATCACTAACCGTGTGAACAAACCGTGCACTCGGATTGATTTTAGGATCGTCCGTATAAAGTCCATTTATATCCGACATCATTATCAATAAATCAGCTCCTATAAGAGCAGCAACCTGAGCCGCCATAGTATCATTGTCACCAAAGTTTCCATATGCTCCTTCATCAACAGATATAGCATCGTTCTCATTAACTATTGGTATTACCTTCATTGCGGATAACTGATTAAATGTATTTTTTGCATTACTTGCACATAAATCATTTGTAATTGACTCCTTAGTCAGAAGTACCTGAGCTGTAATATAACCGTATTCAGCAAAAAGCTTTTCATACATCATTATAAGCTTCCCTTGGCCTACAGCCGCACATGCCTGAATTATTTCCTTCTGCGCAGGTCTTTCCTTAAATCCTAAAATATTTCTCCCGATTCCGACTGCACCGGAGGATACAACTACAACTTCTTTGCCTTTGTTTATAAGATTAGTAAGAATCCTCACAAACTTTTCAAGCTTATCCAAATCAATATTCCCTGTTTCTGCATGCGTTACCGTTGATGTTCCTATCTTGATAACTATTTTTTTCTTATCTTTTAAAGTCTCTCTGATATCCATTCTATTTTCCTCCAAAAAAATAAAGACAAGGCTAAATCATAAGATTTTAGCTCCTGCCTTCATACCTAAGCACGGTTACACTAATATATCTACAACTTTTCCACTTAATTAAGCAATATTATTTTGTGCAATAAAAAACCCCAGCGGGACTGGGGCTAAACGGCACACAAATATTACTACTTGAATTAAGTAGTTCGGAGTTATTTATAATGAAATTATTTTTGTTATTTAATACCTTCATCCTAATATCTCCCGAATAAGTTGTGGTTTACTTTGTTAGTTATACTTTTTATCATAAATCCGCTATATTGTCAATCGCTTTTGCGCATTAACGTGAAAAACACTATAAACTCTTAAAACAACGTCTTTCTTTTGTATAATCTAGACAGTAAATATTTATGCATATTTCTTGCATAATTATGTATTATGGTGTATACTCACTTTATTACAGATTCAGATTTTAATATAGGAGGACTAAAAACATGAAAGAAAAAGTAGTATTGGCCTATTCCGGCGGATTAGACACAACAGCCATTATTCCGTGGCTTAAAGAAAACTTTGATTATGAAGTTATATGCTGTTGCATTGACTGTGGACAGGGAGAAGAATTAGACGGCTTAGAAGAAAGATCCAAATTATCAGGTGCTTCTAAATTATATATAGAAAATGTTATAGACGATTTTTGTGACAACTACATAATGCCTTGCGTTAAAGCAGGTGCAGTATATGAAAACAAGTACCTACTCGGAACCGCAATGGCAAGACCTACTATAGCAGCTAAACTTGTTGAAATTGCAAGAAAAGAAGGCGCAAGTGCTATTTGTCACGGTGCAACGGGAAAAGGAAATGACCAGATTAGATTCGAGCTTGGTATAAAAGCTCTTGCTCCTGATTTAAAGATTATTGCTCCTTGGAGAATGACTGACGTTTGGACCATGCAGTCACGTGAAGATGAAATTGACTATTGTAAAGCTCACGGTATTGATCTTCCATTTGATGCAAGTCACAGCTACAGTCGTGATCGCAACTTATGGCATATTAGCCATGAAGGACTTGAACTTGAAGATCCTAGTGTTGAACCAAATTATGATAATTTATTAGTTCTTGGTGTTTCACCTGAGAAAGCTCCAAACGAGGGCGAGTATGTAACACTTACATTTGAAGCAGGTGTACCTAAGACTCTTAACGGAAAAGCAATGAAGGTATCCGAAATAATAACCGAACTTAATACTCTTGGTGGCAAACACGGAATTGGTATCTGTGATATCGTTGAAAACCGTGTGGTTGGAATGAAATCACGTGGCGTATATGAAACACCGGGCGGAACAATACTTATGGAAGCTCATGAGCAATTAGAAGAACTTGTACTTGACCGTGATACATATGCAGTAAAGAAAGATCTTGGAAACAAAATGGCACAAGTAGTCTATGAAGGTAAATGGTTTACACCACTTCGGGAATCCATACAAGCATTCGTAGATGTTACTCAAAAAGACGTAACCGGAGAAGTAAAACTAAAACTATACAAAGGAAACATCATTAAGGCAGGAACAACTTCACCTTATTCACTCTATAGTGAATCACTTGCCAGTTTCACAACCGGTGACCTTTATGACCACCATGACGCCGAAGGATTTATAAATCTGTTCGGACTATCACTTAAGGTTCGTGCTATGAAAAAACAGGAACGTGAGAATCTGTGAAAGTTTTTTGTAAATTAAGAATAATAAGGTCTTCTATGATAAAATAAAATCATAGGAGGCCTATTATTATGGCAAGAAGAGAAAAGAAACCTGTACACAAAGTCGAAATGACTGAAGGAAAGCGAGAAA
>JBKEBP010000151.1:0-1995 GCA_047973235.1 Suipraeoptans sp. | reverse complement strand
CTTCGAGTTCCTTTTCGTATTCTTCAGCTATAGATTTCTGTTCCTCAATAGAAGGAAGTGGAATTTTAATGTTATTCAATTCCTTATAGCTGATGTTCATTACTGCAGTGCCTTGTTGTCTGGTTATCAGCATTTTTCTGCCAAGCGGACTATCGAAGAACAGCTTTAAAAATATAGTAGACAAACTTTCATCTGTAGACCTAATCACAATTACATTTGAAGATGCAATGCATGGAAAAGCTGTTCTTTAAAAATTGCCACTCGTATTGCCGTACCTCTTGCCGGAATCAGCAAATCACCATCCTGTAATAGATAATTTGTAACCTTTCTTTCTTCCTCTTCTAAATGGTCTAGAGAAGAATAGTCAATTTCATAATCACCGATGTTCGAGATGTTTACTACACCGATATTTCCATGAGCATCCTTTTTAGTTACTGCCTTACCTCTAAAGATAGAAGCCACAGTTCCAAGCTCCTGTTTTTTCACATTTGATTCTTGGAATTTAATCCAATCCTCATCCTGAGACTCAAAAATTCTATCGATATTCCAGTCACCCATATCATATAACTCATCTTCCAAAACGAAAGTGTCGTCTTGAACAACAAGCTTATTCGAGCCATCTCTTCTTGGGTTTTCTGTATCAGTAACATACCTCTTAATAACCACTTCGTCAGTTCGTCCAGTTGTAATTGTAAGCAGATATGTTTTAACTCCGGTATTTTCAAAAATGCCTGCAGGCAAATCTGCAATTTCTTTTAGACAATACATCGATTGAATAAAATGGCGAAGTTCTCTAACATTACCACCGCCAAATGTGATTCTAGCAGGGAGGATGATAGACAAAATACCTTCACTTCTTAAATGAAGTGCTAAGTTCTCTACCGCAATCATATCGTATTCTCTGCAGATAAAGTTTCTATTTTCTTCCGCCTTATCTCTAACACCAAATACCGGAACAGCAAGTATCAAATCAAACTTCTCTGATGAAAATTCATACTCATAGATGCTTGTCTGTTTAACATCGACCATATCGTTGTCACTGAACATTTCCGTAAGGACCTTATAATAAAATGGATCCATAGAAGTCAATGTGAAATGAGAATCACTATGTGCTTCCACTAAACGCTCCAAGCAAGGCGAGAATTTTTCTGCTTCTGGAATAAGAACTTCCTGAAAACCATCAATAAAATTCTTTTCCATTTCATCAAACAGTGCTTCTGGAACCCTGAACTTAGCTCGTCTATCACCGTACTCAATGATGTCGGCCCAAGTAACAGTATCAAATCCACGAAGTGCTCTGTAAACGTCAAAGAACTTATTCGCATCAGGGAACGGATTTCTAACTTCAAAATCATTCGCTACCTGTCTCATAATTTGGTATAAATCATTATCGGTAAGCTCGTCGATGGATTGTTCTTGTATATCTATTGTTTTTTTAAGCACCGCTAATGTGCTTTCGTATTCGCTTGGTGTGTTAGTTCCTTTTATAGCGTTAAAAAAGGAATACAATCTATCAATTCTATCATTATCCTTCTTCATGCAATATACCTCCTTAAAAAGATAGACTTTGGTACTTTCTAACGATAGTATATCACCAATATTATTTCTTGTTAATACTTTTTGGTATTCGCATACCAAATTATTATTTTAGCCAATCCCATCTGTCTTGGTAGGGTTCATAGGGTTCATTTTAATTGCTATCAAAAGTTTTCCTCGTAGACCAGTTCCCACAAAGGTAATTTCCGTATAAAAAAACAAGGCCTATTCAGAGCCAAACCTACCATTTAAAGATAGGCCCTGAATAAACCTTATAATTCAATGTGTTTTTTTACTTCTTAGTGTCCACTCTTGACATCAACACCACCGTCTCCACATGATATGTATTTGGAAACATATCTACTGGAGTTACCTCTACTAAATCATATTTTTCACTTAATTGTTTTATATCTCTTGACATTGTAATTGGATCACAAGATACATATATAATTTTTTTAC
>JBKEBP010000042.1:0-6360 GCA_047973235.1 Suipraeoptans sp. | reverse complement strand
TTTCCTTATCGTTTTCCACTCCAAGATAAGGTTCCTTGTGTGCCAATCTTGAAAAAACATCATTTTTAAATGAAGCATACGAAGAAATTCCTAAACTATTATCATATCTTTGATTATAGTCAATTAAAATGTCATGAATTCCATGTATCTTCTCGATAGAGTGTTCATTGTTTCCATCGCTCGGATCAAAAACTGCTGTCACCTTCAGTCCACAGTCTCTTGCTTTTATCAGCTTATAATATTCCATGGCTTCCGGAATACTACTACATGCAAGAATTGCATGGTATTTACTATTCAAACTTTGGGATACCCAATTATCCAGAATATCATCGATAACCGTATTATGGTGGTTCTCGCAATTATATAGACCTTCCGATAATTCTCCCTCGATGCTTTCCAACGCAGCTCCTTCATCATCTAAATCTTCTCCCATTGGAACATCATTCATCCAGTGAAGATATACGCTTTTTTTCTTTTCGTCCGCTAATGCTTCCGCTTCATCCTCTGCTCTTGCATTTTCCAACGCCACTATTCTTTTTAATTCCTTATCCTTGTAGGTAGGTTGTGGAATGCTGTCAAAGCCAAGGACATTTTTATCTCGCATGCCATCTGCCACTGTGTACCTAGCGTCTTCCAGCTCATCACCGAATACATCTGCCGTAGTAGAATCCTTTTTCTTGTTAATATCCAAAATAGGAGTACCGGAAAAACCAAAAAATATTGCTCTGGGGAAAGTAAATTTTATAGTTGATAGCATCTCACCGAACACACTTCTATGACATTCATCAACAATAAATACGATACGCTTGCCATTGATCAGCTCTATATCATGATTGTTTACCCCATCTTCCTGCTTGATACGACTCATCTTCTGGATCGATGTTACAATCAAAGTATCTTTTGTATTTGGGCTAGTAAGCTTAGATATTAGAATATCGGTATTCTCTGTTGCCTGAACTTCTTCCGTTTCATCCGCAAAGCCACGATACTCTCTCAGAGACTGTGTTCCAAGTTCGATTCGATCCATTAAAAACACAACTTTATCTGCATCCTTAGAGTTTGCGATCAATTGAGCTGACTTAAACGAAGTCATAGTCTTACCGGAGCCGGTAGTCTGCCACACATAGCCACCATGAATGACCTTATCATCCCAACGCATCTTAGTCACTCGATCAGCAATTGCATAAGCAGCATTATACTGGTAGCTTCGCATTACCTTCAAAGCATTGTCATTATTATCTGCTACCGTATAAAACCCAATCAAATAATGTGCCATAGGAATAGAAATCAAAGCACCTGCGATATCCTTCCAGGCATTGACAGGATCATTGTTCTTATCAGCCCAGTGGAAGCAAAAATTTTGATTGAAATTCTCCGCACTTCCCGGATTCGCAAAGTATGTACATTCCTCCGGGTTCAAGGTCACGAAAATCTGTACCAATGAAAAAAAACCTGTAAAAATGCCTTCACTTAAATATTTTTGAATCTGATATTGTGCCTCGCTCACCGGAATACAGCTTTTCTTTAACTCCACATGTATCAAAGGCATACCATTGATTAAAAGGCAAAAGTCTCCCCTGCGATTCGGGTAAATACTATCTTTCGCTTTATACTTGGGCTGTCTTGCAATCTGATAAAAGGTTCTTCCAGCTGCTATTTCCTTACGATTAAAAATATCCAAGGATATCGTTTTCTTGAAATTATGAGTATCCCGTTCCTCATCTCTAACAATCTGAATTGTTCCATCATTAATAAATCCATTTAACTTCAATGGAGTTTTACGAATTGCAATTTGGGTCATAATCTGGGTCATTTCACCTTCGGTTAATGGATAATCGCCCAGTCTGACTGCACTTCTATTTCTTTTGAAAATGATATCTGCCCAGTTTCTGATCAAGTCTTTTTCTGTTGGATAGTCAAGAACACCATCCTTCCACCCTTTATCTTCCACTAGCATTTTAATAAGGTCATTTTCAAAATCCGTTTCTTTATCATAACTAGTTTTATAACTCACGGGCGATCACCTCCTATACGAACATATTTTCTAACATAGATTTCTTGATTTTTTTTAACTTCTCAAGCTTACGCTGATGAAGAGTGATAAGGTTATCGAGGTTTGTAAAATAAGTTCCTATTTTAGTTTGCTCATCAATTTTTGGAAATAATCCATCCAATTTATAGAAAGACTTATGACTTAAATCTGGAATTGTAGAACTTCCAGCACTAGTTAAAATTCTTCTCTGCATATCGGCAGACGATAAAAATTGGCACAGATATCTTTTATCAAAACCATTTTTATCATACTTAATTTTAAAGAAATTATTATGAAAACAGCCCTTAACATCAGTTACTACGATACCTGTGTTCCCTGTTCTAGTCATTAATATATCATCTACATTGCAAATCACATTTTCAGATGGACTCTCTATATAATATTCTTCTTCACAATCATGTTTTAAGAATTCATTAGTTATATAAAAGTATCGATTTTCTCCATTTTCCTTAAATCGTTCACTAATTGGAATCTGCAGTCCTTGTGAAACCTGAAATATATCTTCAAACTTACGCTGTTCCCAAGCATCAGTAAATCCTGTAAATCTGATTTCTGGAACATTCGAGCCATGTTTAGGAAACATTTTTTTCAGCATAGATTTCTTCATTACAACCAGCTTGTCATACTTACGTTGATGAAGGGTGATAAGGTTGTCAAGGTTGGAGAAAAACAATCCTATCTGCTCCTGCTCTTCTAAATTTGGATAAATAATATTAGTATCCTTCAGAGCTGATTTTGATATAGAAGATATTTTTGATCCTTGAATCAAAGGCAATAACTGATCGTGATATGATCCCGAATTCATATAATAACCTAGATATCCTCTTGAAAAAAATTTAGTTGGTCTACATGGTATTGTATGCAATCCTGATAAAATCTTCTGATTGCTCAAACCAGCTATTTCACTGCATTTTCCTACTGTTTCATCTTCGGCTGCATCTGCTATAATAACATCTCCATTTTGCAAAAATGCAACATTATTACATTTAATTTTTTGATCTGAAATATAAGGGATTTCATCTTTTGTTACATCTAAAACTTCACCATATTTAATGAGTACATCACCATAATGTACATCTTTAATAATACCGTCTTCTGTATTTAGTTCTGCTCTGGACAGTGAGTTGTTGGGTATAGTTATGAATATATCTGACCACTTACGCTGTTCCCAAGCATCAGTAAATCCTGCAAATCTAATCTTAGGTGTTTTCTTATTTACGTCCATATTATTCACCCATTAACAGTAATCTGAATTCACTGAGCCCCTTCATGTCGTATTCATTGCCACAAAGTTCATCCAATAGTATACCCAAATCCTTTTCTGTAGCTATGATGTTTTTCTCAACATCCTCAAATGTTTCATTATACTTCATGGAAATACTAATAACTTTTTTTATCAAGTTTTCAATAATCGTATGTGGCATCGAATATAAGCTTTTTACCAGTTTAGTAATCCATTTGATACGAAGAATCATTTTAACCTGATCATCAGACAGTGCTTCAATGGTATTCTTTGTCTTAACATGAAGTGCGTCTGTTTCCTCTTTGATTTCCTTTTTCAATACCTTCTCATCAGAAATCAAATCATCACACTGAATAATCTTTGTTTCAAAGCTATCTTCACCAAAAGTCGCACCTTTTTTTATTTCGGCAACATATTGCTTTGCAAGTTTCGCAACCTGTGCATTTATAAATGCTGTACCATCTTCATTGATTGCCTCACTGGATTTGTCTTCTTCACTCATGGAATCAAGTAATTCTTCATACAAGGCATTAATCTCATTCAGTCTGTTTTCCTTGATTAGAATCTGTTGATATTCTTCCCATAAAAGTGTATCCTGGACTAAATCAAAAGGAATAATATGTCCTATGAAACCTTCTTGGATCTCAATATCAGCACCGTTTTTCTTCTTAATTACCATCTTAGGGTCAACTTTCTTTGTTGATTCAAATCCTTCCGTTTGAATCATTTCTAAATCACTTGCAATCTGAGTCCAGCTATCATCCAGTAACTGATATGCCTCATATCTGTCAACAAGTGGAACATTTTCCAAGCGGACAAATATATCTTTACTGATTATAGTTTCCTCTTTTGATACTGAAACACTTTCTGCATTTTCAATCAATTCGCCGAACAAATACTCTTCAAATCCTTCAAATGCTTTCTTAAAGGTATTTTCAAAAGCTTTCACTGCATCGTGATTCTTTATTATATCTTTTATATTTTGTGTAGCAAGTTCTGCATAAAATCCATTTTCAGCTACAAACAGAGTGCTTCTTAACCCTGCTAAAGCGTCCCAGTAATATACCAGTTCTTCAATCTCATTTGTAGGAATTCCACCAAACATAGATGCATAAATATCATAACTCTCTGCCTTTTCAGAGGAATCGACATAACGTGGAATATTCAGGTTATACTCGTTATTTCTGATTTCATCTCTACTAACAGTTCTTGAAAATTTCGAAACCGTAGCCCTGCTTGCCACTGTATCAGCAACCTTTTTTATATCACATGCACGGAGCTTATTATTTTTTCCTTCCTTTTCAAAACCCTTTGAAGCATCAATAATCAACACATCATCATTATCCCTGCTTTGCTTTAACACCATAATTATGGTTGGAATACCCGTACCAAAGAATATGTTTGCAGGCAATCCAATAATCGTATCAATCTGATTTTTTTCAATTAAGTTCTTACGTATTTCTCCTTCTTCTCCCCCTCTAAACAACACACCATGAGGTAAAACAATGGTCATAATTCCATTCGGTAAAACATGATACAGGTCGTGTAATAAAAATGCATAATCTGCCTTTGATTTTGGTGCTGTACCATAACCCGAATAACGTGAGTCAGATTCTTTACCCTCTGGATTCCAAGCCTGTGAATAGGGAGGATTTGACACCACGGCATCTACTCGAAGTACAGGTGGGTAGCTATCCAGATCAATCGGCCAATCCTCTTCCAAAGTATCCGCATTTCTTGTGAATATGTTACCGGGCTTTAATCCTCTCATTACCAGATTCATTCTAGTAAGGTTATATGTGTTTTCCTTTAATTCTTGCGCATAATACTTTATATTCTCACTATTCATATATTTAGCAGCACTTTTACCAATATTGATAAGCAAAGAGCCAGAACCAGAAGTTGGATCATATATGGAAATATTGTTTCGATCCTTTAAATGATGAGCTATAATCTCAGACATAAGTAATGATACTTCATGTGGTGTATAGAATTCTCCCGCCTTCTTACCTGCATTTGATGCAAAATTTGATATCAGATATTCATAGATATAACCTAAAACATCATACCCCTGCTTTTCATCCATCGGTATATCTTTGATCAAGCTAATTAGTCCTCTGATCGCATTTGTTCTTGCACCACTGGTATCACCAAGCTTATTTAATCCCATTTGCAAGGTGTCAAAGATCTTATCAAATACCGTCTTATAGTTATTACCTATATTTCTTTCAAACGCTGAAAGAGCATCGGTTACGTTAGAAACATCAAAGTCCTTACCCATTTTAACCCATGTCGAAAAGAGATTGTTATATGATATAAAATATCCAATATTTTTCTTACACAGCTCAACTGTATCTGTATCATCTTCTGTTAGCTCCGGTAAATCTTCGTCCGTCCAATCCAAAATCTTTAAATATTCCACTTCCTTATCTGACAAGAATTTATAGAAAATAAAACCAAGAATATAATCCTTGTATTCATTCGCTTCAATCTTGGAACGCATTCTATTGGCTGACTCCCAAATCTTATTTGCCAGTTGTTGTTTGTTCATAACCGTTTATTCCTCCTAGTGGTCTATTTTAAGTTTTTTCTTCTCATGTTGATGAAAGGTAATTAGGTTATAATGTTAAAATTATTAACCATTGATTCTATTCTTCATCATATATAAAATCGACTTTCAAATCTTTAACATCGTAATAGTCTATTGATGCATGAATGATTTCAATTGCTCTTGGAATGAAATTCTGAGAACATATAATTTGTACTTCCCGTTTTTTTATTCTCAAAACACGACAAAATAATTGTAAGTCTATTCGTAAATAAATTCAATTAATATTATCCGATTTTTTACTTTCCTGAACCAATAAGTACATTTTGACCACGTGCACGAACTTGTAATTAGTACGAAGTTGTATCTACGGAATGAAAGATATGTGCATGGACTGTAAGCGTCAATTCAAACACGCCTACAACCGATTCCTAAAAGATATTATAATCTCCTTAGCAGGAGGTATTATAGTAATGAAAAAAATAAAGACAACAAGAACCTTAGAAGAACAAGAAA
>JBKEBP010000027.1:0-1916 GCA_047973235.1 Suipraeoptans sp. | reverse complement strand
TCAATGAGTCGTGATATGTTTGTTCCATTTGTTTTGTGTATTATGATATAATTAGGTTTATTTTACAGGTCAGGAGGACACCTATGCAGTATAGAATTAATCCTAAGAATAATGAAAGACTATCAAGCCTTGGTTTTGGATGTATGAGATTTAACAAAGATGACAATGAGGTGGAGCGACAGATACGATATGCAATTGATAATGGGGTCAATTACTTTGATACAGCCTATATGTATACTGGTAATGAAGCACGACTTGGAAAAATACTGAGCAAGGATGGACTTCGAGACAAAGTGAATATTGCGACTAAATTGCCGCAGTATCTGGTAAAAAACCGTGCGGACATAGAGAAGATGTTTAATACGGAACTCGAAAGACTGCAAACTGATAGGATAGGTTATTATTTGATGCATATGATGTCAGATGTTGATAGTTGGTATAGATTGGAAGAATTAGGCATAGTTGAATGGATTGAAGAGAAGAAGAGAAGCGGACAAATCAGAAATATTGGGTTCTCATTTCATGGTGTGGCTCAAGAGTTCGTGAATATAATAGATGCATATGAATGGGATTTCTGTATGATTCAATATAATTATCTGGACGAAAATTATCAAGCCGGAAATAGTGGCCTTAAATATGCAGCATCAAAAGGTTTGCCGGTAATTATTATGGAACCACTTCGTGGCGGCACCTTAGTTGACAAGCTGCCGCCAGCTGCACAAAACGTATGGGATAATGCGCCGATAAAGAGAAGTTATGCTGATTGGGGACTTCGTTGGGTATGGAATCATCCTGAAGTGATATGTGTACTCTCGGGGATGGGAACACAGGAGATGGTTGAAGAGAATATACGAATAGCCTCAGAAGCAAAAGCCTCAATACTAAATGAAGAGGAGTTGAAACTATACGATATTGCAAGAACAAAAATCAGAGAAGCCACAAAGGTAACGTGTACAGGTTGCGGATACTGTGTGCCATGCCCAAAGGGCGTAGATATTCCAATGTGCTTTTCAAGCCTCAACGATACAGTTATTAAAGGACGTTTTATGAGTATGTATTGGTATATACTTACTACTAAGGGGCATAATGCCTCAAAATGTATTAAATGTGGAAACTGTGAGAAGCACTGCCCACAGTCGATTCCAATTAGAAAGAAATTAGATCAGACCAAGAAGGAGCTAGAGGGATTCCCGTACAAACCAATGAAATTTATTATGAGCAAGCTACTAAAAAGCATGTGAGTATTGTAAAACAGAGAGTATTTGACGAAAAACGATTTCTTAATACTTGCAATGAATTGTTTTTGATGTATACTATGTGTAGTTTTCAAATTTACAAAGCACTAGGAGGTAAATGAAATGAACAATCATGATAAAACTAAGGAAGAACTTACTAAGCTCGGATACAAGGAATACTGTGGTAAAGAACTAAATATATATTTTAATAAAGAAGTCTGTAAACATGCAGCAAAGTGTGTACACGGAGATGGAAAGGTATTTAACCTTAATCAGAAGCCGTGGATACAAGTAGATAAAGGTGATGCTGATGAGGAAAGACATATTATTGATAGCTGTCCAAGTGGGGCTTTAAAATATATAAATAAATAGAAGGTGTAAAGGAAAGACATGAACGAATAGGTTTATGTCTTTTTTTTGTCTTTTCGGTGCATTTACTAACCTATTTGTAAACTAATGTTAGTGTTATACTTATTTCTAATATTGTAATTAATTGTAAAAGTCATATACTTGACATTTTTCATAAAACATAGCTTTGCCATGTGACCGAGATGTTGCAATTTAAATATATAATTTCAAATATTAAATGAAAGTGGGGATTAGTATGCAAGCAAATACGATGGAAATTGAATACCAATATGAGGTGCTTAAGAAATTAAAAAGAAATGATTTGGCATATAT
>JBKEBP010000018.1:0-3978 GCA_047973235.1 Suipraeoptans sp. | reverse complement strand
TTTACAAAGGAGAACGTACATATATGGGTATAACAACAGAATGTACCCCAATAATAGAAATTAAAATGTGGCAAGAAGTGCAAGAGCTGATGAAAGACAATAATAAGTTTGGGAAGAAAACTTGAGGGGCAATACCAAATACGCACTTTTTCATTCTGAGTGAAAGCGTTTGTACATAAGCGTTTATATAAAAGCGATGGTAACAGCATACTGGTAAAACACTGGTAAATATATGGTATAAAATAACGAAAAAACCGCATAAATAAAGCACTTTACTGGTTACTTGATGGTAAGCCAATAAAGTGCTTATTTTTGTCTGTATATTGGTAACACTCTGTTACCATCAATATACGCACTTTTTAACAAAATGCAATGGTAATAAAAATGTATGGATTGAATTGCCTATTTTAAAGCCTTTCTTTGTAAAATCTTTGTTAGATCTTCCATGAATTTAATTGCTTTTAGGATAGTTTTTTTATCAATTGGCCTGATATAGATATTCAGATTATAAGTAGGTTTCATAGTTATTGTTTTATTTGGGAAATTCTTCTTTTATCCAACTGCCTTTTTTGTCTATTCCTTTATTGTAGGCATCGTCAAATTCATCCTTTACAATCTGGTTGAATTTTCTGATGTCACCTGCAGATAAGGTACTTTGCTTAGAGATGATAACTTTACTAGTCGTATAGTTAAAATTCCAATCCCATTTTTCAAGCTTTGATTTGCTTGCACCCAGATCATCAAGGTCGTTATCTTCGATCAAAGCAACCAGTGATGAATATACTCTAATTTTTAGAGGTTTTTGATATATAAGAACAAATACTTTCATATCGTTATAAATTCATAAGATGGTGCATAATATATTCTACCATCAGTTAATTTTATTTGAGTAGTATAACCAAGACCTGTTACATAATACTCTTTAATGAAAATTCCTTCATTTCCTGTAAGCAAATGTTTTAACTTCATAATCATTATTAAAAACAATATGCAAATATAATAGTATATATTTGCATATTATGACTGTATATAGAAAATATACAATGTTAGTAATATGTTTCTTTATTTGCTTTTCTTATAGCTTCTCTTGAAGCATTAAATAGACTATCTGCATTTAGAAAGCTTGATGTAAATCTATTTGAGTGTACCGGTACCGGCTTTTCGATAACTTTGTCTACAGGTGTATCCACTATGTAAATATTGTAAGTTTTACAACTTGTGAATATGAATACAAGTAATAATACATACCAAACAGGATGATTGCACTTACAACAAAATCCGGCAATAGTTTCAAGATCAGTTTTGCCTTTAAAGTAATTTGTTCTCTTACAATTTGGGCAATAATACTTCTTGTATCCGAAAAAAGATAAAATTTTAGTTAGCATAAATCAATAAGTTAAAAGTTAATATTATAATTTCTGCAAAAGTTTTCCTTGCAGTTTCAGCAGTTCGATCATACCGTATTCTATTTCTTCAGGTGTGCCAGCAAGATCATCAAGGTAGGCTTCGAATTCATAGATTTGTGTATGATAGTTTACAACAGGTGCGTCAATGATACCTTCAGATATAAACTTCAATCCGGTAGAACGGCCTAATGGTTTGCCTTCAAGTATTTTTTGAATGAGGACATGATACAGGAAACGTTTTAACCCGGTATCACGTTGCATAGATATATTGGATGCATCAGGCATTTCATCAGTCACTGTATGTAAAGTCATTGTCACCAGGCGTGGATTATTTTTACCTTGTCCTGTAAGCTGGTAATCGACAAACATGGCCGGCATAGGAAAATACTCATACAGTTCAGGTTCCAATGGTTGTGACCGATATACATCTATAAACCAATCAGAAGATAAGCCGTGCTGTTCAAACAAGGCTTTGCTTTCTTCAAATATTTGGTACAAATTCAATAATGGTAAGATCATAATTATATTTATTTTAGGTAACTATCTTTAGCTTTATCACAAAAATTGGCTATGCAGTCTACTAAAAATGCAAATGGTTCTTGATTGTCGAAATCTACCTTACAGCCTAAATAACTGAAGGCATATAATGCAGCATGAGTAGCTTCGTGCGATATAATTGGTAGCGTCATGCAGGATTCATCTCTAAACCTAATCAGGAAGTCTCCATATAGAGTGTAGACACAAGCAGCCAGTTTATCTTCTAAAGGATTGAATTGTTCTTCAAATTTCTGTGATAGAAAGTCATCTGAGCAATCAACGGCTACCCATACAGTACAGGGATAAACAACCAAATCAAACTTATGCAGAATATTTCTTTTCATTATATCAACCTATTTTAAAGCACGCATGAAGCGGGCTGTGATGTGTAACTCTATTCTTCTTGTCAATGTATAACTGTTGCCGATAAACCGCCGGGAAGGTATCTTTGTATTCATCTTCCTGATGTGGGCCTTTACTGTATAGGCTTTGACTATCTGTGCTTTTACGCTTTCCGATCTTCCTTGCCTTTGCCTGGTGTGCGCTTTCCTGCGATGTGACTTAATCACATGTGATTTCACTGTTGCTGTTTTATTGATTGTACCGCCATCATTGTGTATTCCGGCATAAGGTACATCAGTACCAATAATAACCTGTTCGGGTGTGGCCTTTATCTTCCTGATGCTTCTTTTCAACCTGCCGGTATCAACCAGTAATGTCTGGCTTCTGCGTCCCGGTCGTTGTCTTTTGCGTGCAGGCCATTTTATTTTGGTTGTATCCAGCCATGCCTGATCCCTGAAACGTTCTTTGCTGAAGTTCACGGCAATGGTTGCGATCTCTGTAGGTAATCTTTTATAAGTAGCCAGGACTGCATCTATCTTTCTTACAAAATCGGATATGTCAGGTTTATTCGCCATAATTACATTGATGTTTCAGCACTTCTTACCACACGCATAAACACTTCTGTCATTTTGCGTTCGAGTTCATCCATGCTCATATTGTTAAATGATTGGTGTGTAGGTGAAAAGCCTTTAATGAAACTATCTATATTGATAGTAATATTTTTGGTCTGGCTGTTGCCTTTAATTCCTTTTGCGCCATCTGATATTGTTGTATCGTTATTTGTAGCAGCCGGTGTAACAACAGGTGTATCTGAGCCGGGAACATCTGAAAAATCACCATCTCCATTGTCATCGCCCGGAGCAACTATAACCCTTTGCTTGATCTCGGACAAATCAGGCAGTTTAAAATTCTGTATTTTCGACTTTATCCCATCGATATCAAACGTAACAAAAGAATATAAAAGGCTTCCGATCTCGGATAACGCTTCCTTTATCCAAATCAATACAGGCCTGACAGTATTGTATAGCTCTGTGAATCCTCCTTTAAATCCCATTATTACAGCACCCATATTCAACCATTTCTTGATAAGCCCGACTACATTGTCATACACATTCTTAATCAGATTAATAACCAGATTGAAACCTGCAGAAGCAATATTCCATACTGCGCTAAATACTGTACCTATTGCGCTTATAATATCCCTGAACATCAGTGAATCCCTATACAAATCTTTCCAGTATTGAATAATACCAAGAACTTTTTCACCAACAGCAGATACCATCGGCATAAATATTTCACCGATCTTTATCATAGCAACTTTGACCTGGTTCATAATGATTTTCCAGCTATCAAGCGGTTGCTTCGCATCCTCATAGGCTTTGTTTGCTGCCCCCTGTGAATTTACTACAGCATCAATATCAGATTGGACTTTAGGCAGGTTTTGCATCAACGTTGAAAAGCCCAGCATCGCAGACTGGTCTAGCCCTAATTTGTCGAACTTCAGCATGCGTTGCTTATCGTTCAACCCCTTCATCTTACTATCCATTTGTGTAAGGATGTCGATTATAGGTCTTGCTTTACCAGTTTCCTTATCAAATATCTCAATGCCTAATCCTTTGAAGTTCTTCACTACATTTGCATTCGACAGCGCACGCATCATACCTTCTAATGCTGTTGACGCTGCTTCAGGTTT
>JBKEBP010000254.1:0-12104 GCA_047973235.1 Suipraeoptans sp. | reverse complement strand
CCTAGAACGATAGTCTTAGATGCACAATATAGAATGCACCCAATGCTTGGTAACTTTATTAACGATACATTCTATAAAAGTTATGGTGAAAGTTTTGCATCGCCTTTATCAGAAAGTAATTATATCCAGAATTTATATCCAAAACCTTTATTATGGGTTGATATGTCAAATGATAATGGTCCAGAGGATCATATTGGTACAAGCAGATCTAGAGATTGTGAAGCACGAAAAATAGTTGAGCTTTTAAAAAGGCATATTATGTCCGCAGACGGTATGGATTTGTCTTATGGTGTGATTTCTTTCTATAGTGAACAAGTAAGGCTGATAAAACGCTTAATTAATACTGATGTGGATTTAAAAAAGCTTGGAAAGAAAGTAAAAGAGATACGAGTGGGTAGTGTTGATGCATTTCAAGGAATGGAATTTGATGTTATTTTCTTGTCAGTTGTTCGTACACACAAAGGAGATCCTATTTATAAGAATCCTGAAACGAAAAAGCCAGAGTCTATTGATTTTACCATTCTGGAGCAAGATGAAAAAAAATTAGAAAAAGATAAAGAAGCTTTTAAGAAATTCAAAGAATATAGAGAAAGTGTGGGGCTACAGAATTACGGATTTTTGATATCAGAGAATAGACTTTGTGTTTCTTTGAGTAGACAGAAAAGAATGCTCATTGTAGTGGGTGACAGTAATATATTCATGGATGGAAAATGGGGAAGACTTGCGAAAACATGTGTTCCTGGAATGCAGAAATTATTAGATCTATGCAAAAGCGAGGAGGTTGTAGTAGGTGGCGATTGATAAAGTATACAGTCTTTTTGAAGAGACTAGATATGAGGAGTTGTTTCCAGAAGTTCATCTACTAGGCTCAAGTGTAGATTATTTTGTGCAATGTACAACATATGAAGTTTTAGTGCCGGTTCAGGCAATGGTAGAACAAAGATTAGATATTTTTGAGGATGCAGTTCTGAAATTATTAGCGTTTAAGCCATACACAAAGGATGAGATGGCAGATACATTGTGTTTGACAAAAGATATAGTTAGTTTCATTCGTATACGATTGAGAGAATTAGGTCTATTGGAAAAAGATGAGTACACATTGAGTGATTTGGGAAAAAATTATATTAATAATTTCAATAGCAAAAACTCTGGTGCAATGTATCGGCAGGCAAAAATGTTTGTGCTTAAAGCAACCGGTGAAATATTGCCATACATTCATTTTGGAGAATTGAATTATGCTTCTATAATAAAAGAATCGAATAGTAAGACTGTGATTGAATTTGGATCAGTGGGACGACCTATAATTATTGAAGGAGCAAATCTGATGTCAAAGAATTCTTCAGGTGGGTTTGGAGGGAAAATGCTTAAGCCTTCAGTAGTGAGGAGAGCATTAGATACATATAACAAAATTGCAGAAAATTCAATTCGATTTTCAGTAGTTGGGTTTGTTAATGGGTATTCCATTGAAAATACTTCGGCAGAAGATTGTTTATTGCACGTAAAAGTAGCGATTCAGGAAGGGAGCGTAGGAGATTTAGTTGCATCAGATGGATTTGTTGCAAATAATGATTACATAGCTGGATATATTAAAAATACTTTTCCAGAAATAATTGATAGTCTTAAAGAAAAAGCGATTAAAACAAATACCCAATTGCTTGAAGAGGAGAATAATATTTTTGATTTCGAAAGAGCGAATGAAGGCAGATATCGAACATTATATCAACCAATACAAAATATCAAAGATGCATATGAAACACTTATGGAAGAGGAGTCTGGTGCTTCAAAAGATGAGTACGTAGAAGAACAATACAGTCAAAAACAATTGTTGCTTAATTGCTATGCTGTAATTGAACATGTACTTTTTATTTATCTTCTAGAACATCCGATTGCTTCTGATAAAAGAAATCTTCTTTTTAGACAAGATACCTACCAAAATAGAGAATTAATTCTGACATTAGGTGAAAGTATAGGGATAGATTATATAAGGCAATATGAGTATCTATTTGGCATAGTTAACAAGAAGAATATTCAGAAGATGCATGTTGATAAAGTGCCTAATCTTTATATAGCACTACCAGAGGTTATTGTTGAAGCTTTTGATAATAAACATAGTGATTTTAGAAACTTTTTAAAGGAATATCCTGGCGCAATGCATACAATCAATAAATTGCACAATAAATGTAAGAATTTGAGACACAAGTCTTCTGCAGAAGAAGTTAATGTCCAATATGTTGATCAAATATATTACTTTACAACTCTTTTAATAGAAAAAATGTTACCAAATTTTGTTTATGAAGAGAAAGATGATACGCAGGTGAGCTCAAGTAGACAAAGACAAAATGTTCGTTTAATGGTAGATGTGAATCTTTCGAAAATTTTTGGACCAATGAATTATTATAATATTATGAATGAATCGTTGAAAAATGAGTGGAGACTTATTGCACCAGGAAAAGAGGTCTATCCTGCTCCGTATGAGTACGTCAATACTCTATACCGAATATTACAAGAAGTGATTCATGAACGAGTATTCTTTATGAGAAAAGACTCGCAGATATCAAAAGAGGATCTGGTTAAAAAAGCGGCTGGTAGATGGGGTAAAGAGTTACCTAGAGGATTTGTGGAAGTAAATAGTCAATATATAAAGGATACTCTTAAAAACCAAAATACTACATTAGGAGCACAAGCACTTGTGTATCTTGGATTTTGTGATGATGAATTGTTAGAACTTAAGAAAATGGATTTTGTAAATGTGGTCTCTATGATAACGGATTATAGAAAACATGGAAACAATGTTGCACTAAAACTCGATACAACGGAGCTGGAACAGCTTAGAGATAAAGTGATTAAAGTGACCAAAGTAATAGGGGGGATATAGGATGAGCGATAATAAAACAACAGAAGAAGTAGTCAAAAATAACAAACAAGAAACTACTATGGATCAATGTGTTAATGCTGAGGCTAATGCCTCTGAAACAGAAGCAAAGCTAGCTGAAATTGATGTAGATAAGGCTGAGGCTGATGCAAAAGATAAAAGTTATAAAGAACAAGTAACTGAGTTGATTAAGTGGCAGGCTCGCTTAACTGATGAGCAGGGACGGTTGGAAAGCTTTAAAACTAGTATAATTCAGCAGATAGCAGAGATTAAAAAACAGAAAGCTCTTGCAGTACACGAACAACAGAAGCAGCTACAGGAGGAAAAGAAAAAATTTGACGCAGGGCTTGCTGCAATTCGTGCAAAGAAAGATGCCGAAATTATTTCTATGATTGAGAGCGAATGGGCAAAGTTTGAAAAAGAAAAAGCAGCTCAGATTACTGCATTAAACAAAGAGTTAGCTGTAATTCGCTCCAAAGCAGATAAAGAAATGGCAGATATTCGTGCTAACGCAGATAGAGAATTGACTGCGGCTAGAAAAGAAGCTGCAGAAGAAATTGCTGGAATGAAAACATCTGCAAAGAGGGAGATTGAGTCAGCCGAAGCTGAAAGTAGGAAACAGATTGAAGCAGATAAAAAAGCTGCAAAAGCTGCGGCAGACGCAGATATAGAGGTAAGAACACGAGAATTAAGAGAAGGTGAGGCGCGTACAGAACGTGAGTCAAAACGTCTTACCCAAAAAGAGCAGGAAATTAAAGCATTAGAGGTTTCTATTGAAGAGAGAGAAGCACAAATTGAGTCTGACAAAACAACTAATGAACGAGAGAGAAGGAGACTTGATAGAGAACGTCAGAGAATAAAAGGTTCGGATGAAAACCTTGAGCAAGAAATAAACGAAAGATTTTCAGATCGAATTGATAGTTATGATCGTAAATTAGATGCTAAGGATGAGGAATTAGATAAGCTTAGAAATGAAGTGGCAGGATTGATTGCTACTAGAGAGAATATCGAAAGCCTTAGAGCTGCATATGGCATGGACCCATCTAAAATTCGATCGAGGATTGCAGACTTAGAAGCAAGAAACAAAGCTCTTTTAGATGAAGCTGCAAATAGCACTACAAGAATTGAATATGATCGTGTAAGTAGCGAGAAAAGAGCACTGGAAACTAAGTTAATGGATGCACATGAGGAGATTAGACGTATTTCGACAACCGATGATGAGGTTCAAGCACTTCAAAGCAAAGTTAGAAGATTGGAAGAAAAGAATGCAAACCTATCAGTAGAAGCAGAAGAAGCTAGAAATCTTCAAAAATCATTACAGACAGAATTATTACGTCTTTCAACACCAGAAGAAAGAGAATTAGATAGAGAAGCACGAATTAGATCTATAAAAAGAGACATTGCTGCACTGCCGGATGAAGAAACACAGTGGGAACCTTATCCTGTTGAAATGGATGAGCTTGAGTGGCTTCAAAGTATTAAAAATCAGTGTGATAAGTATGGTATTAAATTCCAAAAAAGAATTCTATATGCATTCCACACTGCTTTAAAGATAAATGATTGGTCGATTATTACAGTTTTGGCAGGAGTGAGTGGAACTGGTAAGTCAGAGCTTCCAAAGTTATATTCATTTTTTGGTGGATTAAATTTTATATCAGTTGCAGTTCAGCCGAACTGGGATAGCCAGGAATCTATGTTAGGATTTTTTAATTCAATTGATAATCAATTTCAGCCAGAAGATTTGCTGAGTTACTTGGCAAAATGTACAGATAAGGAAAGTGACTTTAGAAATTATATGAGCGTAGTTCTCTTAGATGAGATGAACTTAGCTTATGTAGAGCATTATTTTGCAGAATTTTTGAGTAAGTTAGAAGAACGTAGAGGAAAAACAGTTAAGGACTTACCAAATGTAAACGTTAACCTTGGTGCAGGAGTAAAACCATATCAGTTGCCATTATTAAGAAATGTACTTTGGACAGGTACCATGAACCAGGATGAAACCACAAAATCCTTGTCAGACAAAGTGATTGATAGAAGTATGGTAATTAACTTCCCAAGACCAAAACACCTTGCAGAAAGAACACAAATGCAAAAATTAAAGAAAACAGAAAGGAAATTGTTGACTAATACATGGAAGACTTGGACAACAAATGACCTGGACAACACGTTTTCGAAGGAACAGATGGGAATATTTGGTGAGTACAAGCTAATCATTGAAAAAATTAATGAATTTTTAGAAGAAGTTGGAAGAGCATTGGGACACCGTGTATGGCAATCAATAGAATACTATATTGCAAATTATCCTACTGTAAGACGTGCATTATTAACTGCGCAAGGACAGGTAACGGAGGAACTTAAAGCAGAAATGAGAATCGCATTTGAGGATCAGTTGGTTCAAAAAGTTATGCCAAAGCTTAGAGGTATTGAAACTAGAGGAAAAGGTCGTCAGAGTTTACAAAACATTGAAGATTTGTTGGCAGATGAAGGATTCGATAATCTGAAGTATGATTTTGAAATTGCTTGTGAACAGGGGTATGGACAGTTTGTGTGGAGCAGTGCAAAGTACCTTGGGGATGACGAAGAAAAGTTTAAAGAAGAAACTGCAGAAGAGAATACAGAAGAAATCATAGAAGAAAACGTAGAAAAGACTTCTAAAGAGTAGAAAGAGAACAGTAAATGTATCAAAGGGGGCAGATTGTGAAGAAATATGACAATTACGAGAATTACTGTAAGTCCTTTGCACGTGATACAGATTGTGAGACTAAAGAAGACACACTAATTCTGCAGTATATTCAGAATTGGATAATACGCATGCAGAATAACACAGAGAAGGAGACTATTGATTATAGCTTAGTACAGCTGCTTGAAGATAATCTTTATAGTTTCAGAAGAGCAGATTCAAAAGAAGATGCTTTATCAAATATTTTGAATGAATCAATAGAAGCTTTTCGAACCATTTCGAAGAATATGAGAGAGAAAATCATTCGAGAAAATGTTATGACTCCTTCATATAAAGTCAAAGAGATTAATAGTCAAGGATTAAATTGGCTGAGTCGACAATCTGGAAGAACGATTAAACAGAAGGTATCGTCTGCAGGGAATAGTATCTTAGCTGTACAACGACGAATGAGCTTAGATACAGGCGAGAATAGATTGTTTGTTGAATTTGCTAGAGAAGTATTAGATCAACTGACAATGAAAATTAGATATGTACCAAAAAACCAGATTCCAGAAGTGGAATATGAGATATGTAATGAATTAGCTTCATTTTTATATCGAAATGATATTTGGGAAATACGTAGGTGGGAAAATTTACCACCGAACAACACCTTATTATCCGATCAGAATTACAAAAAAATATGGAATGCATGGAATGCATTGAAGTCATTAGACGAGTTGATAATAGCAGATAGTGTAAATGCGGATGAAAGATTAGCAACTATTTTCTTTTATGAATTTCTAACACAGATCCATAGCAGGGTTAAAATAGTACAAGCTCCATTTGAAATAGATTACAATAGTTATAAACTTAATAGTGGAGATCGTATGATATTTTTCTTAGATAAGAATGACAAAAGTTATTCAATTAAACTAGAGAAAAATAGTATTAACACTTTTGATGGTTGTAACACAACTATTGCATTTGTGGAGCAAGGGAAGCTTCATATTGTTTCTGATGGAAAAGAAACCACCACATTTCAATTGAATGTGAGGAATGTGGTTAAATGCGCAATGTTATATGCGACAAAAATAGGTATTCCGAAAGGAGATGAAGTAAATAAGCAAATAGAAACAAAAAGGAAAATAGACAATGTTGTCATTGACTTATTTTCTTTGCATCCTTCATACCTTGATGATGAAAATGAACTAAATTTTTTAGAAGAACGCGTGATTCAGCAAATGTATGTTACAAAAGATTTGTATGACGATATACGGACATTTTATATTCCATGTGACACTGCAAGTGCGATAAGAATGGATCATGGAACAACTACTACATATACGATTCCATACGCTGTTGATAATGAATCATTCGAACAGTTGAAACGACTTATGCACATGATGGAAGGATATATATATGCAAAGAAATTGTCCTATGTATTTCCAGATGCGTATAATGAATTTCAGCTTAGCAAAATATATAAAGCAGCGCGTATGGCATATAGACACGTAAGTAGCATGCCATTAAGTGTAGGGGTTGCTTTTGATTATATGGGATCGCAAGACTTTTTAGAGTATTTTATTCCAAACGATTTTGTTCTTGTTTTGAATTTGTTAGATGATGAATTGACATTGACTCTTGTAAAGGGAGAGTTTGATGAAGATATTCTCGAAGATATTCCTGATTATAAAGGTGTAGTGTGGGAAAGACATCCAACAGCAACTATTTCAGTGAAAACAAAAATCAGAGATGAGATTGTGAAATGTTTAAAAAATGCTGGTTGCGTAAAAGCTGAGAAAATTTATCAGTTATTTGGAATAGAGGGTATTTTGTCAGAAACAAATAGATTATCTATTCTATTTGATGAAGAGTCATGGTTTACGATCAGAGATGATTTATCAGAAACCATTCGCAATTTGAGATTTAATATTGATAATGAAATTGCAAATTTTTTGAGTCGACAGCATGCTGTGATTGGAGAATCTGAAATACATATTATATCATTAGTTGATAATCTTGTTGGAGAAAAATTCTTTATTCAGTACGGGGATAAGTGCAATGCCTTATATGGCATAAGATTGTTTGAAAGATTAAAGCAGGAAACATCAATACATCTTTGGCATGATCATTTACCTAATTTATCAATAAAGAAACTGTATGGTGTGTTTGATCTGATTAAAGAAGCAACTGTATTACCTGTTTTTACTCCGCAGAAAATCGATATTGCAAATACGTTTACGCTACCTAAAGGAGAGGCAGAATATCATTTTAGACTTGTTCAAGAAGATAGCGCAAGACGTATGCAGTATGAGGCTGTGGTAAGAAGTAACAAGTTTCCTTTATCAGAGGATACTGAGTGTAGCCTAGACATGGTTTATCATTATGGAGCAGAAGATCCATACACGTTGATATTTAGACCAATAAATCCTGAAAATGCAGGTTTTGCAGAAGCTAAGGTAGAATGGATAAACTTTAATGAATATGAATGGAAAAATATACCTGTGCCAGAATTTCCAAGAAAACTCACCTGGGAAGAATTAGAAACATTTGTTGGAAGGCGTGGAGATATCATAAACACATTACAGGCAATTACCGAGAAATTTGAATTAATAGGTAAAGGTTATGAGACCCATGATTTAACAAATGAGCGAATAGAACGTAATTGGAGGAACCAGCAATGTGGAGAATTTGTTCACGTGACTTCTATGGGGGATAAGGTTTTAGTAAAATGGAGTGAATGGGATTGGGAGAAAGGTTCACGTAAGCCATATTCGTTGGAATGCATTTCATTTTTATTGGAAGACGAGATTCCTGAAAAACAGAAACGATATAAGATTGATGATGTATGGGTAGCAAGGACAAGAGATAATGGAGTGTGGTTCACAAACAAAAATGGAACGGTAATGGCGATTTTAAAAATAAACTACAATGGAGAAGATACGACAATTGCAGTGTCTTCTGAAAAATTTGTCAGTTCAGATGAGTTTGATGAGGAACTTGATTCTATTTCTTTTGAGGTAATTGAACATAAAAAAACTGAACAGTTATCTGCAATCAATATTCATAACGAAGATCGAGGACGATACATACCGCAGAAATACAAAGTGGCTAAACGTATCCATTCAGGAGATACACCACCAAAACATTTTGTGAATGCATATTATAATAGATGGATGAGGGTAGTCTTTGCAAATAATAGATCATTAGTAGAGGAAGGATGTCCTGATGATTTCAGAAGAATTTTCGCCGAAAATCAAAAAGAATGGTTAGCTTTGTATCATGAATATGATAATCACAAAGATCAAAATAAAGCTATTATTGAATACTCATTAGCAGCACGAAATATTGGACATGACTACTTTCCGATTGTAGCAGAATATCTAAATTCATATTTGTCTGGAGAAAGAGCACTTGAATACGAGATAGGATGTGCACTTGGTGAGTATACTACTACTATGCAGAAATCCTTTTTGAAAACATTGGATATAAAATTAGAGAAATCAATTGACATGATCGGAATTCTTGCAAAGGCAGTATGGCATGATGAGGAATTTATTTTCAATTTTTATCAGGATAGTCCAGAGATTGTATTGGATTATCTGGATAAGGCAATTGACTATATAGGGCATTGCCTGGAAGCGGTTAATTATGAATATCTTGATAGGGACAGTCTTAGTGAAATCAGATATTGCTTAGAGTATATTCTCGGAGTATTGCGATTGAGAAGAATGGAAAATGGGTCACTAAATAAAAAATATCTATCTTTAAATAATCCAAATCTAATGAATTTGTATCAATATTTGGAAATTATGGTATTTAATGATACGAGAATATATTCGTTCTTAAAGTTAGAAATAACCAATAAAGCTTATGACATACCTGATTTTATGTATGCACTATTAGTGTATGTTTCTAGTTATAATACGGATAGTGAAATCAAAATTTCTGGAATAAATACAGATGGAGATTCAGACGAAGAAGAATAGAAAAATGCCTCAAGCATGTGGCTAATGTGCTATGAGGCATTTTCTATTGTTTTTAAACAAGCTGAGACAGCAGCTCCAATTGTGTTAGCAGATAAAATATAACCACTAGTGTGACAAAAAGTAAGTCCGGAAATATTGGAGATTGATTCCAAACAAGTTGTTTGACCTCGCCATTCACTTGGAAAGTACAGCTTACACTCTTGAGAAGAAATATTTATAGGGACTGCTTGAGCATTGTATCCACCACGCGTTGAAGGGTAGATAACAAACAGAATTGGTTCTGGCACTAAAATTGATTTCCAAGGAACGCCTATTGGAAGGATTACAATATTATTCTTCTGTTCTAATAGAGCATTTTTAACAATACTTGAAGCTTTTTCTGTACTCCTCATACTGTCGATTTCATTTGTAAGAACATACATTGCAAAATCCACTGCTTTGAAAAAACATTCGTCAGGAGAATCGTTGCTATCCCATTTAGGATTGCCCTGAGTGATAGCTCTACAAAGTAGATTATTGCCGCCCGTATTGTCTTGGAGATCAAGCAGCTGAACAAATGATTCATCAAATGTCTTGGCAGCATCTTCACCTACTAATGAAGAACCAAATTCCTTCCATAATAAGCCAAAGGAGGCATAAGGAATTTTATTATCTCTATATTTTAGGGTAGGGCTATGATGGTCATATTCCCCTGTTGATAAATCAAATACAAGACCAGAAAAGTCTTCTGGAGCATTTGGGAGTCTTTTAATGATGATATTTGGATTAAGGATTTTCAGTAAAGCAGCTGAAAAAACATCATCAGTATGAAAGCGTCCATTATGTGTGATAGCTTCATTAGGAAGAATTTTCATAGTGTGGCTCCTTTCTTTAAATATACTATAGTAATTATCTACTTGAATTAATATTATGTCAATTTAAATGTGGAATTCGTACACAGTTTAGATGACTTCTTCATTTTTTGAATGGAAAAAATCTTATTCATGCATACGGACAACCAAATAAGCCCATGATCGCATTAGCATCATATATATTTTTGCATTTAGGATATTTCTTAAACTGTGCTACGATATAATTCATGTGCAAATCCACCTCAAAATTTGATAATGTCTATATTACCGCGGTGAACCTGTTTATGACAGGTATGACATAAGGTGATAATGTTATCAGTATGAGCATTCCCACCATATTGATAGTTAATAATATGGTGACCTTCAGGAGCATTGATACTTCCACAAGCCTGACAAATATAATTATCGCGGATTTTACCCAAATGCTGAACATGGGTGTGACTATTATTACGTTTAGCCATTGTTATATACCTCCAAATTAGAAATTAATAATACGAACACCTGATTCCGTTTCATAGCTATCGGTAATAGGATCGACAGATTCGTTAGAATAGCCAATTGTGGTAGGATGTTCAATATCAAAATAAATACATTCTTTCGAAATGGTGAGTTTATATAAATCAACTGATCCGTCATTGCGTTCAATTGCAATGAAGTCAGAAGTAATGGTTAAAATACGATCTCCAGAATTTAATAAGTTGTAGTTCATAATAAACCTCTCTTTCTATAAAATATTTGCAATATGATTGCGTTTTGAGTTTCCCTGAATAAGAACACTGACATTTTCACGTGTACCAGTAGCAATGGTGCCACGCCCATTTGGGGCATACTTTTTTTTGGCTACTACAATCTGCTTCTGCAATTCTGCAGCTTGATTTGGAGTAAGATCTCCAATGACTGCAACAACTACATTATCTTTCTTTCCGGCCATGTAGAGTGCCTCCTTTCATATAGTTAAGACTTTTTGGTAATGATAATTACAACGACATCAACAATTGCGTGACCAATAACTGATAATAATGTTCCTGCCATATTAGCACCTCCTACTAATTAAATGATGGTTGTTTGCTTTGTGAGATAAATATACCAATATATATTCACCAACAAATCGAATTATAAATATGTTATTGTCCCTATGAAATTATTTTGTTTGTATAGTAGTTCAGATTGGTGTTTATTATGTATAAATTATATTGACTTTTTTCGCATTTGCGATATAATAAAATTGTACCAAAAATTTGAGAAAGAGGTGCTAGATGAACGGTTTCATAACAGCCAAAGATGCAGCGGAAAAATGGAATATGTCAGTTCGAAATATTCAAAATATATGTACAGCAGGCAAGCTTGATGGAGCAATGAAATTTGGTAATGCATGGGCAATACCCGAAGATGCAGAGAAACCTCAAGATGGAAGAATTACTTCCGGATCTTATAAGAATTGGAGAAAGAAATCCGATACATAAAAATTGATTGTTTTATGAAAGGAATTTTACCTAGTAGAGACAGTTTAAAATTGTTAATGCTAATTCTTCATGATACAAGAGTGGTGTATCACGAAAATACTTCTGTGATACAGTTATGATACACTTTTATATTGAAAAGAGAGAGAATAGAGAAAAAATAAATGCATACGTGGCAGAAAAAGCCACGATTCTGTTAGAATTTCACACCAGTGACAGGTATGAAATTATAGAGTTTGAGTAATAAAGGAAAATCCTACAGCCCAGTGTTTA
>JBKEBP010000176.1:0-1583 GCA_047973235.1 Suipraeoptans sp. | reverse complement strand
TTTTATGTAACCCTGCTGGACAATATCAAGCAATATCCTATATAATTACTATAGGTCAATGGGGATCTTTCTTTTGTATGAGCTGGATATGAAAGAAGGGTCTTTTTTGCGTAATGGTAGTGTTTATGGCATTAGGCCTAATTTATTAAAGTTTATTAAAATTTAGGAGGCTATTTTATGAAAAAGAGTGATTTGCTTTATGTAATTCCACCTTCACAGCATAATAAAGAAGATTTGGTTGCAATCTTGGAAGATCATCCTGAAATTAAATTTGTTTCATTTGTGGGCATTGATTTTGCCGGCAATGATACTGATGAAAAGATTCCTATTTCGGTTTTTATTGATGATATTGATACTTTTCTCGACGAGCATGCCGCTCAGACTGATGGATCATCTGTTGTAATGCCTGGAATTGCAACATTAAATAATGCTCGTGTGGATATGATTACGGATAAAGATGTTAATTGGTTTGTTGATTATAACTATGAGCATTTTGATATCGAAACAGGGAAAATGATTGGTACTTTAAGAATTCCTTGTTTCCTATTACATAATGAAGTATTTGTAGATTCCAGATCAATTTTAAAAAACAGTTTGGAATATGTGCGCACCGAATTATTAGATCTCTGCAAAAAAAATCCTACCATTTATGGTTTGGAACATATTTCGGGAGATGAAATCACGGATATCGTTTTCACCAGTGCTACCGAATTAGAGTTTTGGGTAAAAACACCTAGTGAAGATGCTTCCATAGACGCACTTTCCAGATCTCAGGTTATGCAGGAACAATATTGGCAGAGAACGCGTGGTAATGTTCGTACAGCTCTTGAACAAGCGGTTGAAGCTTTAGAGTTTTACGGCTTGGAACCAGAAATGGGCCATAAAGAGGTTGGTGGAGTTAAAGGGCAGTTAGACGGTTCAGGACATCTTACTCATGTTATGGAGCAATTGGAAATTGATTGGAAATATAGCACAGGATTGCAAACTGCTGATAATGAACTATTAGCACGTATTGTGGTTAAAGAAGTTTTTAGAATGAATGGTTTGGAAGTAACCTTCCAAGCAAAACCTATTCATGGAGTTGCCGGTAGTGGTGAACATATGCATATTTGTTTAGCTGCTCGCTTGAATGATGGAAGAATTATTAATTTGCTTTCACCAACAGATTTAAAAACAGAATTCCTTTCAGCTATTGGCTATGGCAGTATCATGGGCCTTTTGAAAAACTATGAAGTTATTAATCCGTTTGTTTCAGCTACGAATGATTCATTAAATCGTTTAAAACCAGGGTTTGAGGCTCCAATTTGTATCGTTACATCTTTAGGTCATACTCCAGACGTTCCGTCCAGAAACAGAACTATTTTGGCAGGACTAGTACGTGATATTGATAACTCTATGGCCACTCGCTTTGAGATGCGTTCGCCAAATCCTTTTACCAATACTTATTTAGCTTTTGCTGTATTTTATTTAGCGATGATGGATGGCATTAAAGCATGTATTGAGTCTGGTAAGAATTTAGCAGAATTACAAGCTGAGTTATCGAAAAAACATGGTGTAGAAGGTTTTTATTTGGAAAAAGATAG
>JBKEBP010000195.1:0-39514 GCA_047973235.1 Suipraeoptans sp. | reverse complement strand
CAACAATGGCAAGATATGTCCTGTTTTTAAGTGTAGATTTCTTTAGAAAATATGCCATAAAGATCCTCCTTTTTAGATATCACCACTATCACCATTGTTATATCACATAAAAACTTTTTTTTGCAAGTGTTTCGGACAATAAAAAAAGCCTTATTTCAGGCTGTTTCAAGGATTTCAATATGTGATTTACTCCTAAAGATTTATGGTGATAGCTACCAAAGACGGGTATCATTCATATAGATAATATCTATAAATGATTAAATAAAAATAGCAATAACACCAACAATATCTTGACAATAAGCGCGCTTATTTATATAATCATTGTATAATATTATATATAAGCGCGCTTATTAAAGTTGGTATATGGTAAATATGCCAATAGAAAGAAACTATAACTATTTAATACACCAATAAAGATTGGAGGTAGAAGATGAAACTGGAAATAGGAAATTTTCATGTTAGAGATATTGTCTTTGCAAATGAATTAAAGTATGAGGATGGTATTTTGTATATTGATAAGGACTCAGCCCTCTCATATATAAAAGAGGATGAAAGAATCACAGAAGCAGATTTATTCATTGCTAAACCGGGTGATGAGATAAGAATGTGTCCGGTAAAGGAAGCGATAGAGCCAAGAGTGAAGTTAGATGGTAGAGCTGTATTTCCCGGATATGAGGGAGATATATCAAAAGCAGGAGATGGAGTTACACATGCTCTTAAGAACTGCTCCGTGCTAGTTGTTGGAAAACACTGGGGTGGCTTCCAAGATGGAGTAATTGATATGAGCGGTGAAGGTCAGAAATACACATTGTTTGGAGAACTTAACAATGTTGTGCTAGTAGCCGATACAAACGAAGAGTTTGAAAAAAGAGAGCAGCAAAAGAAAAATGATGCACTTAGAAGAGCAGGACATAGACTTGCAACATATATTGCTGAATGTGTTAGGGAACTTAAGCCTATGGTTACAGAAACATATGAACTTGAAGCAATGATAAAAAGAAATGAAACAACTGAAGAGTTACCTTCAGTAGTGTACGTAATGCAGCCACAATCACAGATGGAAGAAATGGGATATAACACTTTGGCTTATGGTTGGGATATGAATCACATGTTACCAACTGTCATGCATCCTAATGAGATTCTGGATGGTGCTATAATATCCGGTAGTTTTATGCCGGTATCATCAAAGTGGTCAACTTATGATTATCAGAATTGCCCAAACATTAAGGCTCTTTATGCAGAGCACGGAAAGACTATCAATTTTTTAGGAGTCATTATGTCTAATCTAAATGTTGCTTTGGAGCAAAAAGAAAGAGCAGCAGTATATGTAGCACAGTTGGCAAATACATTGGGTGCTGATGGAGCTGTAGTAGCTGAAGAAGGATATGGAAATCCCGATGCTGATTTTATCGGATGCTATGTTGCACTTGAAGATGCAGGTGTTAAAACTGTTGGGGTTACTAATGAATGCACCGGTAGAGATGGAAGGTCACAACCTCTAGTTACATTAGACGAGAAATGTGATGCTATTGTATCATGTGGAAATGTTTCGGAACTCATCAAACTACCTGGGATGAAAGTTGTTCTCGGAGAACTTGAAGCACTTGGAAGAGATGGATGTTCAGGCGGATGGGCAGATGATGAGTTGCTTGGCCCTTCTGTTAAAGAAGATGGTTCAATAGTCATGGAAAACAATGCGATGTTCTGTGGTGATAGAGTTAGTGGGTGGTCACCAAAGACGATGAAAGAATTCTAAGAGGTGAAGCAGATGAAGAAAGCGATTTTATATGTAAATCAGTTTTTTGGCCAAATAGGTGGTGAGGACAAAGCAGATTTTGCACCGGAAATTCGAGAAGGTAAAGTAGGACCGGCACTTGAGTTTGCAAAGCAATTAGATGCTGAGATAACACACACCATTATATGTGGTGATAACTTTATGGGAAGTAAGACCGAAGAAGCAGTAAGTACTATTTTAAATATGCTAAAAGACGTTGAAATAGACATATTTATAGCGGGACCCGCATTTCAGGCAGGTAGATATGGTGTCGCGTGTGGGACAATATGTAAGGCGGTAAAAGAAGAGTTTAATGTTCCTGTCGTTACATCGATGAATGTAGAAAATCCCGGTGTAGAAATGTTTAAAAAGGATATGTATATTCTTAAGGGTGGCAATATTGCATCCAAAATGCGAAAAGACGTAAAGGCAATGGTTCTTCTGTCAAATAAAATAATAGTTGGTGAAAAGATTGGTCCGGCAGATGAAGAAGGATATTTTGGAAGAGGAAGCAGAAGTCAAGTGTGGCTTTCTGATTGCAAACCTGCATCTGAACGTATGATAAACATGCTGCTTAAGAAACTAAATGGCGAGGAGTTTCAAACAGAACTTCCAATACCGAAGATAGACAGAGTCCCTATAGCTCCTGCTATTAAGGATTTGAAAAATGCAAGGATAGCGTTGGTAACAACAGGAGGGATTGTTCCGGTGGAAAATCCTGATCATATTCAGTCAGCATCGGCAACAAGATGGGGACGATATGATGTCAGCACTATGGAGCAGTTAAAAGGGGGAGAATACAAGACAATACATGCAGGATTTGATCCAGCTGCCGCAGATGCTGATCCGAATGTAATTACTCCTATTGATGCACTTAAAAAATTGCAGGAAGAGGGTGAATATGGAAGCCTACATCCGTATTTCTACTCTACAGTTGGAACCGGAACGACGGAAGCTGAAGCAAAGAGAATGGCAAGTGAGATAGTACCATTTTTAGAAGATGACCATGTAAACGGGGTTATTATGGTTTCTACTTGAGGTACCTGTACTCGTTGCGGTGCAACGATGGTAAAGGAAATTGAAAGAGCAGGGTTTCCAATTGTACAAATGTGTAATCTGATACCTGTAGCTAAAACGGTAGGAGCTAATCGTATTGTTCCAACAATATCCATCCCATATCCATTGGGTGATCCGGGGACTCCAAAAGAGCAACAGTGGAAACTTCGATACAACAGAACAAAGGTAGCATTAGAAAGTTTAACCGTTGATATTGATGAACAAACTGTATTTAAAGTGTAGATTACGTGAGGAGGGAATGGATGAAGAAAGAGAGAAACCCGGTATTTATTATATCTTTAATATTAACAGTGTGTATCGCAGTTTGGGCAGTGTTTCTTAGTGACAGCTTTACGGTAGTGTCTAATGGGATATATAGTTTTCTAACAAAGAATTTCGGATGGCTTTATCTTATTGCTATGTTGTTTTTCGTAATATTTGTTATAGTACTGGCTTTTAGTAAGTTCGGGAAGTTAAAACTGGGAGACGATAATTCTAAGCCGGAATATAGTACAGTATCTTGGTTTGCAATGCTATTTGGTGCAGGTATGGGAGTTGGACTTGTGTTTTGGGGGATTTCAGAACCTGTTTCGCACTTTGTAAATCCAATGGGAATGGAAGGAGGTACTGCAGAAGCGGCAAGTTTTGCAATGAAGTCTTCGTTTATGCACTGGGGTATCCATCCTTGGGCTAATTATGCGATTATAGGTCTTGCTCTTGCATATTTTCAATTTAGAAAGAAAAAGCCGGGGCTTGTAAGTTCGATATTTGAGCCGCTTATAGGAGAAGAACGAGTAAAAGGATTCTGGGGAAAACTAATCGATGTATTAGCAGTATTTGCTACAGTTGCAGGAGTGACAACATCACTTGGACTTGGTGTATTGCAGATTAACAGTGGACTCGATTATATGTTTGGTATTCCATCGAGTCTTACAATCCAGATAATTATAATAATTGTGATATCCGTGATATACATTTTTTCAGCAGTTGCAGGTATTGATAAGGGAATTAAAATCATATCCGATGCAAATCTCTATATAGCATTATCGTTAATGCTGTTAGTATTCCTAGTCGGACCTAAAGTAGAGATTGTTAATAGCTTTACGAACGGAATTGGAGAGTATTTGGGAAATATTATCCCAGATAGTCTCGGTATAAATAGTTATGGAGATAATTCATGGATTGACGGGTGGAGAATATTTTATTGGGCTTGGTGGATAGCCTGGGCTCCATTTGTCGGGGTATTTATTGCAAGAATCTCAAAAGGAAGAACAATTAGAGAATTTATAGCAGGAGTTGTAATTGCACCTACACTTGGATCGCTTGTCTGGTTTGCTATATTTGGTACTTTGGGAATCAATCTGGGAATGAATGGTACATTATCTTTAGATACATTAAGTGAGGTGGCTGCGATTCCCGAGACAGGGCTGTTTGTTGTAATGAATGAATATCCACTAGGAACATTATTGTCAATAGTTGCATTAGTATTGTTGTGTACATTTTTCATTACATCAGCAAATTCGGGGACTTTTGTATTGTCAATGCTGTCATCAAAAGGTAATTTAAACCCACCTAACGGTAAGAAAGTTCTGTGGGGGATAGTGCAATCTTCACTTGCGGTTGGCCTTTTGATTGCAGGTGGATTAAAACCACTTCAAATAATATCTATTGCAGCAGCATTTCCATTTATATTTATTATGTTATTTGCTAGTGTTTCATTAGTTAAATCTTTGAAATCAGAAAAGGTATAAAGGAGAAGCAGTATGGACACAATTTATGATTTAATTATTCTTGGTGCAGGACCAGCAGGCCTGGCAGCCGGACTGTATGCAGGAAGAAGCCGTGTAACGACTTTGATTATCGAAAAGGGTCAGGATGGTGGTTAAATTGCCATTACTGATGGAATCGAAAATTATCCGGGACAAAGAGTCGAAGGAGAGTCAGGTGCTTCTCTTATTGAAAGAATGACACAGCAGGCAGAGAAATTTGGCTGTGAAAGAGTAGCGGATACAGTTAATGGCGTTGAACTTGAAGGTGATGTAAAAGTCGTTAAAACTTCAAAAGGCGAATACAAAGGTAAAAACATCATTATAGCTACAGGTGCTCATGCAAGACCAATTGGCTGCAAGGGTGAGACTGACTATATAGGTAAAGGTGTTTCATACTGTGCTACTTGTGATGCTAACTTCTTTGAAGACTTTGAAGTATACGTAGTTGGCGGTGGCGATTCAGCAGTTGAAGAAGCAATGTATCTGTCTAAATTCGCAAGAAAAGTAACTATTATTCACAGAAGAGATGAACTAAGAGCAGCTAAATCAATTCAGGAAAAGGCTTTTGCTAATCCAAAGGTTGATTTTATGTGGGATAGTGTAGTAGAGGAAATCGGCGGAGATGATATATTATCAGAAATGGTAGTAAAGAATGTTAAAACCGGTGAACTTACAACTATTAAAGCTGATGAAGATGACGGTATGTTCGGTCTATTCGGATTTATCGGAACAATTCCGAATTCAGAATTGTTTAAAGGTAAGGTAGACATGGATGAACGAGGATACATTAAAGGTAATGAGAACATGAACACTAATGTTGATGGAGTATTTGTTGCCGGAGATGTTCGTATCAAGAGCTTTCGTCAGGTTGTAACTGCAGCTGCAGATGGTGCAATAGCTGCTACACAAATCGAAAGAAAGATTTCAGGATATCTATAAAGATATTGCCTAAGGAGGAATGACTTATGATAGAACTTGATAAAAATACTTTTGAGCCTGAGGTATTACAGGCAGATGGATATGTTTTCGTAGATTTTTACGGAGATGGCTGTGTACCATGCCAGGCCCTTATGCCAAAAGTACACGAATTTTCAGATACTTATGGAGATAAGCTTAAATTCACAACTCTTAATACTACAAAAGCACGTAGGCTTTCAATAGCTCAGAAAGTTTTAGGACTTCCTGTAATGGCTATATATAAAGGTGGCGAGAAAGTAGAAGAGCTTGTAAAGGATGATTGCACTCCTGAAAGTATAGAAGCAATGATTAAGAAGTATATTTAAAAAAAGAACAAGAATAAGAAAGGAGATTAAATATGGCTATTTTAGATGGTAAAAAAGTTATAATAATCGGAGACCGTGACGGAATTCCGGGTCCTGCAATAGCAGAATGTGCTAAGACAGCAGGAGCTGAAACGATATTTTCGTCAACGGAATGTTTTGTCTGAACTAGCGCAGGCGCAATGGATCTAGAGAATCAAAAGAGAGTTAAGGAGTTCGCTGAGGAATTCGGACCGGAGAATCTGGTTGTATTACTCGGTGCTGCTGAAGGAGAGGCTGCAGGACTTGCAGCTGAAACAGTTACAGCAGGTGATCCTACTTTTGCAGGTCCATTGACAGGAGTCCAGCTTGGACTTCGTGTATATCACTGCTGCGAGCCTGAGATAAAGGCTGAGTTTGATGAAGCAGTATATGAAGAACAAATCAGTATGATGGAAATGGTACTTGATATTGATGACATTGTAAGCGAGATGTCGGATATTCGAGATGAATTTTGTAAATTCTAATATTTTGATAAAGATAGACGTGTTAAAATCCCCCGAATTTTTGGCACGTCTACCCCTCTGGGAGAAAGGGATTTGATATGAATGGTGTAATAAAAGGAGCAAGTTATGTATTAGTGCATACACCTGATATGGTAGTGCACAACGGAACAACTCAGACAACGGAGAGAATAGTTAATCCCGACTCTGATTATTTAAAAGAAGTACCAAAGCACCTGCGTTCATATGAGGATGCAGTTAATTATTGGCCAAACCAGACTTATATCGGGAATGTACATCCGGATGATCTTAGAGAGGTTGAACTTCCATGGTGGGATAAGAAGAAAGAAGAGGCAGACAGGTACGGTCACTTTGGTGAGATAATGCCTCAGGAAGAATTTTTACTTTTGGTTCAAACATGTGATATGTTCGAAGTTGTACGTCTTGAGAAGGGATTTGTAGCAGCTTATAGAGATGCATTTGCCAAGAATCCTATTATATCTGATGATATAGTTGAAAGACTGCATGAAGGAGTCGAGATTGAAGAAATAGAAGGATTCCTTAAAGATGATGAAGCAGAAGGATTATATGATAATGGAAAATTAGTAGGGTGCGTAAAACGTGCTCATGATATAGATACAAACTTATCTTCTCATGTAATGCATGAGAATTTGATGAGTAAAGCATCAAGTGTACTTGCACTTCTATATGCAGTAAGAAATGCAGGAATATCTAAAGAAGATGTAGATTACGTAATTGATTGTGCAGAGGAAGCATGCGGAGACATGAACCAACGTGGAGGCGGTAACTTTGCAAAAGCTGCAGCTGAGGTAGCAGGCCTTACAAATTCAACAGGTTCTGACCTTAGAGGATTCTGTGCAGCACCTACACATGCAATGATAGAGGCTGCTTCACTTGTTAAAGCAGGTTCATTTAAAACGGTAGTGGTAACAAGCGGTGGATGTACTGCAAAGCTTGGTATGAACGGTAAAGATCACATTAAAAAAGGTATTCCTATATTAGAGGATTGCCTTGGTGGATTTGCAATAGTAATTACACAAAATGACGGCATTAGCCCTGAAATCAAACTTGATATGATAGGACGTCATACAGTAGGTACAGGTTCATCACCACAGGCTGTTATGACAGGACTAGTTGTACATGGACTTGATATGCATGGAATGAAGATTCTTGATATTGATAAGTATTCACCTGAGATGCAAAACCCTGATATTACAGTACCTGCAGGAGCAGGAGATGTACCTCTTGCAAACTACAAGATGATAGGAGCACTAGCTGCCAAACGTGGAGAGATGACACCAAAGGATTTAAATGACTTTGTAAAGAATCACGGTATGGTTGGATGGGCACCTACACAAGGACATATACCATCAGGAGTACCATATGTAGGATTTGCATGTGAAGATATAAAAGCAGAGAAGATAAAAACTGCAATGATAATCGGAAAAGGAAGTCTTTTCCTTGGAAGAATGACCAACTTATTTGATGGTGTTTCATTTGTAATAGGAAAGAATGAAGGAAATACCGAAGAAGAAGCAGGCGTATCTAAGGAAGAGGTTAAGAAACTGGTAGCAGAGGCTTTAAAAGATTTTGCACAGTCACTTCTGTCAAGTGAAGAATAGGGGTGATATGATGGCTGAGAACTTAAAGAAAATAATAGCATCCACCTTTATGGATATGGCAAATGGTCTTGAAAGCGGAAGCTTTGGGGAAAGACCTAAAATAGCACTTACCGGTATGGGTAGTGAACACGGAGAGGAAAATGCTATGAAGGCTGCAGTAGCAGCTGCAAAAAGCGGAATTGACGTGTATTATATAGGAACACTACATCACGAAGGAGTAACTACAGTCGAAGTACCTGACGATGAGGCGGGTCACGAAAAGATGGAAGAACTTCTTGATAAGGACGAAGTAGACGGCGCCGTTACCATGCATTTCCCGTTTCCTATTGGCGTTTCTACCGTAGGTAGAAGCATAACACCTGCCAAAGGGAATAGGATGTATGTGGCGACGACTACAGGTACCTCAAGTGCTGACCGTATAGAAGGCATGATAAAGAATGCAATATATGGAATTATTGCTGCTAAAGCAAGTGGAACACCTGAGCCGACAGTTGGAATACTTAACGTAGATGGTGCAAGACAGACTGAGATAGCACTTAAACAACTTGAAAGTAATGGTTATCCAATAACATTTGCCGAAAGCAAGAGAGCAGACGGCGGATGTGTAATGAGAGGTAATGATGTATTAACAGGAGCAGCGGATGTAATGGTATGTGATTCGCTGTCAGGTAATATTATAACAAAGTTATTATCATCATTTAATACAGGAGGAAGTTTTGAAGCTGTAGGAGATGGATATGGTCCCGGAATCGGAGATGGTTACGAGAAACTTGTTATGATTATTTCCAGAGCATCAGGCGCACCGGTAATAGAAGGAGCAATTCGCTATGCAGCCGAACTAGTAAGAAACGGATTATTTAAGATTGCTCATAAAGAATTCGAAGCTGCAAACAAAGCCGGATTACAGGATATATTAGATGCAAGAAAAGCGGCGGAAGATTCAAAAACAGCTAAGGAAGAAGAAGTTAAGGCACCTAAGAAGGAGATCGTAACTTCACAGATAGCAGGAATTGAGATAATGGATCTTGAAGATGGTGTAAAGGCACTTTGGAAGCAAGGAATTTATGCAGAAAGCGGAATGGGTTGTACCGGGCCAATTATTCTGGTAAATGATGACAAAGTGGATAAAGCTATAGAAGCTCTTAGAAAAGATGGGTATGTGAAGTAGAAGGGTTACAAATAATAAGAGGTCTACCGATTTTGTTGTGGTAGACCTCTTTTAGTCTTGTGTTTTAAAAATGAGATATTACTTAAACAATACTTGGCGTGATGTACACATTTTTTATATTTAAAAGTGCACAAAAAACAATGTGCAAAATTGTGCATGCTGTACAAAAAACAAAACACTACCCTCCATTACTACCCTTTCAGATATAGAAACGTTTATATAAAGGTTTATATTAAACCCAGGCTTTAAAAGGTGGTGTGAATGTGAAGGTAAGTATAAGAAAAATAAGCGAAGTTACCGGTTACTCACCTGCAACGGTTTCAAATGCACTTAACAATAAACGAGGTGTAAATAAGAAGACTTCATCGACAATATTTAGCGTGGCCAAGGAGCTTGGTTATAGACGAAATCAATCTATTTCAAAAATAAGATTTGTTACTTACAGAAAGAATGGACTGATAATTGATGATACTCAAATATTTCCGATGATGATTGAAGGGGTAGAGAACAAAGCTAAGGAACTTGGATATGAAACAACATTTAGTAATCTTAATTATAAAAGTAATACATTTGAACATGATTTAGCTAAAGTATTGGGTGATAAACATTCGGTAATCATTTTACTAGGAACAGAAATGACTGATGAAGACTTTAAGCTATTTGAAGAGGATAGCGATAGGGTAGTGATTTTGGATAGTTGGAGTGATGACATTAAATATAGTAGTGTCTTAATAGATAATATTGATTCTGCGATGAAGGCAGTTGAACATTTAATAAATAATGGACACACTAATATCGGATACTTAAAGGGAATTTACAGAATAAAGGCTTTTAAGAGTAGAGAACTGGGATATCATCTGGCGATGAGGAATGTCGGATATGATATAAAAAAAGAAAATATAGTAGTTTTAGGTACGAAAGTACAAACTGCATACGAGTCTATGCTCAGATATCTTGACACAAATCCGTTGTTGCCAACGGCTTTTTTTGCGGACGATGATGAAATAGCACTGGGTGCGCTCAAAGCATTTAACGAGAGAAAAATCAAAATACCAAGAGATGTGTCAATAATTGGATTTGATGATGTAAGCTTCAGTAAAGCTGCAGTTCCGGCTTTAACTACGATGCATGTGTACAAAAGGGAAATGGGAGAAATTGCAGTTAGAAAGGTTAGCGATAGCCTTTTGGGAAACAAAGTAATAGAAAAGATTCAAATATGTGCCGACTTGATAAAAAGAGATAGTGTAAGAGAAATAAGCCGGAAGTAAATATGTTTGATATTAACAGAGATACTGTTGATATAGAAACGATACTTTAATTCATAAGGAGGCAAAAAAATGAAGTTTTTAAGAAAAGTATTAGCAAGTGCATTAGTTGTATCTATGGTGGTGCTAATGGTAGTAGGTTGTGGTAAGAAGAGCGAAGAACCAAAGAATGACAGCAATGCAAAAACAGAAACAAAGGATGATGCTAAAAGCGATAGCAAGTCTAAAAAATCAGAGGTATTAAAGGGCGGCGGCTCTAATATAATATATGTAATTACACCGTCACACTCAAATCCTTTCTTTAAAGCGGAGGCAGAAACAGCAGAAGCAAAGGCAAAAGAATTAGGTTATGAAGTTAAATCATCTTCTCACGATGATGATGCAACAAAACAATCAGAATTATTTGATAATGCCATAGCTGACAAAGCAGCAGCAATTATCTGCGATAATGCCGGTGCTGATGCAACAGTTGAGGCAGTACAAAAAGCGAGAGAAGCAGGAATACCTACATTTTTAATCGACCGTGAAATCAATGCGGAAGGTGTTGCAATATCACAGATAGTAGCAAATAACTATCAGGGTGCTAAAGCAATTGCCGAAGTTTGGGTAGATGCTATGGGTGAAAAAGGCGAATATGCTGAATTACTTGGTAAAGAATCTGATACAAACGCAAGTGTACGTTCATCCGCTTTCCATGAGGTTGTTGATCAATATCCTGACCTTAAAATGGTAGCACAACAAGCAGCAAACTGGGAACAAAACGAAGCATACTCTAAGATGGAGACGATTATCCAGTCAAATCCTGATATAAAAGGAGTTCTTTGTGGAAATGATACGATGGCAGTTGGTGCACAGGCAGCTCTTGAAGCTCATGGCATGACTGACGTTAAAATAGTATCCGTTGATGGTTCTGATGAAGCAGCTGAATTGATTCGTGCAGGTAAAATGACAGGTACAGCTCTACAACAAGCAGTTCTAATATCAAAAATGGCTATAGAGCAAGCAGACAAGTACTTGAAAAATGGATCAACAGGAGTTGATGAGAAGCAGTTAGTTGACTGTATCGCAATCACTAAAGACAATGTTGACAAACTTCAGACATATGAATATACAGAATAAATACAATGATTAAACTTGGGGGGAGGGCAAATGCTCTCCCTATAAGTAATCGAAGTAGACTTATGAAGCAAGGTATTAAGGAGAATATTATTATGAAGAAAAGAGTACTGGCAGTATGTTTATCAATTCTTCTGGCATCTTTCGCAGTAACCGGATGCGCAAAGGTCGTAAAAATAGGAGAAGAAGACAAATATACGGGTAAGAAAGAGTTTAATGCAGGTGATAATGTTGCTGAAATATGGGACGCTCAAGCTATACCGGAGTTTGAAAAAAAGGCAGTTGATTTAGATGAGTTTATTACAGAGTCTAACGGTGACTTTGCATCACTGGTTGATAAATATGGTAAGTATTCAATGGGAGATTCCGGTGAAATAAATTATGTAGTAAAAGGTAGTGGAACGATAACTGAGATAAATACGGATTCACAGGTTGGATTCGTGACAGTTAAACCCGATAACTATGATGGGCCGGTAGTAATTAAGCTACAGATAGGACCTGTTTATAAAGGGTCAGCACTTAGAGATTCCCTTAGCTTTATAAAATTTGGAGATTATACTAATCAACAAGAATGGGCTGAGGTTTCGCAAAGCATTAATGCGGTAATAGATAAAAATGTTGTTAAAAAAGCAGATGTTAAAGCCCTTCAAGGTAAAAGCGTAAGTTTCCTTGGTGCGTTTACTCAAAACGGAAATGATGAAATTTTAATTACACCTGTTGAATTATCCGAGAAGTAAGGAGGTATGAGCTATGGCAGAAAAAGAAAAGAGTAAAGATAATATTTGTTTGCATGCTGACCATATAAGCAAGATATACCCGGGCACAAAAGCACTTGATGATGTTTCTTTTGACCTTCTTACCGGTAAGGTGAATGTTCTTATAGGCGAAAACGGAGCCGGAAAATCCACCCTAATGAAGATAATTGCAGGTATTGAAAAACCAAGTTCAGGCAAGATATACATGGGTGACAAGGAAGTTCACTTCAAAGACACAACAGATGCTAGGTCACACGGAATAGGTATAATTCACCAAGAGCTAAGTCTTTTCCCGAATTTAAACATTTATCAAAATATTTTTATGGCCCATGAGAAAACTAAAGCCAAGATAAGTCTGGACAACAAAACGCATGTAGAAGAAGCAAACAAAGTAATGAGTAAATTGGAGCATCCGATAGATACAAATACTAAGGTTGGAGATCTAAGAGTTGGGCAGCAGCAGATGATAGAAATTGCAAGAAATTTGGTTGCAGAGGACTTGAAAGTACTAATTATGGATGAGCCCACATCATCTCTAAGTGAACAGGAAGTTGATGTATTATTCAAGATAATGAGAGAACTGACGGCTGAAGGGATAACAATAGTATATATTTCACATAGACTTGAAGAGATAATGCAAATTGGGGATCACTTAACCATTTTAAGAGATGGGAAATACGTATCAGACGCAGATGTTTCCGAAATAGATATACCTTGGATAGTTCAGAGTATGACTGGTGGAGCTAAATCGTATCCGAAAAGAGATAGGAAAGTTGACTGGGATAAATGTGAGAATGTTCTGGAAGTTAAGAATTTATGCCTTCCAAAAAACGGTGGAGGTTGGCTATTAAATCATGTGAATTTCGAACTAAAAAAAGGTGAAATACTTGGAATATACGGTCTAATGGGGGCCGGAAGAAGTGAGGTTTTCGAATGCATTATGGGACTGCACCCTGAGCATACGGGAGAGATAATACTCGATGGGAAACCCATGAAAATAAAATCCATTTCAGAACAAATCGATAGAGGGCTGGCACTTATCCCCGAAGATAGACAAGGGTCTGCATTAGTCCAGACACTAAACATTGAAAAGAATTGTTCTCTTGCTGCACTTAGAAAATATAAAAAAGGACCATTTCTTGATAAGAAGAAAGAAGACGAGGCAGTAGAACAGCAGATAGAGGATATACATATAAAGGTTTCCGATAAAAAGCTGCCAATACTTTCACTATCAGGTGGTAATCAGCAAAAGGTAGTAATAGGCAAAGGAATCCTTACGAACCCTAAGATTCTTCTAATGGACGAGCCAAGCAGAGGTATCGATATAGGTGCTAAGACGGAAGTGTTTGATATTATAAATCAGTATGCAAAGCGAGGACTGTCAATCATCGTTATTTCATCGGAACTCAAGGAAATAGTATCGATAGCAGATAGAGTAATTGTACTTTCTAATGGTATTAAGACCGGAGAATTTAGTCAGGATGAGATTAAGGAGAACACCTTGGTTATGGCCTCATATAAAGGACATCATTCAAATAATTAAGATTGGAGAAAAAGAAATGTCAGGTAAACAAAAAGTCGCAGCTAAGAATACTGATTGGAAGATGACGATTCTTAAAGGCCGTACATTAATTGTACTTATTGTACTGCTTGCTTTTTTCAGCTTCAAAGCAAATAACTTCTTAACTGTAAATTCACTTATGATAGTAGCAAAGCATGTGGCTTTGTACGGAATACTTGCAATAGGTATGACCTATGTAATTATTACAAGTGGTATTGACCTTTCAGTAGGTGCTGTTGTAGGACTCACCGGAATGATTGCCGGTGGATTAATAAATGAGGGATTAACCCTTAAGGTATTTGGTGTAACTTTATATTTTAATGTGCCGGCGATAGTAGTGATTGCGGCAGTGATAGGAGCACTTATAGGTATAGTAAATGGAATTATCATTACAAAGTTCAAGGTTGCACCATTTATAGCAACTCTTGGTACTATGTATATAGCCAGAGGATTTGCTAATATTAGATCAGGTGGAGCAACATTTTCAAATATTTCGGGAAATGCAGGTCTTGGAAATACGGGATTTGAAATCTTTGGGCGAAATGTACCCGGGACACCACTACCGGTTGGAGTAATAATTCTTATAATAATAGCAGTATTTGCAGCAATAGTATTAAAGAAAACCCCATTTGGGTGGCATGTGCTTGCAATTGGAGGAAATCAAAGAGCGGCAGAACTTTCAGGAATTAAGGTTAATAAAGTACTATTAACAGTATATGCATTTTCCGGATTTTGTTCCGGTATAGTAGGAATTATCGCAGCTTCGCAGTTGGTAGCAGCTCACCCTATGACAGGAGAGACTTGGGAAATGAACGCCATCGCCGCTGCTGTACTTGGTGGTACATCCATGGCAGGCGGAGTTGGAACAATTGGTGGAACCATAATAGGTGCATTTGTAATAGGTGTTATCAACGACGGTATGGTAATGTGCGGAGTATCAGAGTTCTGGCAAATGGTAATCAAAGGTTTAGTAATTATACTAGCTGTAATTATTGACCAGTTCCAGAGAAAACTACAAGCTAAGATGGCTCTTCAGGCAAGAAATGCAAATGAGTAAACCACTGAAGTACCAATACAAAATATAAGATATATAATCATCCCGAGGTTACACCAGGTATCTTTAGCAGATATTATAAGTGGTGTTTCTTCGGGTTTTTTCTTTAGCCATTTAATACAAAATGCAAAGAATGCAATGATTCCAAATAAGTTAAGACATAGGTATATTGAATTTGCAATTATTGTGTAATCCACAAGGATTATAGACGTGAAAACACTACTAAAATTGATGAGCATATGTAGTACGATAGTATACTTAATCTCACCGGTTCTATAGTAAACGGCTCCTAAAATAATACCTATAAATGTTGCATAAAAGAATTGCTCAAAATTCATATGGTATGCTCCAAATAACACTGCACTCACTACGATGCTGCGAACATATCCAAAAGGTCTTAGTTTGCTTATCAATAGCTTTCTAAATATAAGTTCTTCCAGAAAAGGTCCTATTAGAACAGCATAAAATATCGTTACACCTACCGGAACATCGGATAAAACATCTGCTAAGATATTGGAATCACTCAGACTCTGTGTAGCACCGGTTATTATATACTCTATCCCCATATTTAGTCCGATTCCAACATAAGCAAACAATGTGGAGATGCCAATACAAGATAAAAAAAGCAATATGAAAGCATTAAGAGGTAATTTTTCCTTCTCTATATTATATGAGGGGATATCCTTAATTAGAAATTTATATAAAAAGTATAATATTATCAATCCTACTGCATTCGATAATATTAGTACTGAGTTAAAAACAGAGATATTTGTGATAGCTAATGCAATAGCAGCCCCCATAATTGAAGCGGCAAAAAGCATCGCAAGTATAGATATAAGTAATGTATAACAGAGTTTGCTTATTGTCTTTCGTTCCATAAATGACCTACTTTCCGACTGGGAGTTCATTAACAACCTTACTATTTCAAAAGTTTACATTGTAATAATACATGTGTCAACTGTATGTGCACGAAAAGTGATGTAAAAGTGTATGTTTTCAATTCATGTCAAAAAGAGTATAATAGCATGTATATGAGCAGACAAGGGAGACAAAAACTTATGGGTATAAAATTAAAGAAAGCACTTAAGGGAGTGCTAATACTTGTTCTCGCAATACTTGTATTTATAATTGGTGTATTAGTATATTTAGCAGTAACTGAATACAAACCGGAAGACGAGGAAATACTTGAAAACATTAAAGGCGAGAAAGCAGTTAGTATAGATGATACATATACCATAATGAGCTATAACATAGGCTATGCGGGTCTTGGTGAAAATGAGGATTTCTTTATGGACGATGGCGATATGGTCCGACCTGATAATTCGGAAATAGTAATGAATAATTTGGAAGGTGTTGCAAGTGAAATGGCTAGTGTGGATGCAGATTTTTATTTGACTCAGGAATTGGATTTGGACTCGAAACGGTCATACAACATTAATCAACAGAATTATTTAAGAGACACATTGAATATGGATAGTGCATTTGCATATAACTTTAATTGTAACTATGTTCCTTACCCGATTCCGACAATAGGCAAAGTAAAAAGCGGCCTCTCTACATTTGCTGAGTACTCAACAACTCAGGCTAGTAGAATATCTTTACCCATACCATTTAGCTGGCCGGTTAGGATGGCAAATTTAAAAAGATGTATTCTGGAAACGAGGTTTGAAATAGAAGGCAGTAATAAAGAGCTGGTTATTCTTAATGTACATCTCGAAGCTTATGACGACGGAGAAGGGAAAAAAGAGCAGACGAAGATATTAATGAATTTGCTCGAAGAAGAATACAGTAAGGGAAATTATGTAATAGCAGGTGGAGACTTTAATCAAACATTGCAAGACAGCCTGGATATGTATCCTATTAAAGATGAGAATAACTGGATGCCTGGTATATTTGATGAAAAGGCACTTCCTAAGGGCTTTAGAATGTTTATGGATACAACAACGCCAACTTGCAGGCTTAATGATGCACCTTTATCAGAAGATACGCAAGTATATGTAATAGATGGATACATAGTGTCACCAAATATAAATGTAGGAAGTGTGTCCACTATAAATGCAGGATTTAAGTATACAGATCACAATCCTGTGGTTTTATCATTTGGATTTGAGGAGTAAATAAATGGATTACAATGAGGCGTTACAATATATGAAAGAAGCCGGGAGGCGAGGTAGCATTCCCGGTTTGACAAATATTAAAAATCTTTTGAATGAACTTAATAATCCTCAGGAAGAATTAAGATTTATTCACATTTCAGGTACTAATGGTAAAGGCTCTACACTTGCATTTATATCCACTATATTAGAAGAAGCAGGATATAAAACAGGTCGATTTATTTCTCCAATAGTTAACAATTATGAAGAACAGTTTCAGATTAACGGTAAGAGTATTTCCAAAGATAATGTAACAAAATATATTAATCGAATAGACGATATAGTTAAGAATATGGAAAAAAAGGGAATGGATAAACCAACCGTTTTTGAGATTGAAACAGCTATAGCGTTCACATATTTTAATGATGAGAAGTGTGATATTGTCACCTTAGAAACAGGCATGGGAGGACTTCTGGATGCTACTAATATTATTCCAAGTCCAGTATTAACGTTAATAGCCCCTATTAGTATGGATCATATGAATTTTCTTGGAAATACTTTGAGCGAAATAGCGAAACATAAGGCCGGTATTATTAAACCGGGAACGTATGTGGTAAGTGCACCACAACCGGATGAAGCATTGTCTGCTATTAAGGAAAAATGTGATAACACCAAAGTTAACCTTAAGATAGTAAGTGAAGATGACATTAAAAATGTCCGATACTCTATTGAACGAACAGTTTTTGATTATAAAGAGTATAAGAATTTAACGATACAAATGTTAGGGTTTTATCAGCCGGCCAATGCAGAACTGGCACTTGAAGGAATACATACACTAAACAATAATGGGTATAGAATTTCCAAGGAAGCTATTATGACGGGTCTATCTAAAGCTCAATGGATGGGTAGATTTCAGATATTAAGAAGGAAACCGCTATTCGTGATTGACGGAGCCCACAATGAGTCGGGGGCAAGAGCACTTGCGGATAGTATTAAGTTCTATTTTACAAACAAAAGAATTATCTATATAATGGGAGTGCTAAGAGACAAAGAATATGATAAGATTATTAAAGTAATGATGCCTCTTGCATCTAAGGTGTTTACAGTAACACCTAATAGTGATAGAGCATTGTGTGGCAATGAACTTAGCCATAAAATAGAAAAATACGGATATAAAGCATTATATTGCGACACTATAGCAGATGCTGTAAATCGCGCTTTAAATGAGGCTGATAGAGAAGATGTCATAGTTTCATTTGGTTCACTATCGTATTTGGGAGAAATATTTAAAATTATTAATAGAAAGAGTATATGATGATTAATAGAGAGAAGACAGAAGAATCAGTAAAGTTAATGCTTGAAGCGATAGGAGAAGACACAAGTAGAGAAGGATTAAAAGATACACCGAAAAGAATAGCTAAGATGTATGAAGAGATATTCTCGGGTATGGATAAAGATGCATCGAAATATTTAAGTAGAACCTTTAAAAGCGAAGGTTCGGATATGGTTCTTGAGAAAGATATAGTATTTTATTCTATGTGCGAACATCATTTTATGCCATTTTTTGGCAAGGCACATATAGCATATATTCCGGATGGAAAAGTAGTCGGATTAAGTAAACTTGCAAGAACAGTTGAGACATATGCTAGAAGACCTCAGATACAGGAACAGATGACAGCGCAGATAGCAGACGATATTATGAAATATTTAGCACCGAAAGGAGTTATGGTCATGCTGGAAGCTGAGCATATGTGTATGACTATGCGTGGCGTTAAGAAACCGGGGAGTAAGACGGTAAGTATTGCAAGACGAGGAGTTTTTGAAAATGATTCACGACTAGAAAGTAATTTCTTTCACATGGTAAAAGATTAAGGAGTAAAGGTTGCTAATAGGGAAGAAGGAATTTAATACAGAAACACAAGTTTATATAATGGGTATACTTAATGTGACACCCGATTCATTTTCTGATGGTGGACGATACAATGATATAGATGCAGCACTATACAGAGTACGTGCAATGCTGGAGGATGGAGCTGATATTATTGATATAGGCGGAGAGTCAACAAGACCCGGATATGATATGATTTCAGATACAGAGGAAATAGAAAGAATTTCTCCTATAATAGAAAGTATTAGCAAAGAGTTTGACACGACTATCTCAGTGGACACATATAAAAGCAAAGTCGCCAAGGCTTCTATAGATGCCGGTGCGAATATGATAAATGATATATGGGGACTTAAATATGATTCACATATGGCGGGTGTAATTGCAGAGAGTGGTGTAGGCGTTTGCATAATGCATAATAGAGAAAATATAGAAAGTAAAGAATATTTTAATTTTTTATCTGATGTAAAAAGTGATATTATGGAAAGTGTAAGTATAGCAAAAGCACATGATATTGCGGATAATAAGATAATGATTGATCCCGGAGTTGGATTTGCAAAGACAAGGGAGCAGAATTTGAGTATAATTCGTCATTTAGACACCCTTAGAAGTATTGGCTATCCAATTTTACTGGGAACATCAAGAAAGTCGGTTATTGGATTGACCTTGGGGGTACCCGTTGAAGAACGTCTCCCGGGAACATTGGCTACAACAGCTGTAGGAATATTAAAAGGTGCCGCATTTGTGCGAGTGCATGATATTTTAGAGAATAGACAAGTAGCTGATATGACACTGGCAATTAGAAATTCATAAGATAGATAATAGGAGGAGCATGATATGATGGATAAGATGAAGATTGTTGACTTACAGGTATTTGCACACCACGGCGTATATGAAAGAGAAACGAAGAATGGACAGAATTTCCTTATTAGTGCGGAAATATATGCAGATATGGAGACGGCTGCAGAAGAGGACAATGTCAATAAGGCGGTTGATTATGGTAAGGTATGCCACTTTATGCACGCATATTTTACATCACATACTTTTAAGTTGATAGAGACAGCCGCGGAACGAATGGCACATGAGGTTTTACTCAGGTTTCCGGGAATAAAAAAAATCGAGTTAGAAGTTAAAAAGCCGGAAGCTCCAATAGGATTACCATTTGGGTGCGTATCGGTTATTAAGAAGAAAGCTTGGCATAAGGTGTATATATCTGTAGGATCAAATATAGATGATAAAGACAAAAATATAGAGGATGGTATAAAAGCACTTAATTCCAGAGAGGATTGCAAAATAAAGCAGGTTTCATCGGTATATAAGAGCAAACCATATGGTAAGCTTGATCAGGATGATTTTCTAAATGGTGTATTTGAGCTTGATACAATATTAGAACCCTTAGATTTACTTGCAGTAATAAAGAAAATTGAGGCGAATGCCGGAAAAGGGCATACAGTAAGATGGGGTCCAAGAGTACTAGATATGGATATATTATTTTATGACGATATTGTATTTGACTCAAAGGAATTGCATATTCCTCATGAGGATATGGGTAATCGCGATTTCGTATTAGTTCCTATGGCTGAAATCGCAGATTATATAAGACATCCACTTACCGGCCGAACCATAAGACAGATGATAGTGGATTTAAAGGATAAGACACCGGGATACATATTAGAATAAGGATGAGGTGAAATGAAATGAAAAAAAGAGCAGTAGTCGCGCTAGGACATAGAGCACTTGGAACTACACTTCCTGAACAGATGGAAGCAGTTAAACGTTCAGGAAAAACTATAGCCGATCTTGTTGAGGGAGGATATCAAGTAGCTATTACTCATAGCAATGCACCTCAAGTCGGTATGATACATGCAGCAATGAATGAATTCGGTAGAAGGCATGACGAGTATACAGCTGCACCGATGTCAGTATGCTCTGCAATGAGTCAGGGATATATCGGATATGATTTGCAAAATGGAATCAGAGAAGCCCTTCTTAATAAGGGACTTTATAGAACAGTAAGTACTGTACTTACGCAAGTTATCGTAGATCCCTATGATGAAGCTTTCTATACTCCGACGAAAGTTCTTGGAAGATATATGAATGCGGAAGAAGCAGCACAGGAACGTAAGAAAGGCAACTATGTTGTAGAAGAACCCGGTAAAGGTTTCAGACGTGTTGTATCAGCACCTAATCCGGTAGAAATAGTAGAAATTGATGCAGTCAAAGCACTTCTTGATGCTGATCAAGTAGTTATAGCAGGCGGTGGCGGTGGCATACCGGTACTCGCTCAAGACCATCACCTAAAAGGTGCAAGTGCTGTAATTGAAAAAGATTTAGTTGCCGGAAAGTTAGCTGAAGATGTGGATGCAGATATGCTAATAATACTAACTAGTGTTGAAAAGGTTCGAATCAATATGGACAAAGTGGATGAAGAACAGCTTGGTGAAATAACATTAGAAGAAGCAAAACGTTATATGGACGAAGGACAGTTTGGTATTTATAACATGCTTCCTAAATTCCATGCAGCAGTAGGGTTCATCGAAAAACGCGCCGGAAGAAGCGCACTCATTACCTCTTTTGAATGTTTGGAAGATGCTCTTGAAGGAAAGACAGGGACTAAAATAGTCGAATAATAATTATACATAAAAAGGCTACGTATGCATTTCCACATACGTAGCCTTTTTATGTATCAGCCGGTGGTATGGCAAGCAGCTATGTAACGCCTGCGTATATGCTGATACTTGTAACCGGAATGATAACTATGTTTATCTCAAAAACACCTGATTTGAAGATGTTTTAGTATACATAATTGTGTTGTGCTTTTTTCCTAATCTATATTATTTAAAATTATATATTGACAACTATAGCTGTCAATGATATATTCAATATGACAATAATAGTTGTCATATTGACAAGAAAGTATGTCAAATTGACAAAGTGCTTTGTCAGTACATGGAAAGAGAGGTATGAGATGCCTTTATATAACAAATTAAAGGAGTATAGAGTTAGAATCGGTGTAAACCAAGCGGATCTGGGAAAGATGGTTGGAGTTTCTAGACAAACCATAAGTCTTATTGAACGTGGTGATTATTCACCGTCTGTGTCACTGGCTCTGAAACTTGCTAAAGAGTTTAATTGCCCGGTAGAGGAGATCTTTGAGTATATTAATGATGAAGGAGAAGAGGACGATGAGTAAAGGGGATAAAAGAAAATTTAAAAAGGGTAATTCAAAGGGCTATTTACTCCTAATAATACTTATATTTTGCGGAGGAGTTATTGGCGGTATTATAGGCGGACTTACGTCAGGCTTTGGATTAGACAATGTGATAATTGAAGTCGTAAGTCTGGGAGCGGTATTTATTACAAGATATTATATAGTATTGATGGGTTCGATTTTTGCAGCCTTTCTTATCGTCAATTTGTATTACTTTTCGAAGATGTCAAAAAATATCAAAGCATCACAGACATCAGAGGATGAGGATTACCTTGATAAAATAGATGTTGATTTTAGAAATGATTCAAGTAAACTTTCATCTCTTAGTTTAATATTTTACTCGATAGCATTTATTTTCTTTGCAGCATGTGTTAGTAGAGAAAGCAATAAGTATATATTTTCAAATAGCATAATGTTTCTTGTCTTTGTGATTTGTTATGGACTATTAAATATAGTGGCAGTAAATTATTACAAAAAGTATGACCCCACTAAAAAAGATAATCCTTCTAGTTTGAAGTTCCATAAAGAATGGATAAAAAGCAGCGACGAATCAGAGCAACACAAGATATATAAAGCGGGATGGGAGATGATTGTACCGACATCAATGATACTAATTATAGGATTTTGTTTATCAGTAATTGCCAGTATATTTTATTCGCCGGCCGGCTTTGCTGTTATTATTACCGGTGGTATGGTAATAGCTTATGCCATTGTAGACGGATACGTAGCCATAAAGAATAACAACGAGAATTTAAGAGGAAAAAACGACAATGATAGAGATTAAGGAACTTACTAAAATATATAAGCTGAATAAACGACAGATGAAAGAATCAAAAACAAAAGATCCGAATAAATATGCCGTAAATAATCTCTCGCTAACTGCAAATGAGGGAGAGATATATGGGTTGCTCGGACCAAATGGTGCAGGGAAAACTACGACACTTCGCTGCATAGCGACTCTCATTAAACCAAGTGCAGGAGAAATATTTGTAAATGGCCATGAAGTGGGACAAGAACCTGAGCTTGTAAGAAACTCAATAGGTTTTCTTACAAGCGATATTAAACTAGATGAACAATTCGACACCAATTATATGTTTGACTTCTTTGGACGATTACACAAAATGTCAAAGGCAGAAATTGAAAACAGAAAGAGTGAGCTATTTCCGTATTTCGGGATAGATGAATTTGCAAGTAAAAGAATAAAGGAGCTCTCAACCGGTATGAAGCAAAAGGCCGCTATTGCAGTGAGTCTTGTACACAATCCGAATATTATTATATTTGATGAGCCTACTAATGGTCTGGATATATTGACCGCAAGAAGTGTAACTGACTATTTGAAGAAATTGCGAGATGAAGGAAAACTCCTAATTATATCGACACATATCATGTCTGAAGCACAAAAATTATGTGACAGAATAGGTATGATAATAGATGGTAAGAAGGTGGCTGAAGGGACGCTTGCAGAACTATTAAATGAGGCGGGCACCAATGACTTGGAAGATGCTTTCTTTGAAACATACAAGAGGACAAAAGGAGAGGAAATGTAATGGATGGAATAAAACAAATATTTGGCAAGGAAATGGCCAGAATATTCAGAGATAAAAAAATGCTTTTTAGTACATTTTTGCTTCCTGTGCTTTTGATGTTTGGTATTATGACACTTGTAGGAACACTGGTAAATAGCGTGGTCGATGATGTAGAGAGTCATGCACCGATAATATATATGCAAAATGCACCTGATGACTTTGTGGATTACTTGGATAGTATAGTTACGAAGTACGACAATCATGTTATAAATAGCGCAGACGAGATGGCAAAGGCAAAAGATGTCCTTAAAGACGGAAATGCTGATGCGATAGTTGAGTTTCCGGATGATTTCAAAAGTGAAATCGACGGATATGTTGCGGGAACAGATAACCCTCAGGTAAAGGTATATTATAATCCGTCAGAAGAGTATTCCAGTGCGGCATATTCTATGATAACAGGCCAGGTTCTAGATGGATATAGACAACACCTTTTAGGAGCAAGGGTCGGAGATGCGTCTGAGCTTACTGTGTTTACGGTTAATTCAGACAATGAAAATTTTGAGATACAAGATGAAAGCAAGGCGAGTGGAAAAGCAGCCGGCATGATGCTTCCGTATTTCATAACTATATTACTGTTTGCAGGAGCTATGGGTATAGGTACAGATATGATAGCCGGAGAAAAAGAAAGAGGAACTATGGCGAGCTTATTAGTATCTCCGATAAAGAGAAGTGCTATCGCATTTGGAAAAGTGTTTGCGCTCATGGTGGTATCGGGAATATCAGCGACTATATATGTAGTTGCGATGGTTGCTTTTATGCCAAATTATATGGGTGCGGCAGGGGGAGATGTGGGTGGAAATCTTAATATGAGCCTTAACATTACTCAGATAATAATGCTTATTGTTCTATTAGTGGCTATATCATTTCTTTACTCAAGCATCATAGTTTTCTTCTCAGTTTTTGCTAAATCGGTTAAGGAAGCAAGCAGCTATGTTATGCCGGCGTATATGGTTATACTTGTAACCGGAATGATAACTATGTTTATCTCAAAAGCACCTGATTTGAAGATGTTTTTGATACCACTATATAATACGAGCATTGCACTACAGGGCATTCTTTCACAAAGTCTTACAGGTCTGCAGTTTGGAGTTACGCTTTGTGAAACAATTGTAATTGGCTTAATACTGCAGGTACTTATTATGAAAGCATTTAACAGTGAGAAAATAATGAGTGCGTAAAATATTTGACTTTATCGAAACTTAAATATATACTATATCTAGTATTACATTTAGGAAAGGAATACCTTATTATGAAATGTCCATATTGTGGTCATCCGGATACTAGAGTTATAGATTCAAGACCGGCTGAAGACGGAAGTTCCATTAGAAGAAGACGTTCCTGCGATGAATGTGGGAAGAGATTTACTACATATGAAAAGGTTGAGACGATACCACTTATCATTATAAAAAAAGATAATACCAGAGAGCAGTATAATAGAGGTAAAATAGAAAGTGGAGTGTTAAGTGCTTGCTATAAAAGACCTGTTTCTGCAGCTACATTATCAAAGATGATAAATGACATTGAGAGCAAGATTTTTAGTCTTGAGGAGAAAGAGATTAAAAGTAGTGTCATTGGTGAGATTGTAATGGAAGCATTGAAAAATGTAGACGAAGTAGCATATGTAAGGTTTGCATCCGTATATAGAGAATTCAAAGATGTGAATACATTTATGCACGAACTGAAGAAAATTTTGGATAAATAATATAGAAATACAAGAATAGGTTGTCGGAAAATAACCGACCTCGACCTCGAAGATTAGAAATTAGTAAAACCCTGAATAAATCGTGTTCTATCACATGACGATTTAGTTCAGGGTTTTATTTTTATGCCTCGATTTATGTTTTATGGAACTGAATTACGTGTTTATAATGGACAAAAATGGGATGTCGAAACGTGATTACACAAACATTACATACTACTTTGCAACTACATTGTAGTGGCATATGACTTTATGATAAAGTAACTATTGAAGGGAAGTGTATAAGGAGAGGGATTATGAGAATTAAGATAGCTATTGTTGAAAGGGACAACAATTTTCTGGATAGAATTGTTTCAACATTCAATTTAAAATATGCAGAAACACTTACTGTGTATTCTTTTACTGACTATAGTCGGGCAGTATCTGCTTCAAAAGAAATAAGATTTGATATGGTATTGATTAGTGAAACCATGGATGTGGATATTTCAGAGATATCTTATAGGTGTGCAATAGCGTACCTTGTTGAATCGATTGGAATAGATAAAATTAACGATCAATGGGCTATCAGTAAGTATCAAAGAATTGATTTAATATATAAACAAATTCTAAGTATATATTCTGAAAAAATGCCTAACTCAATATCCTTAGAAAGCGAAATAGGAAGTGGTGAAGTACTGATTTTTTGTTCTCCGGGAGGTGGAGTTGGAAGTTCATCTATGGCGGCAGCAACATCAGTTTATTTTGCACGAAATAATAAAAAAACTTTGTATTTAAATTTTGAAAGATTTGGAGCTTCGGATGTGTTTTTTAATGCACCGGGGCAATTTGATATGAGCGATATAATATTTGCTCTCAAAAGTCGAAAAACAAATCTGGCCTTAAAGCTTGAAAGTTGTGTAAAGCAGGACAATAGAGGTGTATTCTTTTATTCCAAAGCAAAATCGGCATTGGACATCTTAGAATTAAAAGCAGAAGAAATAATCAACTTGATTTCAGAATTAAAAATTACAGGTGGATATGATTACATAATAATAGATACTGAATTTTCGCTAGGTGGTAAGATGCTGAAAATATATAACCAGGCATCATCTTTAATATTTGTTTCAGATGGCACAGAAGTATGCAATTCGAAGATTCAACGTGCTTTTTTCGCGTTACAGGAGTTAGAACAAAATGATGAACTTCATATCTTATCTAGAATCTCATTAATATATAACAAATTTAGAAGTAAATTAAGTGTCCCAATAAGCAGCGATATTGAAATAAATAGTATTGGGGGAGCGCCTAGATATGAACATGCAAATACTCAACAGATTATTACGCAATTGTCCATGCTTGATTTCTTTGCGAAAATTAGTTAGCAAGGTGGTGGAACATGAATTTTGAGCAGGAACAACAATATATAAGTGAAATTAGAGATGACATAGCCTGTACGATGTTATTGGCTGAACTGGATGATGAGGAATTAGAGGAAAAAGTCGAGGAATTGGTAATTCAAAGACTTGATGGAAGATATTGCTCTATTGAGCAGCGTGTGTCTATAGCAACACAAGTATATGGATCTATTCGAGGCTTTGGTTTGTTGGATAACATTATTAATGACGATACTGTTACAGAGGTTATGATTAATGGTCCTGAGAATATTTTTATAGAGCAAAACGGTAGGCTTTTCAAGTTGGAAAGTCAATTTGAGAGTCAACATAGATTAGAAGATGTTATACAGCGTATAGTTGGGTTAGCCGGCAGAGAGGTTAATCAAGCAAATCCAATCTGTGACACAAGACTTCCGGATGGCTCACGGGTAAATGTTGTTTTACCTCCAATATCACTTTGTGGTCCAATTATAACAATACGTAAATTCTCAAAGGTGCCTATGACGGTTGAAAAACTTATAGAGCATGGCTCTATTACAAAAGAAATAGCACAGACATTAAGACTGCTTGTAGAAGCAAAATACAATATTTTTATAAGTGGTGGTACCGGGTCCGGAAAAACAACATTTTTGAATGCTTTGTCAAATTATATTCCGAGTGACGAACGCGTAATTACTATAGAGGATTCAGCAGAATTACAAATCACTCATTTGGATAATCTTGTTAGCCTGGAGACTAGAAATGCTAATACTTCAGGAGTTGGAGCGGTTACGATAAGAGAATTAATTAAATCATCACTGCGTATGCGTCCGGAGCGTATTGTCGTAGGTGAGGTTAGAGGGGCTGAGGCATTGGATATGCTTCAGGCAATGAATACAGGACATGATGGTTCATTATCGACAGGACATGCGAATTCAACAGAAGATATGCTGAGTAGATTGGAAACCATGGTTATACAAGGAGCGGATGGACTTCCGTTGGAAGCGGTACGTTCGCAAATTTCATCTGCAGTTGATATAATAATTCATTTATCAAGATTGCGTGATAAGTCAAGAAAAACAATGGAAATATCAGAGATTGTCGGGTGTGAAAATGGAAAAATAGTTTTAAACCCACTTTTTGTTTTTGAAGAGGATGAAAATAGCACACTGGAGAAAGTGTCGGGAGAGTTGAAAAGAACGGATAAACCATTACAAAATTCCAGCAAGTTAGAACGTGCGGGAATAAAGAAGATAATTTGAGGATAGAGAACGATGTCAAAAAAACAACGAGAACCGGAATATATCAAGTCAGCAATAAATACTCCGATGATAAATTATCAAGTTTACTATATGAACATGAAGGAAAAAATACTAACATTTTTCGTGGCATTTTTTGCAGGAGGAGGCATTGGGTTAGTATTCTATGGAGGACAATTTAGAAATTCAGATGGCATGACCACTGATGCTACAACAATTAGCAATGTTATTTTATTTGTTCTGATTGGTTTTATCGTTACGATTATTTTTTTCCCAATTAGAAGAAAGCAATTGTTGTTGAAACGCAAAGATGAGTTGACGCAACAATTTAGAAGTTTCCTAGAAGCTTTATCGACGTCTTTGTCTAGTGGTATGAACATGAATGAGGCATTGAATAGTGCATATACTGACCTAAGCAACAATTATTCTAAAGGGTCATACATTTTAATGGAGACAAAGGAAATCATAAGTGGTTTAAAGAATAATGTATCGCTGGAAAGTATGTTGGATTCTTTTGGTTATCGAAGTCAAATAGATGATATAAAAAATTTTGGTGTAGTTTTTAATGTATGTTATAGAGCCGGTGGAAATCTAAATGATGTGGTTCGAAGAACAAATACGATAATTAGCGAGAAAATAGAAATCAGTGCAGAGATAGAAACTGCATTAGCATCCAACAGGTCCCAGTTTACTGCAATGATGGTCATACCTGTAGTAATGATGCTGCTTTTACGAGTGATGAGTAGTGCGTTTGCAGCAAGCTTTGCAACACCGGCAGGTATTGTTGCAATTACTGTAGCAATTGGGTTATTCGCACTGGCATACAGACTTGGTCAAAAGATAATGAGTGTAAAGGAGTAATAGAGTGCAAATAATATTAGTAACAATTGGAACCATACTTGCGATTTTATTTTTGATTCAGTTAAAAAGAGGAAAAAAATATGAAAGTATGATAGTTAATTTGGATAATAATGTGTTTCCGCTACCGGAACTTTATGTAGTTGGATTTGTTTGGAGTGAACTAAAGATTTTTGCGATAAGTGAGAATATGCTTTTAAAGCTTCGCAGACAAGCAGCAGTGCTTTATCCTCCACAGTTTTCTGAATTCTATGCAAATATAGTATGGGCACAGACGCTCTCGCTGGTACATCTTTTATTAGCAGTATCAGTTTTGTTTGCGGGAGCAACGAATGCTTTTACATTTCTACTAATTGGAGCATTTTTTACTGTTTTAGTATACGTATATTGTCAGGAAAACATGAAGAATACTATAGAAAGCAGAAGAGAGAAATGCGAAGATGAACTGCCAAATGTAGCATCAACGATGGCAATTCTGGTTAATTCAGGAATGATGTTAAGAGAAACGTGGAAAATGATAGCTCATAATAATAAGGGTGCGTTTTACCAATTAATGCGTCAAGCTATAGAAAACATGAACAACGGTTATTCAGATGCACAAGCTATTCTATTATTAGGTAAGGAGTCAAATTCTAAAGATATTAAAAAGTTCACAAGTGCCTTGGTTCAAAGTGTGGAAAAAGGAGGCGGAGAATTGGATATCTTTTTAACAAAGCAATCATCAGAGTTATGGAATGAAAAAAGACAAAAAGCATTACAAAGTGGTGAAAAAGCCGCCACAAAGTTATTATTGCCTATCGTTCTTATATTTATAGGCATCATAATCATAGTCATTACAGCTGCCTTTGCGGGATCGCTGTTTTGAAAATATAAATACACAGAAAGGATGAACGCGTATGAGAAACATTAACAAAATGCTCTTAGGAGCAAAAAGTAGAGCAACTTCGTTTCTTTCAGATTTTATTGATTCTGAAGCAGGTGACACTAATTTCGTATCTATGCTACTTATAATCGGAATAGTGGTTGTTCTAGCAGGCCTTTTCTTGACATTAGGCCAAAACGTTGTTGGACAAATAGCTTCTAAAGTTCAAAGTTTTATTAGTTCACTGTAAAGATTTAGGAAATGAGAGGGTTTGGAAATGTCGATTGTATCTAGTGTTTTTTGGGGTGTTTTAATTTTTATAGTAATAGTCATTACAACAAAGTATTATATACCGCTTTTAGTTAAGCGCACTAAGCAATCGACTTCCGACTCGACTTCCGAATCGACTTCCGATTTAGATACGGAAGATTTAGAAGTGATTTCAAACAACTTCAATTCAGACTTTAATCCAAGGAACAGGGCATTTATAGCAACAATCATATTATGCACGGCGTTTGCTTCGTGGTGTGGATATGTTTCAGGTAATAATGCGGTATCAATTATTGGATGGGTAAAAATGACATTGGCATTTGCGGTATTAGCATGTATCTTTGTTACTGATTGGAAGTTGATGATAATACCAAATCTCTGTTCAATTATATTGTGTATAGGTCGGCTAATCACTATTGTATATGAGTTGATTTGGAGCCGAGACATGATAAAAAACAGTTTAATAAATAGTATATTAGCCATGAGTATAGGGTTGGTTTTTTTAATTGTTTTATCCAAACTCACTCGTGGTGGAATAGGTATGGGAGATGTAAAGATAATAACTTCTCTTGGATTTTTATGTGGTATACAAGCAATGGTATTTACATTGTTGTTTTCTTTTCTTATTTGTACAATCCTTACTACGGTTTTTCTTGCAACAAAGAAAAAGAAACTGAAGGATTCTATTCCTTTAGGACCGGCTATATGGGTGGGATTTGGGATATCAATTTTATTATCAATTGTTTAAATCAAGTAGGGAGAGAATAAATGAAATCTGCAAAGTTTATAGTAACTTTTTTATTAATTGCATTAATCGCAATCGGATGGCTAAGTGTTTTAGTTGGTCCGGCGGCACAAGATAAAGATGCTTACACAGATGCTATCCGTATGGCGGAAGAATACACAGATAGAGGACTGTATCAGAAAGCTGTGGGTGAGTATAAGAATGCATTGAACATAAAGGATGGAGACCAGGAAGTTTGGGAAGAACTTTTCAATGTATATGAGAAACGATTTAAAGAAGATACAAAGATATATGATGATTATTTAGAAAGTGCAAAACAAGCTAATACATTATTTAATGAGGAACAAGAATACGTAAAGATTTTAGTTAAATTATATTTATGGAAAGAAGAATACCAGTCAGCTTATAATTGCTTAAAAAGTGCGTTAGAGGCCGGAATTGAAGATGATAGTATAAATGATTTATTTATAGAGGTTAAATATTCCTTTGAAACCGGATGGAAAACATATACTGATTTTAAAAGTTACTCCAATGGATTTTATGCGGTTGCAGATGCGGAAGTATGGGCATATATAACAGCGACAGGAGCTGATTCGGATTACACAAATCTCGACTTTGCTAATCAAGTTGGGGAAAGTGGTATTAAGCTGCTATATTCAGATAGTCGTGGACAGTTTTTTGACAATGAGGATGTCGTTCAAGGTCTGATAGATTTTCTGCCGGAAGATGCAACAATGCTTTCAGACTCATTAATTGCTATAAAATATGATAATGAGTATGCCTACTATAACTCTTTAGGAGACTTATTGTTTGGCAGCTATTCTAACGCGAGCGCATTCTCTGACAACATTGCGGCAGTTAAAGACGAAAGCTGGTATTTAATAAATGAAAAAGGAGAGAGTATTAGCGAAAATACCTATAAAGAGATAGTGATTAATGAGGATTCGACTTTTTTGAAGAATGATATCATGATTGCCCAAAAAAGTGATTTTTATAAGTTATATAATTCTGAAGAAGAGGAAATCGGAGATTTCTCATGTATAGATATAGATAAAAATACCGGAAGTGAACCTATTGCTTTTTCTGATGGTGAAAAATGGGGATATGTAGATGAGTCGGGTGAAATAGTACGAGAACCTGAGTTTATTGAGGCGAGAAGTTTTTCGAATGGTCTTGCTGCTGTATATAATGGCACAAAATGGGGATTTATTGATTCAAATTACGACTTAGTTATTGATTATCAATTTATGGACGTTGATTACTTTAATGCTGATAAATGTTGTATGGTAGAAAGCGCAAATAAAGTATGGCAGCTTATTTCACTTTACATTGTTAACTATTGATTATCAAGGAGGATAAGGATGGAGGAAGCTAATTTATCCGATTTTTTTGAATTATTTACATCTCTGGAAACACCGGTACTTTTGGGTGCAATTGCAGCATTTGTATCTTTTGTTTTCGTAATTGTGATCCAGGTAAAGGGTGTTTTAGATTTAGATGGCGATAAGAAAATCAAAAAAGCAACTGAGCGTGGACATGTTGTTAAAGGAACACGAGTAAAAATCAGGTTTAGAGATAGATATAGTAAAAAAGGTGGGAATCGCCTAAACAGAACATACGCTTCACACTACGAGTGTGTAATCGATGGAAGAACTATTACAAAGAGTCTGGTCACAGCTAACCATCAACCACCTAGAACACTAACTTTTTATTATATTGACTCTCCTAATAAGCTTTTTTCAGAGTATGACGTTGCAAAAAACCCCTTAAAAGTTCTCGTCTATATTTTGCCATTTGTTATAGGGGCTGTAGTTATGAAATTATTTGAATTAATATTGTAAATTGCAGAGAAGGGATAAACTAAATGAAAAATTGTAAAATGAACAAAAACAGAATATTGACATTGATACTATTGTTTGCATTAAGTGGTTGCCTTGTTGCATGCGGTTCCGGTGGCTCCGGGAGTAGTGACGATTCCAAAGGAACAACGGAGAAATCCTCAGAAGATTATTTTGAATGGGAAGATAATATAATTGTCGGATTAACCAAGGACGGTGCAGCACAGAAAAAACTAGTTATCCCGGAGCGTTGTGAGGGATTTGACGCATTACTTTTTTCTCAGTATGCAGATATAGAGTCTGTAGCTGAAGAGGTTAGTTTTGAAAGCGATAAGAACATTGAACTGAGCAACGTTTTCTTAGGTTCAGCACATGTAAAGAAAATAACATTGCCGGCCGAATTAGAAAACATAAGAGCTATGGAGTTTCAAAATTGTGAATCTTTAGAAGCAATTGTAATTCCTAAAAATATTTCAGCTATTGAGGATTATGCTTTTGAAGGTAACACCTCACTTGAAACAGTAACATTTGAAGGAGACATGGTAACAAATATAGGTGCACAAGCCTTTAGCAGATGTGAGGCTCTGACAGATATTGAGCTTCCGGATTCAGTTACTACTATAGGTGAATATGCTTTCTTTGAATGTGCTGCACTGGAAGTAATTAAACTGCCAAAGTCTTTAAGCTCGATAGCCGGGTTTACATTTGCGGTCAATGGTATTGTAGATGTTTATATAGATGCAGAGACGGAATTTACATCATATGATACTACGTCATTCACACAAGCCGATCACACAGTGAATATACATGTTGAAGAAGGTTCTTGGGCAGATGTTAATTTCGATATTGTGTTTGATGGAGCGTATGAACGTGTATACCAATAATTATTGTTAGATTACATCATTGTTTTAACAGGAAGGGTAGAGAATATGAGGTATAAAGATGAGAGAGGAGCATTAATGCTCGAGGTAACATACTGTATTTCATTAGCTATAATAGTGCTTGCCTTTTTACTAAGTTTTGGTTTTTTTGTATATCAAAAAACTGTAGCGCGAGTTGTAGCAAATGAAGTTGCTGAAGAAGTTATACAAACGTATAAACTGCGTAACATTACTGACAGTACAGAAATAACTTCAGAAGAAATTAAAGGTATTGGGAAATACAGATATATATTTTTTAGTAGTAGCTTTGAGTCCAAAAATGAGACAAAAGTACAAACATTAACAGATGTACGACTCTCTAAGACTGCACTAGCAAAAAAGAATGGTGGTCTTACTGTTGATATTGAAACAGTAGTTGATGATATTGGCAGACGACACTATGAAGTCAGTATAAAACAGCAATACTCCTTTATGCTAGGAGATTTGTTAAATGCAGTTGGTCAAGATGGCGTTCAAATGATTGAAGAAACAGTATATGTAGAGAGTGTGGATGTTTTAAACTATGTAAACACAGTGAAAAATACAAAGTATGGGTTGAAAAAGCTTCAAGAAAACTCTTCAACTTTAAGTCTGATAAATTCATGTATTAATTTACTGTATTCAATATTTGACGGTTAGGAGAGTGACATAATGAAAATTTTCAAAAATCCGTTTACTAAACGATTATCTAAGTGCCTGAATAAGTATATTAATGGTAAGAAGGGTGCTGTTTCAATTTTTTTGGCATTAATTTTGTCTCCTTTATTGAGCGTTTCGTTAACTCTTGTTGAATCTGCCAGATATCAGGAGGCCCTTGAACGCACCAGAGAGATAGCAGATATTTCAGCGTTTTCAACGCTAGCAGATTATGATTCTTTTTTGGATGAACGATTTGGGCTACTTTCCACATCACAAGAGATGAATATTAACAGTACATTCGCCGATTATCTACAGGAAAACACTAATAGTCTCGGTGGCAATATAACTCTAAATTCTCAATCTGCACAAGGTGAATTCCCTCTGTCGGATTTAGATGTTCTAAAGCAGCAAATTCTGGAATAGGGTGAAATAAGTGTTGCTGCAGAGGTGGTTACAGAAGGTATTGATTTAGATGATTTATTAGAAAAATTAAATGAGGCAATGGGTCTGGATGGAATAGTGGAAGAGATTGATGCTGTAACAGCTGGGGCGGATGTTGCAATCGAAGTCGAAAAACTGATTGAATCAATAGTAGATATGCAAGTACAACACAACAAAAAGTACAAGCCTGCATTGGATAAATATAAGACTGCGTATTCTACTTTTGAAAGTAGGGCTTTGAAACTTGCAAGTGTACTTAAAGCTGCAGAAGAAGCAGTGGATAAGGATTCCATAGATTATAGTAGTATTACAAATGCAAAAGAAGCTTTATTAAGCGCGAGGAACGATTATGTAGACAAGGCTTCTACATTACACAAGGAATTAGGAGCATTGAAAGATGAGATAAAAAAAATATTTGATGCTCTAGAGGCATTACCGACAAAATTGGACGACTTTAGTTCAAAAATTGAAGATTCTACTTTAGCTGCTGACGCTTCAACATCAACAGCTGATTGGCTAAATACTGTTGTGGGTCAAGTTAATACTTCAATGAAAATTTTAGTAGGGGAAAAGTATGAGGATGATATTAATGCAGAACTGGCATTAATAACAGCACAAAAAGAAAAGTTGAACGCACTGACAGGTTCAACTGTCAAGAGCAGTTGGGATGCTGATAAAGTAAAAAGTGAATATGGGCCAATTAGTATTACTACAATATCAGGAACTTTTGATACTGTAATTACGGAATTAATAGCAGCACTTGATAATAAAGCAGATGTTGGAGAAGAAGCAGAGACTAGTATGACGAATCTTATTGACATAGTTGCTGAACTTCTTGGAATTAGTGGATTATATGATTCTTCTCTTAACTCAATCGTTAGTGAGGGTAATATATATGCAGCTACGACGATGTCAGTATCTACGTCATTTTCAGTTGGTAGCTTAGGTGATTTGGTAAGTGCGTGTGAGGATTTTGTAGATGGAATTACATCTCTAGATATTGGTAAAGTGTTAAAGGCATTGGGTAAATTGCTTATAGCGATAGGAAAATTTTTAGTAGCAGTATTAGCATGGGTAGCGGAATCATGTGTCAATTTAGTATTGTATTTAGCTAGCGGTCCCGTAGAGTGGTACAATAGTCTGCTGCTATATGGATACGGTGCTTATAATATGCCGAATAGAACGTCCTTTGATACCAGCCCTAATAATAAAAATCAGAAAGAGACACTTTCGGGATACAGTTATAATAAGATAACTGAGATGTCCGGTGGTACATATACTAAGAGTTTAACAGGAGCATTATCGGATTTGAGTACTATCACGAATCAAACAGGTTCTGATGATATGTTTAAGGGCGCAGAAACTGAGTATCTGCTTATTGGGTCGAATGCCGAGCTATATAATCAGAGTGCGACATTTTTTAATCTATTTATGACAAGACTGGTACTTGATATAGTACCTGTTTTAAAAAGTCCGGAGTCTAATAGCATTGCTGCACTAGCAGGACCGGGTGCGTGGGTTGTTAAGATTTTAATGGTATTAGCAGAACCAATGCTGGATTCAATTATTTTGGTAAATGGGGGAAAGGTTTCGTTAATTAAGAAAACTGTATATATGTCGTATTCCGGTTTTGTTAATTTACAGAATGATTTGGTAGGTATAACATCTATTTCAGCAAGCTTACAAGGTAAGATTCAAGACACAATCAAGGCAGAGAGTGGGGATTCATCGAATGCAGGATATTTAAATGCAAACTATACTGAGCACATGCTTATAATGCTTATGCTTTCAGTTGGACCGGATGAATATTTAAAACGATTACGTAATGTTATTCAACTGGAGGCAAAGACAAAGCATAAATCCGGATCCGGGTTTGACATGGATGAAGCATATACTTTTATTTCTACAGAAGTGGATTATACACTTAATCCAATGTTTGATATTGATTCTTTGACCGGTAGCGGATTATTTACTAATACGACGGAGCAGTATATAGGTTATTAGTATGGAGGAGAAGATGATGAGTAAGCAAGAAACACAACGAGGCTCAATAACATTAGAGACGAGCATTATATTGCCTATATTTATCATAATGTTCCTGTTTATATATGGTTTATTTGCAATAGTAAGTGCTCAAAATCAATTATCACATGCCTTTGTCCAGTCTACTAAGAGCATGTCTCTTGACTCATATTTAACTGAGAACGTAGAGTCAGCAGGAGAGGCAGGGACTAAGTTTTGGGCAGGACTACCTGACATGGTCTTGGATCTTGTAAGAATTAATAATGATCCGTTTTTTACTTCACAGGCGGATTGGTATAAATCCGCATCCGGCAATTCAGCGGTTGCAAAAAAAAGATTTGTCGGGTACTTAGCCGGAGGAGACGAGCAGGCGGCAAGACAAAAATGCAAAGATCTTAAAATTGTCAATGGTCTAGATGGCATTAATTTTACGACCCAAATAAATGACGAAATAATGACAATAACTATGAAATATGAAATTCAATATTGGTTTGACTTTTGGGATATGGGAAAAGTCCCTGTAGAACAGACAATAAAAGTAAGGCTTTGGATGTAGTTTTTTATTAATATTATGGAATGGAGATAACAGAAATATGAGTTTTTCATATGAAAATCAAGGTACATATACATATTTAGTTTATAGTGTTGAAGAAAATGAAATAGATACAGTTTGTCAAGGGATGTTAACAAATAATAAAATACCCGGTTTTGCAAACACTTTATTTACACAAAAAGATGATGAGATGTATTTCAAATACAACATAACCTCTAAGGTTTCTGTCAAACAATTTTTTATGCAAAAGTAAATAAAAGGAGTTTGATAGGAGTATTCAGAGGGATACTAAACGCCATGCTTTCAGTGGAAGACTATATGATTGATTCGAGAACTATTGTTATGGATACGGATTATATATTTACGGATGTTTCATCAAATGAAACGATATTAATCTGTATTCCGGTGGACGTCAGTGATGAAGTAGCCGTCAATTTAAAGGACTATTTCAAACACATAATGTTTAACACACAGTTTGATCAGACAGAGAACTGTAATTATGTAACGGAAATTATTAATTATTTGAATTCCACATCAAAATTTTCGTTAAATGATTTCAAAGAACTGCTAGATAGGGTGGGTGATAGTAAAACATCTACGGCAACAAATAATTCTCGAATTGTTAGGCCTACGAATAGTACACCTATATCGCAACAAAATTCGCAGCCAATTAATCCGATTCCATCCGGTGCTGTTCAACCAAGACCGATAAGGTCTGTGTCGAACATGCAATTAAAAGAAATACCACAGGTGAATATGCAAAAGGAAACTGACAAAAAAGATGAAATCAGTTTCTTCTATTTGATGCAGCATTACAATTCAGATAATGCTGCACAGTATAAAAAACAAAAAGCAGCCAAAAAGGCAATTAAACAAGAGCTTAAAGCACAGAAAAAAAGTAACAAGACTACAAATAATAACAAGAAAAAGAACGAAAATGTGCATCAACCAACATTTATTGTACCGGGAGCTCAACCTATGCAAAACAGTCAGCCGGTGCAGAATATTCAGCCTATGCAGAACAGTCAGCCTATGCAAAGCAGTCAGCCTATGCAGAGAGCACCGATGGTGTCTGCAATGGATGCGGCACCACCTAAACAATCAGGAATTCACTTTGGCGAGACTACAGTTTTAAACGGAGGCATTAATAACGGAGAGACGACCGTTCTAGATAATAGTAAACTGTATAACAGTTCCCAAATGCCGTTCTTATTAAGAGAAAAAACAAGTGAGAAAATTCCTTTGGACAAACCAATCTACAGAATAGGTAAAGAGAGAAGTTATGTCGATTATTTTATAGGTGATAATACATCCATTAGTCGTAGTCATGCTAGTTTCATTACGAGGGATGGAGAATACTTTGTTGTTGATACCAATTCTACAAATCATACTTTTGTAAATGGGGAGATGCTTTGTAGTAATACGGAAAAGAAAATAGAAAATGGTTCAATCGTTCGTTTAGCAAATGAAGTATTTGAGTTTAAGTTACAATAAGGAAATTATAGATATCGGATATAGGAGGCGATTATATAATGAATTATAGAATTTCGGCTGCAACTGATATTGGAATAGTAAAAACTACAAATCAAGATAGCTTTAATGTGAAAGTATTTGATACAAAGATTGGTAAGATTGTATTTGCGATTCTATGTGATGGTATGGGTGGACTGGAGAAAGGCGAAGTTGCAAGTTCTACAGTAGTAAATGCATATATGGAATGGTCTTATACAAGATTACCTTTACTTTGTGAAGAGGGTATTACGGATTCTGCTATTAGAAATGAATGGAGCATGATAGCAAATGATTGTAATGAAAAAATTAAAAATTATGGAAATAATCTGGCTATTAGATTGGGAACTACATTAACTGCTATTCTAGTAACAGATAATAGATATTACATAATAAATATTGGTGATACAAGGGTATATGAGGTTGCAGCAGAGATGTCTATTTTAACAAGGGATCAGACCGTAGTTGCAAGAGAAGTTGAAGAAGGAATTCTTACAGAAGAGGAAGCGAAAACTGATTCTAGAAGAAGCGTATTATTACAGTGTGTCGGAGCATCAGATAACGTGTATCCGGATATGTATTTTGGTAATGCAAAAAAAACACTACATTTTTGCTTTGTAGTGATGGCTTTAGGCATGAAATTTCTGATGAGGAAATTCATTACTATTTGAAATCAAATGGAATAACCGAAGCTAGCACTATGCAGCAAAACCTTGAAATGCTAATTGAAATTAATAAGCAGAGGCAAGAGAGGGATAATATAACTGCCATTGCAATTATGACGTACTAGAAAACAATTTTGGAGGTAAATGAATGCTTGAAATAGGTTCATTACTTGATGGCAAGTAT
>JBKEBP010000180.1:0-2900 GCA_047973235.1 Suipraeoptans sp. | reverse complement strand
ACAATATTGAGAATTGACTGCCCTTTGTACTTATTTTCGTCTAATTCAATTTCATTAATCAAATTAGACATGATTTCTGCCACCTTTGGATTTTCCTTTCGAAGTTCTTCTACATACTGTTTTACCTCTTCGAGCTTCTTTTGTCTTTCTTCTGGACTGACTTCTTCTCCATCTTCATCAGGAGTAACAATATTCTGTATCAGATTAATAATATACTCATAGTCAATTTTCGTATGGCTATATGCCATTAATTCATAATCCAGGTCAACATCCGGCGTGTCTGGATCATCTGGCTTGTCTGGTTTATTTTCATTAATTTCTTCCATTACATTCTCGTAATGACCTGCATAATCTTCATACTCTTTTTCCGTAATTCCATACTCTTCTAGCATACCATCTTCGTAGTTTGTAAAAGATTTAAGCTGAGCAAATAATTTATCGAAATTTTGAAACATTTTTGCAAATACTTCTTTTTCTTTCAGCGACATGGCAGCAATATCTGATGGTACCGGAGCGGATACACGCAGTGCCGACAAAGATTTTTTAAACGCAGGTTCTATCTCATTCCATTCTGCTAATATCGCTATCCCGGTACCACCTGCTGAATATAATTTTACAGCATCATCTACACATTTTTTAAATAGAACTGGAGCTTGAAATGTAACAATCTGTCCATAGGCTTTATTCTTATCAAAGATTCTGTTCGTTCTTGAAAAAGCCTGTATCAAATCATGTGGTCCCATAGGCTGTCTGTCAATAAAGATTGTTGAAAGGCATGGTGCATCAAATCCCGTCAATAGACGATCTACTACAATCACTAAATCCAACTGTTCACTTCTACTTTTGTATTTTGTATCTTTTCTTGCAAGTCTTTTATTCAGATTTCCATTATATCCCTGAATCTGAGACATTTCATACTTGGTCCCAAACATTTTGTTATAATCATCTAATGAACACTGCATTTTCTGCTGATTTACCTGCGAACCTTCTTCATTTTCTGTAACCGAATAAGTGATTGCAAACTTCGGAAAATCTGGAAGGACCTGCTTGATACGATCATCAATTTGAAGTGATGTCTCTCCATTTTTCACTCTTGTAAGCAATTCATAATATTTCTGTGCCTGTCCAATGGAATTAGTTGTCAAAAACCCTTCATAGGTTAATCCTTTACCATTCTGGAATCCTAACTTATGGTATGACTTATTTATAATTACATCCAACACTTTTAGCATATGTACTTCATTATTATATGCACTGCTGTCCGTTTCATCTTCAATATTTTTAGGTCCATTATGCTCTACCTGAAATCCAAGAACTGCATTATCATGAATTGCATTTTGTATTGTATATTTATGTAGACACTCTCCATATAAGGTTTCTGTTGTACGCGGTAAGTCTCCTAATTGTGGATACGGATTTTCTTTAAATCTTGGTGTGCCTGTAAATCCAAACCATAAAGAATTACCAAAGAATCGTTCCAGTTCTCGCTTTGTACTCGGTGTTACTGCTCTATGACACTCATCTACTACATAAGCAATTTTAAGATTCCTAATTTTATTGTACTCTGGTGTACCCTCTTTAAGCCTCTTCGAAATTAACAGATGTAATTTCTGAATTGTAGTTACAATCACCTGTCTATCATCTGATTTCAGCTTCTTCTTAAGGTCATTGATATTCTCCGTTTCATCCACATCAATCAAATCATTATTTGCATATGCCTGAAAAGCCATAGTTGTCTGTGTATCCAGGTCTTTACGGTCTATCAGGAATATTGCTTTATCAATTGCTGGAATATCCATCAATAAGTTTCTTGTTGCCTTGTAAGAAGTCAACGTTTTTCCTGAACCTGTTGTATGCCATACGAATCCAGACTTTCCAGTTTTAGATGCATCTCTGATTGCTTCGATTGCATGAATCTGATAAGGTCTTAAAAGAATTAATCTTTTTGCATCCTCATCTAATACAGTATATCTGGCTATCATCTCATGTGCTTCTGGAATTCGCAGAACATTCTTAGCAAAATCCAGATAATCTGGTACGGGGTTATTTTTCTTATCAAGCCATCCACTAATAAATTTTGGATTCAGTTCCGTATCACTTGCTGCAGAAAAATATTTTGTATTAACACCATTGCTGATGACAAACATCTGAACAGCAGAAAATATTCCTGTATACTTTCCTTCACCAATGTACTTCTTAATCTGCCAGAATCCATCCATATAGGAATGTTGTTTATTCTTTAATTCAATATGAATCATTGGGAGCCCGTTAATCATAAGTGTAACATCAAACCTTCTATCTCTTGCAGGTGCATTTTTATCATCATCAATAGATAGTGCGCTGTACTGATTAATTACTTCATATACACTGCTTCCACCTGCAATATGCTCATGATTCATAATAACAAGATGTAGCCTTTGTGTATCTCTCTGCACATGTACCTGCACTTTTCCATTCTCTCCAACAAGCCATTCTCCTGCCTTATAGAATGAAGAAAACTGCAACTGATTCTTTACCTGTTCGAATTCTGCATCCGAAAGAGATTCTCCATCTAATCGATCCTTGTTATTCTGTTCAAGGATATATCGAAAATTATTCCATAGATCTTCCTCGGTCTTTAAATCATCTCTATAAGTCCACTGAGAATCTCCATAAACGAGTTGTTCAATCAGTTTATTTTCAATCATTGACTCTAATTCTGGCATTATAATCGTCTCCTTTTTGATAAATAGTGCTATTTTCATGTATTTTAGTGTGCTTTCTATGTAAATATACTTCTGCTGGTGAAGAGTGATGAGGTGGTCGAGGTTCTTGAAATAAGCTCCAATTTTCTCTTGCTCTCCAAGGTTTGTAGGAACAAAGAACTCTGTACATGATACCAATTTCCAATCTGCTCTAGG
>JBKEBP010000166.1:0-3414 GCA_047973235.1 Suipraeoptans sp. | reverse complement strand
TGAATGAATAAATGCATCTGCCGTAAGTCTAAAATCAGAATTATTAATTAAATTTTCTATCGTTTCAGTAGCAAGATTTATTTTAAGGTTTTCTGGCAATTTATAAGAAAGAATTTCATTCGTTGAACTATCTTTTATAGTCGACAAATAAGCCTTTTGATTTGTTCCATAAAACAGATATGTTATGTCTGTTAATAGTACTTTAAAAGGTTTGTCTTGTTTAAACTCTCTATTTAACTTATTTGATGTGGTTCTATGTTCTTTTGTTGCTTTCATCATTCTTATGTAAGGATTTGCTTTTCAAATTGGACAAATGATGTTGAATTTCTTCATTATTCTTCTAATTCTTTTAAGATTATAGTTAATTTTAAACTGGCCTTGCAACGTCATTTCTATTTGCTTCGCACCTTTGTTTCTATTTTTAAAGTGATAAGCCTTTAGTATATCTTCTTTTAAAATTTCATCTTTTGCATCTTGATTTTGTCTATTTAATATATTTGTTTCACTATAATAGTTATAATACCCTGAATGTGATACACCTGCTAGTTCAAATAAATAGCTTATATTTATTTTCTTATTAAATTTTGAGATAATTTTATTAATTAATATAAATTTGATATGTGCTATCTTTTTTGTTTTTTCTTCGATTTTATCATCATCTGCCTTTCTATCATATCCAACTTTTATAGAAATTCAACTTGTGATTCTAATCTTATTAATTTTTCTTCCATTGTTAAGTCTTTTGTTCTTGGTCGTCCAAAATGCTCTTTTCTAGTATCTGTTAAGCCTAATTCTCCATTATCTCGATATGATTTTTTCCATCTAGTTGCTGATGATTTTTATTCTTTGTACTCCTATAACATCTATATCAAATCCATATTTTTCAAATGTTTCTCGCGGCGTATGCGAATGGTGGTAACCCATCCTGTAACCAGGGAGGTATTGCTGTAGTTGCATTACAAGGCTCCATGATAGGGAGAAAAGATAAGAATGGTCCTAATGGTGATGGAATTAACGAAGAGGTATCATTCACATTAAATACCGTAGACAAACATGCAGTCGCATACGGAATCGACCGTGCGGCTTTTAATCAAGGGAAGAATGCTCTGTATAATTTTGCGGTGGAAGAAGAACTGGAGCCAACGATAGTAGCGAAAGGTCCGGGTGCTGTTGCGGCACCGACCTATTCTGCAAGTAAAGTATCATTCTTTACAAGTGCAGAAAAGGAACTGGCCAATACCTTAGTTGCCACGGATTATAAAGATCCTCCACTCATCAATGACTTGGATGCAGACGTGGATTACATCGTTCGAAGACTAACTCCAACAGAATGTGCAAGGCTGCAAGGTTTTCCTGATTGGTGGGGCAGTGATCTTGGTACAGATAAGCCAACGGAAGAAGAGATTGTTTTCTGGAGAGAGGTATTTGAAACGTATCGTAAAATCATGGGAACAGCGAACAAACCAAAAAGTGATAATCAGATTTTAAAGTGGCTGAAAAATCCACATTCGGATTCCGCAGAATATAAGATGTGGGGGAATGGGGTCGCACTTCCTAATGTGTATTTTGTACTTTCTGGTATTGTGTACTACTCACAATTTTCTACAGAATAGTTTCCTAGTTTTCTACAGCACATTCCCTTGCTATATTTGGTGAGTAGAGTGATATATGTTAGTACCAAATTTAAAGGAGGGACTTCATATGGAAGTTAAATACAATGTAAAAGGTGAGCAAAGGAAGGCACTGGTTACTGCAATTGGAGAAATACTTGAATGCAAACCGAAATATCTTGGAATGCCAAGTGCAGCTTATGAGATTAATGGGTTCACGGTAGATAAGGAAGGGACATTACACTTTAGTGATCAAGCTGATACGGAGTTGGTGGAACAGTTACTTGAAAAGATTGAACTGGCAGGCTTTGTTTTTGAAGAGAATACATCAGAGGAAACAGTGGATCTTACGGTTTCCATGCCAAGAAGTTCTTTCAAATATTCAGCAATTGAGAATCTGGAAAAATTGATTGAAGGAAAGGGTGCTCTTATTAAAAAGGCTCTTGGAATCGACAGTCTACCAATCGAGGTGGACGAAGAAAAAGTTTCCTTTCCATGGTTTCATGTGATGCCGAAAGACTGCGAGGAGGTGAATGCATACACACATTTCATTTATGCACTTTGCGAAATGGCGTATAACCAGAAACGCATCAGTGTAAAAGAGAAGGCTGTTAAGAACGAAAAATATGCATTCCGCTGTATTCTCCTACGACTAGGATTTATCGGAGATCAGTACAAAACGGAACGGAAAATATTACTTAAGAATCTGACAGGCTCTACTGCATTCAAGGGAGGTGTCAAAGATGAGATTTCCGAATAAAGAGATTGTTGAGCGGATTCGTAAAGAATATCCCATTGGTACCAGAGTCGAGTTGGTTCAGATGGATGATGTACAAGCACCACCGATTGGAATGAAGGGAACGGTAAAGGGTGTCGATGACACAGGAAGTATTATGGTTCGCTGGGATAATGGATCAGGTCTCCATGTTGTTTACGGAGAAGATAAATGCCGAAAGCTGAATACAGTCAAGACCATCTGCTATGGCAAGACTGAGATTTGGGATTCCAAAGAAGAAGCATTAGACTTTTTTATGAAAGGTGTCATGAGTTCTGAGGGAAGTGAGCAAAATCGGTATTCTACGATCCTTGCTAAGTTGATGATGGATATGAAAGAATGCTCTGATGAAATAGAATAAAACGATGTAACTTTATAAATTTGAGTGCGGAAGCTGGAAGGCTTCTGTATCTCGTAGTAGTATTTTAACGGCTTGCCATAAGGCAGGTCATTTTTTATGCCATTGGAGGTGGTGCGATTGCGAAAACTTAAGAAATATAAGGCAACCAAGTTCAAAGCCAAAGAATCCACCTACAGTAAGGAACGTGCCGATTATGCTGTTAATTTTATTGAGTGTCTATGTCATACAAAGGGAACATGGGCAGGTAAGAAGTTTGAACTGATTGATTGGCAGGAACAGATTATTAGAGATTTATTTGGAACGATAAAAATCAATGGTTATCGGCAGTTCAATACCGCCTATATTGAAATTCCTAAGAAACAGGGTAAAAGTGAACTTGCTGCCGCTGTAGCATTATTGCTTTGTTGTGGTGATGGAGAGGAAAGAGCCGAGGTATATGGGTGTGCAGCTGACCGTTTGATGTAGCGGCCGATATGGTGCGCATGTGTCCTGCTCTGAGTAAACGTGTGAAAATCCTAGTATCACAAAAACGAATTGTTTTTACACTGACCAATAGTTTTTATCAAGTACTATCGGCGGAGGCTTATTCCAAACATGGATTTAATATCCATGGCGTTGTGTTTGATGAATTGCATACCCAGCCAAATAGAAAATTATTTGATGTTATG
>JBKEBP010000105.1:0-25331 GCA_047973235.1 Suipraeoptans sp. | reverse complement strand
GTAGCGTGGTTTGCCTCGATGTTCATCTTGAAATCTTTATCAAGTCCGTATTGACGAAGGAAACCTATTGCTGTAGCTGCGTCGAAGTCATATTGGTGTTTCATTGGCTCTTTCGGCTTTGGCTCGATTAGGAAATCTCCCTCAAATCCGATGCTTCTACCATAGTCAACTGCCATGTGCATTAGATTAGCTATGTTTTCCTGCTCCATTTTAATATCTGTATTAAGAAGTGTTTCATATCCTTCACGTCCACCCCAGAATACATATCCTTTGCCGCCTAGTTTAACTGTTAAGTCAAGTGCCTTTTTAATCTGGGCAGCAGCATAGCAGTATACATCAGCAGAATTAGTACTTCCGGCACCGTTCATAAATCTTGGATTAGAGAACATATTAGCGGTTCCCCAGAGGCATTTAATATCAGTGCCTTCCATCTTAGATAGGATATAATCACCGATTTCATCAAGTCGTGCATTGCTTTCTGCAATAGTATTACCCTCAGGTATAATATCAACATCATGGAAGCAGAAATATTTGAGGCCAAGCTTTTGCATGAATTCGAATCCGGCATCAACCTTTGCTTTGGCATGTGCCATAGTTCCTGGCTCTGCGCCGAATGATTTGTCAGTAGTACCGGCGCCGAACATATCAGCTCCTGCTGCACATAAGTTGTGCCACCAAGCCATTGCAAATGGAAGTTGTTCCTGCATGGTCTTACCCATGATTACTCTTTCCGGATCGTAGTACTTGAAAGCCATTGCATTCTTACTCTTTGGACCTTCGTATTTAATAGTTGGTACGTTGCTAAAAAATTCACTCATAATTATTTCGTCCTTTCTTTAATTAAGTAATGATATAGTTATAAAACATTATTTTATAACTAGAATTATATCACAAAAATGCGTAATTGCAAGAACTTTATAAAGAAATATTGTAAAATATTTCAAACTGTGATATAAGTTATATAAGAAAGTTTTATAACGTCATATAAGGAAGTGTTTTTATGAATGAGGAAAGGAATACCGGGGCATTACCGTCTGATTTAAAAATCAGGAATCGTATGATAATACTTGGTGCGATGCGAGATGGTGAGGAATATACGGCAGCAGATATAGCGATGGCAACCGGAATAAGCAGACCCACTGTAATGAAATCAATTCAATATTTTATTAATAGAGGGATGATTCTTGAGTGTGGAAAAGGCGAATCTACTTTAAGTGGTGGTAAAAAACCCGATTTGTTTAAATTCGTATGTAACAAGTTATTGTTAACGGTTACGCTCTGGCCGGATTTACTTAATATACATTTATGTACTATGGATTTGCGTAAAATAGCATCGCTGAAAATAGAAGCACCGATAAAGAGTACTCCAAAGGAGTCATTTGAACTTATTAAGGAAAAGGCACTGGGGATATTAAAGGAACAGGGCTATGGGATAGATGACCTGTATGGTGTATCATTATCTACAGCAGGAATAATTGATTACACAAGCGGGATATTAAAATTTTCATCACGTTCTCCGGGATGGGGCAGCAATATTCCAATTCGCGATTACATGAAAGACATATTTGGAAAAAATGTGGAAGTGCTTATTGAAAATGCGGGTAAGATGACCGGACGATCGGAACTTGTCAGGAGTGAAGAGGAGAATAGTAGAGTTTTAGTGATATTTTCTACATGGGGGCTTTCGGCATGTATGATTGAAAAAGGTCATGTATTAAGTGGTGATCACTCTCTGATAGGAGAAGTCGGACATATGGTAATTGATCCAAATGACGATGAATTATGTGGTTGTGGAAGCTACGGGTGTTCTGAAAGAATGCTTAGTATAGAAAAGATTAGAAAGAAGATAATTTCGGATAAAGGCAAGTATAAAAAGTCGAATCTTAGCAGTATTAATATCGAAGAGCTGCGTATACCGAATGTGTTCGAGTTTTCTGATAAGGGTGATAAGTATGCAAGAGAAATAGTTCTATATTTGGCAGATACATTTGCTTATCTTATAAGAAATATATCGCTGGTATTTGACCCGAATGTAATAGTTTTCCAAGGTAATTACGCGCATAGTGATAAGTATTTTAAAGAATTATTGATAAATAGATTATCAAGTTTTAAGTATTTTCCGGTATTGGATGCTCCTAAAATCGAGTATAATGCCAGACCGCTTGAAGAACTGGATTTGCTGGGCGCACAGAATTTTTTACAACGAAAGTTTTTTCAAAACGAAGAACTATATAATTAATTAAAGAATGGAGGAAGAGTATGTATTACATAGGCGTAGATTTGGGTACATCTGCAGTAAAGTTATTATTAATGAATGAAAAGGGTGAAATTAAAAACATAGTTTCTAAAGAGTATCCCATTGAGTTTCCGCATCCGGGGTGGTCGGAGCAAAATCCGGCGGACTGGTATGATAAGTCTATAGAAGGACTAGAAGAATTAATAGAAGATATTGATGGCACACAAGTTGGTGGGATCAGCTTCGGAGGACAGATGCATGGGCTCGTTATTTTAGATGAAAATGATGAAGTAATAAGACCTGCAATCCTTTGGAATGACGGAAGAACCGGCAAGGAAACTGATTATCTGAATCAGGTTATAGGCAAAGATAAGCTCTCAGAATATACAGCGAATATAGCATTTGCAGGATTTACCGCACCCAAGATTCTATGGGTTAAGGAAAATGAACCTGAGAACTTTGCACGTATCAAAAAGATTATGCTTCCAAAGGATTACTTGGCATATAAGTTAAGTGGTGTACATAGCTGTGATTATTCCGATGCATCGGGAATGCTTCTTATGGATGTAAAGAATAAGTGCTGGTCAAAAGAAATGATAGAAATATGTGGAATCAGCGAAAAGCAGTTGCCTAAGTTATTTGAAAGCTATGATGTAATAGGTACTTTAAAGCCATCTGTGGCGTCTGTACTGAGTATGAGTGTAAATACAAAAGTCATAGCAGGGGCAGGAGATAATGCAGCTGCAGCAGTAGGAACAGGTACTGTTGGAGATGGAATGTGTAACATTTCTCTGGGAACATCAGGGACGATATTTATATCAAGTAAAAACTTTGGTGTTGATGAGAATAACGCACTTCATTCTTTTGCTCATGCAGATGGACAATATCATTTGATGGGCTGTATGCTAAGTGCGGCATCTTGCAATAAGTGGTGGATGGAAGAGATAATAGGAGATAAAGATTTTAAAACAGCTCAAGATAATATAAAAGGACTTGGAGAAAACAAGGTATTTTTCCTACCATACTTAATGGGAGAGAGGTCACCACACAATAATCCTAATGCTAGGGCAACATTTACCGGTATGACAATGGATACGAACAGAAGTGATATGTATCAAGCGGTATTGGAAGGGGTGGCATTTGGTCTTAGAGATTCCTTTGAGGTAGCTAAAAAGCTTGGTATCAAAATAGAGCGCAGCAAGATATCCGGCGGAGGAGCAAAGAGCCCGCTATGGAAAGAGATAATTGCAAATGTATTGGGAATTAAGATAGATATAATCGAAAGTGAAGAAGGACCGGGCTTTGGTGGTGCTATTCTTGCGGCAGTTGGATGTGGTGAATACGAAAGCGTTGAAGATGCAGCTAAAAAGCTGGTACACATTGTAGATACAGTTGAACCGGATCCGGAACTTGTTGCTAAGTATAATGAAAGATATAAGGAGTTTAAGACAATATATCCTGCTCTTATTCCTGTGTTTGAGAAAATTGTATAATATTGAATAACACTATCCAATAAGGTAGTGCTGTTTTTGAGGAAAGCACCATAATACTTGTCGAAAAGAAAGATATAGATAGGAGATGGAATTATCATGACAGCATGGTTAATAGCTTTAGCCGGTGGATTGGGAGCGGTAATAATCGGTCTTATTGTTGGTAAAGAACATGACAAATATGTCAAAAAACACGGCAATAGATAACGTAAGTTAGTAAAAACGTGCAAATTTGTATGAGACATGGACATTCAGGTGTTCGTGTCTTATACTATTTTAGTAGATAATTTACATATCATACAAATACTTTAGAATTTATGTAGGGATAGGAGCGAGAATATGAATATTAAATATAGAAAACTTACATATACAGCACTGTTCGCAGCGTTAGTATGCGTTGCTACATCAGTTATCAAAATACCGACACCGGGAACTAGTGGATACGTTCATCCCGGAGATGCGCTTGTAATATTGAGTGGCGTTTTACTTGGACCGGTAGGAGGATTCTTCGCAGCTGGAATAGGGTCGGCTCTAGCGGACTTGTTTGGTGGATATATTGTATATGTTCCTATTACATTTGTAATTAAAGGCTTATCAGCATTATTTGCTGGATTAGTGTTCAAACATACAGTAAATAGTGAGAAGTTACAATACCCACTTGTATTTATAGCAGGAGTAATCAATACAGTTATGGTCGTGGGGGGATATTTATTAGCAGAAAGCGTACTATATTCACAGGGCGCAGCATTAGCCGGCGTGGTTCCAAACCTGATTCAAGGGATTGCCGGAATAGTTCTTTCGTTAATGTTGTATCCGGTATTACATAAGATACCTGACTTGTCGTTTAGTCATGTGAAACACTAGTATAGCAGTTCTTAGAGGTGATTAAATGACAAGAGAAGTTGATTATTTCAGCATAGAAGGAGCATATGGAGGAAGCCAGGAGTGGTTTACTAATGTTGTTATGAATATAGGTGGTTGTGCAGCAGCTACAGCATGCGATAGCAGTATTTACTTTGCTAAGGAGTTTGGACTTACACATTTGTATCCGTATGATATAAACAATTTGAATAAAGAAGACTATAAGAAATTCTCACAGATAATGAAGCCATATATAAGTCCACGAGTTATGGGAGTTAAGAAGGCGAAGTGGTATATAGATGGATTTAAAAAGTATATCGATGATGTCGATAAGAGAGAAGGGACGAATACCGATATTTCAATGAGAGAGTTGCCGGGAAGTGAGTCATATGATTCGGCGAAGACCGCAGTTATTAATCAGATTGATGATGGTTATCCAATACCGTATTTGATGCTAAAGCACAGACAGGGCAAGTTTGCTGATTTTGCATGGCACTGGTTCCTAATCACCGGATATGATATTTTGGATAATAAGATGTATATTAAGGTGGCAACCTATGCGCATGAACACAAACTACCCTTTGAAGAATTGTGGAATACAGGATATTCTGAAAAAGGCGGAATTGTTTTGTATAAATCAAGCCATACTTTTTGATTATCGCTTTAGAAGTTCTTATATGCCGGTAGAGCCTGTATTTACAGGCTTTCCGGCACTTTCTATGTCGAAAGATGTTCTCAATGCAGCATTGTTAAGTTTTCTATTTTACAATATCTTTAGGCAAGATCATCAAATTCCATTGCTTCAATTCATATCTATAAAAACCTCTTTTTATAATCGGGTCATCATCACAAATCTTTTGAGCTTCTATTAAATCTTTTGCTTCAAAAATAATCATTGCACCGCCTATTTCTTCTGTTTCCATATTGCCAAACACTCCTGCTAAAAGATAGCGTTCTTGTGCTATCCCCTGCAAATATTCCATTGTATCTTGACCGTCTTGTTCGGTTTCCATTTCACTGCCAATTTTGTAATCAATTCGTACATACAATACGCTGCCTTCTTTTAATTCCATGTGCTGTTCTCCTTTTAGTTTAGTAAATAGTTATTATCTTTGTCTGCTACTTGTAACGCTTTGAGTTTATATGTTGCGTATCCCTCTAATACGAGAGGTTCTGTTTTGCAAAGCGTTTCAGCTTCTTCGTAGCTTTCTGCTTTTAGAATATACATTCCGGCAACGCCCGGATACCCTTTGAACACGCCGCAAAGTTCCAAATAGCCGTTATCATCTAACTGTTTGATGTTTGCTACATGACGTTCAACCGCCACTTTGTTCAGTTTGTTGTATGATTTGCTTTTTTCAATAATCATAACATATAACCATTTTTCCATAGAATAATCTCCTTTCAAAATATGATGTTGTTTCTGTTAACAGCTAAAATTAACCATATATTTTTGCTATTTCCAAAGCCCGGTTTTTTAACATAGTCCGAGCTATTTCCGGCTCAATTATCTCAACGTACTTTCCAAAGGACAGCAAATAATTAAATGTCCAGTCGGTCAACTGATATTGGAACGTTACTATAAAACTACCATCTGCACATACTTCAATTTGGCTTTCTTGAAAATCGTCGTACAATTTATAGGTAATTTCCGGAGCAAACTTCAATTTAAAAACAGGTAAATTACAATTCTCCCCACAATCAGTAGACAAAGAATAGTCATTCGGTAAAGTGCGTTCAAAGGTTTCTGACCGTATGCAAATGTGCTTCATTCTTGACATACGGAATATTCTTATTTCTTGCTTATTATGACAATATCCAATAATATACCATGTTCGTGACTTGAATACTAATTGTAGTGGGTCTATCGTCCGATTTGATTTCTGTAAATCGGAATTGAAGTAATCAAATGTTATTGTATGTTTACTGATTATTGCATATTGCAGTTCAGATATATCTACTTTTTGCCTTTCTTCACTTCCCCAGAATGTGAAATCAATATCCAACCACTTATGTACTAATGCTTTGCCAAAAATAGCACTTATTTTACTTAATGTCATTTCTGCATCAGGAAAATTTGTGGCTTGCAACAGTTGTAAACCTTGAAAAATATTTTGCTGTTCTTCTTTAGAAAACAATGATTTGTTAAGCGAGTAACCATCTATTAGAGAAATTCCCCCTCCTGTCCCTTTTGTTGAAATTATCGGTATTCCCGCAAGGGTAAGAGTATTTATATCACGATATATGGTTCTTGTCGATACACCAAAATAATCTGCCAATTCCTTTGCAGTAACATGTTCGCGGTTGATTATATAAAAAATCATTTTTACAAGTCGCTCAATCTGCATAGACTACCTCCTGTTTTGATATTAGAAGTATAGCATTTCTAATTTGACATATAGCTGTCGCATTAGAAAAAAATAATCTACAATGTGATTTAAGCAGATTATTAGGCTGTAATTCTACGAAAGCGCAATTATCTCCTGTTCAGCATACCTAATCTTGCCAACATAATCAATAGAAAAGCCCAACCTCGTTTGTATTACTTGAGAGTGGGCTCTTTTTCGTCTGACTTTACAGTTTGAACTTCCAGATAATCCGTTATTTTATTGTACATTATACCCGAACTAATCTCGCGTTTAATAGAACTCTCGAAATTATATTGATAAGGTGTGTTGTTGATACAATAGTAAGTATTTTCATTGTTTGAAGCTTTATTTAAAAATCTTCCAATAATGAATACTGAGCCTTTTGCATCTGTTATTTCCTGACTCCATTCGTCATATGTTATTTGGGCATTGTAAAACTCGTTTTTATTACTTTCTTTTAATAGAAAAGGAAATACACTGACGAAAAGCGACAATATAGTAGGGCTGTCAGTTGATAAGATTTCGTAGTTTCCATCTTCCGTATATCCGATTCCTACAGCGTTTTGATTGCCGTTAATGGAGAAGAGGATTCGGTTAAAAATAATGTGCTTTGGAGCACTTCTGTATTCTTCCCACAAGTATAAAAGAGCCTGTCCTGAGTTTGTAAAAGAGCCCGATTCGGTAAGTATTCCTTTTTCTCTAAGAGATTTTATCGCTTCTATTTTATAAGCATCAACTTCGTTGTCATTTGGCCTAGCTAAAACAATTCCAAAAGGATGAGGTCCCCCGGTTATGCTATTAATAAATAGAAGCTCTTTTCTAGTAATTGTCAATTCCATATCCTCTACTTTTTTTATATATTTTCTTCAATTTTATCTAATGTAAATTCATGTTTCAAAGATATTGAAGCGAGAATTGTTATGTTTGTACGGATTAAGCTTTAAGTGTGGAGAATGCATGTTTGAAAAGACGTAATAGACACAAAGCGTAAAGTTGACGATAGAGGTAGATTTAACCAAAAACATTCTAATATTAGCTCGTTTATTTAGTCATAGTGTTGATTTATACGACATTGTTAAAAAGTTGTTGTTAAATTATTAACACCGTGGTATGCTTAATGACAAGAGAAAATCTTTAATTACCATTATATTGTTTTTGCTTTAATACAAGATATTGATTTATATCATTCAAACACCATATTATTAGCGAGAACGATATTTTTTTAACCATTATACGTTAAAAAAAAGACAATAAATGTTGCGATTATTAAGTGATTTGTCAAAAGAATTAAACAAGAAGTGTAGAAAAGGAGATTTAATTATGAGCAGGAAAGTTACCATTATTGGAGCAGGAAGTGTTGGATCTACTATAGCATATACGCTATCACAGGAAGACCTTGCATCTGAAATCATCATGATTGATGTTAACAAGGAGAAGGTTGCCGGCGAGGTTATGGATATTGCACAGGGAACCAGCTTTAGAGATCCTATATCTTTTATAGCAGGGGACTATGAGGATGCTAAAGGTTCTGACATTGTTATTATTACATCCGGTATTGCCAGAAAGCCGGGTCAAACCAGAATAGAACTTGCTCAGACTAACATTGATATATTAAAGAGCATTACTCCGGACATTGTAAAAGCTGCGCCCGAGGCACTGTATGTAATGGTTAGTAATCCTGTTGATGTTATGACATATGTATTTACAAAGATATCTGGGATTCCCGAAAATCAGATTATCGGTTCAGGAACTATACTTGATACAGCGAGACTTCGTACAGGTATTTCTGAGCACTTCAAGATTGCACAGAAGAATATACATGCGTACGTGTTTGGAGAGCATGGAGACACTTCGTTTATTCCTTGGTCATGTGCAGATGTTAGTGGTGCAGGTATTGATGCGTATGCGCAAATGGCAAGAGGGTTCGGACAGGAAGTTGAAGATATTGATAAAGAAGCGATGGTTGATTATGTTAGAAAATCAGGTGGAAAGATTATAGCTAATAAAGGGGCTACATTCTATGCCGTTTCTGTTTCAGTAGTTAAACTGTGTGCGAAGCTATTGTCTTCATGTGATTCGATTACCACAGTGTCAACTATGATGCACGGCGAATATGGAGTTGAAGATGTCTGTTTAAGTACACTTACATTAGTAGGCCCCAAAGGTGTTCGCGGCAGATTAGAACTTCCTTTAACTGATGAGGAAATGGCTAAGATGCATGCGAGTGCAGATGCACTTAAGGCTGTTATTGCACAGATTGATTTGTAAATTCTGTAATACATCATATAAAGAGAAGAAAGGTGAAACCAATGAAATACAGTTATTATCCGGGGTGTACTCTTAAAACAAAGGCTAAAGAGTTAGACAAATATGCGAGAGAGTCAGCTAAAGTGCTTGGATTTGAACTGGAGGAAATAGAAGCTTGGCAGTGCTGTGGCGGGGTTTACCCGCTCGGCACTGATGAAATAGCTTCTAAGCTATCATCAGTCAGAGCGCTTAATGATGCAAAAGAAAAAGGGCAAGAACTCGTTACACTTTGTTCAGCCTGTCATCACGTCATCAAGAGAGTTAATGATGACATGAAAAATGTAAAAGATATACAGACTAGAGCAAATAATTATATGGACTTAGATGAACCTTACATGGGTGAAACGAATGTACTTCATTTCCTTGAAGTCTTACGTGACCGTGTGGGGTTTGATGCAATTAAAAAGGCAGTTGTCAATCCTCTAAAGGGAAAAAAGATAGGAGCATATTATGGATGTCTTCTTCTTAGACCAAGTGATATTCTCGCCTTTGATAATCCGGAGAACCCAACGATTATAGAAGACTTTATTAAAGCAATAGGCGCAGAGCCGGTTATTTATCCATACAGAAATGAATGCTGTGGTGGATATATTTCCTTAAAAGAAAAGGAAAAGGCTAGTTCTATGACAGATAAAATTATGGAGAGTGCAAAGGGATTCGGCGCGCAGGAACTTATAACTGCCTGTCCACTATGTCTCTATAACTTGAATTTGTCGAAGTCAGATAATAAAGTTCCGGTTAGATATATAACAGAACTTTTAGCAGAAGCTCTGGGAGTTAAAGATATCGCAATCGGAAGTAAAGAGAGTGTTAAGGAGGTAGTTGCCTCATGAGCCATGGTAAATCAAGAGTAGATGAAATAAGAGAAATTACAGGGGTTAACCCATATAAATGTATGAAATGCGGTAAGTGTTCGGCAAGTTGTCCATCATTTAATGAGATGGATATTAAGCCGCATCAATTTGTATCATATGTACTAAATGACGATGTCGAGAGCCTGGTGGAGTCTAAATCACTATGGCAATGCCTGTCATGCTTTGCATGTATAGAGAGGTGTCCAAGAGATGTAAAGCCCGGAAAGTTAATTGATGGTGCAAGGCAGCTTGTGGTTAGACAGCGTGGAAGTGATTATTTAAAGCCGGAAGATATTCCGGAAAGACTGGATCCGGATTTACCACAGCAGTTAATCGTAAGTGCATTTAGAAGATACAGGAGGTAAGGTACTTTGCAGAGAATAGGAGTATTTGTCTGTCACTGCGGAAGCAACATAGCAGCAACTGTTGATGTAGAAAGGGTTGCGAAAATGGCACTTCATGAACCGGGAGTGGTTCATTCAGAAGATTATGCATATATGTGTTCTGAAGCGGGACAAGCGTTAATAGCACAGGCTGTTAAAGAGAAAAATCTAACCGGTATTGTTGTATGCTCGTGCTCGCCGCGTATGCATGAGACTACATTTAGAAATGCAGCAAAGCGTGCCGGAATTAATCCATATATGGTTGAAATTGCGAATATCAGAGAGCACTGCTCTTGGATTCACAAAGATAAAGAAGAGGGAACTAAGAAAGCGGTTATATTAGCCAGAGCGGCGATAGCAAAGGTTAACTTAAATGCACCTCTTGAGCCGGGTGAAAGTAGAGTTACTAAGAGAGCACTCGTAATCGGTGGTGGTATAGCAGGAATTCAGACTGCACTTGATATAGCTGATGCCGGTTATAAAGTAGATATAGTTGAAAAAACACCCAGTATCGGTGGTCGAATGTCTCAACTTGATAAGACGTTCCCTACACTTGACTGTTCAGCGTGTATTTTAACACCGAAAATGGTAGAAGCATCTGCACATGAGAATATAAATATTCATACCTATAGTGAGGTCGAGAATGTAAGTGGGTTTGTAGGAGACTTTACAGTTGACATTAGGAAAAAAGCCAGAAGTATAGATATGAGTAAATGTACGGGATGTGGAGTTTGCTCAGAGAAATGTCCATCTAAGAAAAATCCGAGCGAGTTTAATAGAGAATTAGGAAATAGAAGTGCTATCTATACACCATTTGCACAAGCAATTCCAAATGTACCTGTAATCGATAGAACACAGTGTATTAAATTTAAAACAGGTAAATGTGGTGTCTGTGAGAAAGTATGTCAGGCAGGGGCAGTCAACTATGATCAAGAAGATGAGATAGTTACTGAAAAGTACGGGGCGATAGTTGTAGCGACAGGATTTGATACTATTAAGCTTGATGATTTCGATGAATATGCTTACAACCAAAGCAAAGATGTTATTACATCACTTGAATTAGAGCGTGTTATGAATGCTGCCGGTCCTACGAGTGGTCATCTTGAGAGATTATCCGATGGTAAGGCTCCAAAAGAGATGGTATTTATTCAATGCGTTGGTTCGCGTGATGCAACGTGTCGAGGTAAGGAATATTGCTCTAAGGTATGCTGTATGTATACTGCGAAACACGCGATGCTTATAAGAGATAAGTATCCGGAGATAAATGTAACAGTATTCTATATAGATGTAAGAACCCCCGGAAAGAACTTTGATGAGTTTTATAGAAGAGCTGTTGAAGAATACGGGGTTGACTATGTTAAGGGACAGGTTGGTAAAGTATTACCACAGCCCAATGGTAAACTATTAGTTCAAGGCGTTGACTTGCTTGATAACAAACAGATTCTAAAAGAAGCAGATATGGTTGTTCTAGCTACGGCTATTGAGCCGGAAGCAGGCGTTCGTAAAATTGCAACTATGCTAACAGCTAGTATAGATACAAATAATTTCTTGACAGAAGCTCATCCTAAGCTTCGTCCGGTAGAGTCACCTACAGCCGGGGTATTTTTATCAGGAGTATGTCAGGGACCAAAGGATATTCCGGAAACTGTAGCACAAGCTGGTGCGGCAGCAGTTAAGGCAATAGGACTTCTTGCAAAGGAGAAGTTACTAACAAATCCTTGTACTGCGAAGTCAGACGAGCTTTTATGTAACGGATGCTCCATGTGTGAAAATGTCTGCCCATATGGTGCGATAACATATACAGACAAGGAGATTAATGATCACGGTATCAGAGAAATTAGAAGAATTGCAACTGTTAATGATGCTCTATGTCAGGGGTGTGGTGCTTGTACGGTTACTTGTCCTTCAGGCGCAATGGATCTTCAAGGATTCTCGAATAGACAAATATTAGCGGAGGTGGATGCGATATGTCGATAGAAACAACATTTAAACCGAAAATCGTTGCATTCTGCTGTAATTGGTGCAGTTATGCAGGGGCAGACCTTGCGGGTAGTTCGCGCTTGGGTTATCCGGCTGATGTTAAAATAATCCGTGTTCCATGTTCTTGCAGGGTTAATCCTATGTTTATACTGCGAGCATTTGAAAAGGGTGCTGACGGGGTTATCATCTGCGGATGCCATCCCGGAGATTGTCACTACACAACAGGTAACTACTATGCAAGAAGACGTATGACATTACTGTTTTCAATGCTTGATTACATCGGTATTGAACAGGGAAGAACGAGAGTTGAATGGGTGTCAGCGGCAGAAGGTGTTAAGTTTTCAACTACAATGAATGATTTTGTAGAAAAAATACATTCCCTGGGAGAAAATGTAAGATTGGGGGATTTGAGATGCAAGAATTAGTAAATAGAGCTAAAGAATTGTTGAAGTCAGGTGAAGTGATTCGCGTACTCGGATGGAAAGAGTCTGATTTACCATATACAGTCGAACCGGCATATTTTGAGACTGAGAAGTCGCTTGATGAGTTCATATATAATGGGTTTTCAGGAGCGAATTTAAGCAAGTATTTAATAGAAGCTTCAAAGCTTGAAGGTAAGACGTTGGTATTTTTGAAGCCATGTGATACATATAGCTATAACCAATTATTAAAAGAACATAGAGTTGATAGAGACAAGGCATTTATTATTGGAGTTGGGTGTAAGGGAAAGCTAGATGTTGAAGCAATAAAGTCAAAAGGTGTAGCAGGAATACAGTCCATAATAGAAGATGGTGAGTCATTAAAAATTAGTACTCTTTATGGTGACTGTGAGATACCTTACAAAGAAGTGTTGCTCAATAGATGTTATTCCTGTAAAGGAAAAGAACACCGCATATATGACGAACTTAGTGGAGAGTCAGAAGAAACGAAAGAAGTAGACAGATATGAGGGCGTTAGCGAAATAGAGAAGTTAAGTCCCGAGGAGAAATTTGCATACTTCCAAAATGAGCTAAGTAAATGTATAAGATGTAATGCCTGTCGTAATGTATGTCCGGCATGCAGTTGTAAGAAGTGTGTATTTGATTCAAATAAGTTTGACAGCGCTCAGAAAGTAAATATGGACTCATTTGAAGAGAAGATGTTCCACATTATCAGAGCATTTCATGTGGCAGGTCGTTGTACAGACTGCGGTGAATGTTCAAGGGTATGTCCACAAGGAATACCGCTTCATTTATTCAATAGAAAATTTATGAAAGATATAGATGAGTTATACGGAGAATATAAAGCCGGAGAAGACGCTGATTCTAAAGGACCGCTTACGAGCTTCACATTTGATGATGCTGAACCATCTGTAGTATCAGAAAGGGGATAATCAATGTATAAGATAAATACTGAAAAGTTAGATGAATTATTCCAACTGATAAATGAAGAGATGGATTTAATTCTTCCAATAAAGAAGGCGGGACAGGTTAATTTTGATTTATTTACAAAAGGTTCGGACGTTGATTTAAAGGTTCTTAATACAGCCAAATCACCAAAGGATGCATTCTTCCCTCAAGGAGAGAATCTATATACGGTTCGATACGAGGACAAGAAGATGAAGGTAGAGCCTGAGAGTTTAAGAGATAAAGAGTTTGTACTTTTTGGCGTAAGACCATGTGATGTTAAAGGAATAGAAGTTCTCGATAAAGTGTTTTTATCGGAACCGATAGATTCGTATTACGCTGCAAGACGTGAAGCAGGTATAATCGTATCACTCGGATGCAGTAGACCGGAGGAAACATGCTTTTGCTCGGCATTTGGAATAGATGCAACTAAGGCTTTGGCAGATGTTAATACCTGGATTGTAGATGAATATTTATACTGGGAAGCATCCGGTGAAAAGGGCGAAAAGTTAACGCAGCGGCTCAAATCTCTACTTACAGATTCCGATGATTCTAAAGTAGAAGGCAGCAGAGAGCAGACTAAGGCTATAATAGAGAAACTACCGTTTGCAGATTTATCATTAGAGGGGTGGGGCGGTGACTCACTCGATGAGAAATTCAACTCGGATATCTGGGAAGGTCTTTATAAGTCATGTCTTGCATGTGGAACGTGTACATTTGTCTGTCCGACATGTCAGTGCTATGACATTAAAGACTACAATGCAGGTGAGAGTGTTAGCAGATACAGATGTTGGGATTCTTGCATGTATTCTGATTTTACGATGATGGCTCATGGGAATAACAGAACCACTCAGATGCAAAGATTTCGTCAGAGATTTATGCACAAGCTTGTATACTTCCCTGATAATAATGACGGGATGTATTCTTGTGTGGGATGTGGCAGATGTGTCTCTAAGTGTCCATCTTCGCTTAACATAGTAAAGGTTATAAAAGCGTTTGAAAAAGGAGGAGAGGCATAATATGAGTGAATGTACATGTAAAAAGGACTATGCTCTTGATACCTTGATTCCACAGGTTGGGATTATAACCGATATAAGGCAGGAGACACCGGATGTCAAAACATTTAGAGTAAACGCACTAGAAGGTGGCAAGTTATTCGACCATATGCCGGGGCAATGCGCGATGGTATGTGTACCGGGTGTAAGTGAAGGAATGTTTTCTATAACATCATCGCCTACTAATAAAGAATATCAGGAATTCAGCATTAAACAATGTGGAGTATTGACGGATTATCTTCATAGCATGAATGTTGGTGACGAAATAATGGTTAGAGGACCTTATGGCAACAACTTTCCGGTTGAGACAAGCCTAAAAGGTGAGAATCTGTTATTTATAGCAGGTGGTATCGGTCTTGCACCACTGCGTTCGGTTATAAATTATGTCTTGGATAACAGAGATAATTATGGAACTGTAGATATACTTTATGGTTCAAGGTCTGCGGCTGATTTAGTTCAATTAAAGGAAATTCAGGAAGTATGGATGAAGACAAAGGGTGTCAATGTTCATCTTACTATTGATAGAGAAGAAGCCGGATGGGATGGCAATGTAGGGTTTGTCCCGACATATTTAAAAGAACTGGGATTTTCTACAGATAAAACTGCACTAGTATGTGGCCCACCGATTATGATTAAGTTTGTACTAGGAGCACTTGAAGAGTTGGGATTTAAAAAGGATCAGGTATATACAACTCTTGAGCTGCGTATGAAATGTGGAGTTGGAAAATGTGGTCGTTGTAATATAGGTTCTAAGTATGTGTGTAAAGACGGGCCGGTTTTCAGATGTGATGAAGTCGATGAATTACCGGATGAATATTAGAGAGAGGACATTAGAAAAATGCCAAAGATGATAGATGTTTACTTTTATGGGAAGCGATATAGTGTTCCCGAAGATTTAACTATTATGACAGCCATGGAATACGTGGGCTATACTCTGACTCGCGGTTGTGGATGCAGACATGGATTTTGTGGAGCGTGTGCAACTATTTACAGAGTTAAAGGACGCAATGAATTAAAAAGCTGCCTTGCCTGTCAAACTCAGGTTGAAGAAGGAATGTATGTGGCAAGTATTCCGTTTTTTCCAACAGACAAGAAAACGTATGATATTAATGAAATAAAGCCGACTGAGCAGATAATGATGGAGTTATATCCTGAAATATATAGCTGTATAGGTTGTAATGCGTGTACCAAGGCATGTACGCAGGACTTAAACGTAATGCAATATATAGCATATGCACAACGTGGAGATTATGAAGCGTGTGCCGAAGAGTCATTTGACTGTGTAGGCTGTGGATGTTGTGTAGCCAGATGCCCTGCCGGAATATCTCATCCGATGGTCGGTGTACTTGCCAGAAGGCTTACCGGCAAATACATAGCACCGGAAACAGAGCATTTATTAAAGAGGGTAGAAGAAGTAAGAGCCGGTGCATATGACGACCTAATAGAACAGATTATGGAAAAGCCAATTACAGAGATGAAGGAATTATATAATACAAGAGAAATCGAAAAATAGGAAGGAGGGAAAATATGTTTACAGCTGAAATGAAAGAATCAATTAAAAAAGTTGAAGCAACTAGAAAAGAACGTATGGGCATGGAGCCTAGACGTATGACTGCAGATGAAAAAGAAGCCCTTCTAAAAGCTTATCATCCGGATTATAGGGAAGAGGGATTTCTCGATATAAAAGTTGGACCAAATAAAGGACAAAAGATACCGGTTGAGTTGGGTAATTTGATACATTCTAATAGCCGTATATTAGGAGAACATATTGATCTTAGTAAAATAGATTATGACACGGATGTCCTCATCATAGGTGGTGGTGGCGCAGGTGCATCTGCAGCTATAGAAGCTAACGAAGCAGGTGCGGATGTAGTAGTGGTTACAAAGCTGCGAATCGGTGATGCCAATACAATGATGGCTGAAGGTGGTATTCAAGCAGCAGATAAGGAAAATGATTCACCCGTACAACATTATCTGGACGCATTTGGTGGTGGACACTTTGCGGCAAAACCAGAGCTTTTAAAAAGACTTGTTATGGAGGCTCCCGATGCAATAGAATGGCTTAATGAATTAGGTGTTATGTTTGATAAAGACCAAGATGGACGTATGGTTACAACTCATGGTGGTGGAACCTCAAGAAAGAGAATGCATGCCTGTAAAGATTATTCGGGTGCAGAGATTATGCGTACTCTTCGTGATGAAGTATTAAACAGAGGTATTCCTGTCGTAGAATTCACATCAGCCGTAGAGCTTATAAAGGATGATAAAGGTCAAGTTGCAGGAGCCGTTTTATTAAATATGGAGACCGGTGACTACATGGTAGCGAGAGCTAAAACAGTAATTATTGCTACGGGTGGTGCAGGAAGGCTTCATTATCAACATTTCCCGACATCCAATCATTACGGAGCAACAGCCGACGGACTTATAATAGGATATAGAGCGGGAGCACCGTTACTATATCAGGATACTATACAGTATCATCCAACAGGTGTGGCTTATCCATCACAAATATTTGGAGCACTAGTTACTGAAAAGGTTAGGTCTCTTGGAGCGATGCTCATTAATGCAGAAGGCGAAGCATTTATGCATCCACTCGAAACTCGTGATGTGGCAGCAGCCTCAGTTATTAGAGAATGCTCTGACAGAGGAAAGGGCGTTACTACACCACTTGGAAGTGGCGTTTGGCTTGACACTCCTATGATTGAGTTAATAGGCGGAGAGGGAACAATTGAGAAAAGAATTCCGGCTATGCTTAGAATGTATTTAAACTATGACATAGATATGAGAAAAGAACCTATACTCATTTATCCTACGCTTCATTATCAAAATGGGGGATTGGAAATAGGTGGAGAAGGCTTCACCGGTGTTATGGACAACCTACTTGTTGCAGGCGAGGCAGTTGGTGGTATACATGGCAGAAATAGGCTGATGGGAAATTCTCTTTTGGATATTATCGTATTTGGGCGAAATGCAGGTAAGGCCGCAGCGAAAAAATCTAAAGATGTAAAGATTTCCACACTAAATCTTGAACATGTAGTACAATATGCTAAAGAATTGGAATCAGCAGGTGTTAAATCAGAAGAAGTATCACCACTTCTGCTTCCAAAATATGCCAGACATGAGAGATAAGGAGATGATGATATGCGTGAGATTGATGTAAGTCAGATAATAGACGTAGTTGAAAGACTGTGTATAGATGCAAATGAGCATCTTCCGGTTGATGTTAAAGATGCTATTAAGAAATGGGAAGCCTGTGAGGATTGGGATATTGCAAAAGGAGTTTTGAGCCAGATAGTAGAGAACTATGAGATAGCTGATGCCCAAAATGTTCCAATATGTCAGGATACAGGTATGGCATGTGTATTTCTGGAAATAGGACAAGATGTCCACATTGCTGGCGGAGATTTAAGCGATGCGATAAATGAAGGTGTAAGGCGTGGATACGACAAGGGATACCTTCGTAAATCAGTAGTCAAGGATCCAATTAGGCGTGGAAATACCGGAGATAATACACCTGCAATGATATATACGGAGATTGTACCGGGTACGGAGTTAAAGATTACTGTCGGACCAAAAGGTTTTGGGAGTGAAAACATGAGCATGATACGCATGTTTAAACCGTCAGCCGGATTAGAGGGTATTAAGGATTTTATATTAGAAGTAGTTGAAACAGCCGGACCGAATCCATGTCCACCTATGGTAGTTGGAGTAGGAATTGGCGGAACATTTGATAAATGTGCTCTTCTCGCGAAAAAAGCACTAATGAGACCCCTTGACACTTCAAATCCTGACAAATATTATGCAGACCTTGAAGTGGAAATGCTGGATAAAATAAATAAGCTTGGCATCGGACCTCAGGGATTTGGTGGTAAGACAACAGCAATAGGATTAAACATAGAGACATTGCCTACTCATATAGCAGGTATGCCATGTGCAGTTAATATAAACTGTCATGTGACAAGACATAAATCGGAGGTAATATAATGGCAAAGAAGATTAATTTACCACTTACGAAAGAGCTTGCAAAATCCTTACATGCAGGAGACGAAGTTTTACTATCCGGATATATATATACTTCACGTGACGCAGGACATAAGAGAATGTGCGAAGCCCTTGCTAAAGGCGAAGAGCTGCCGTTTGATCCGATGGATGCAACTATCTATTATGTAGGACCTACTCCGGCTAAGCCGGGACAGGTAATAGGCTCCGCAGGACCAACAACGAGTGGCCGAATGGATGCATATGCTCCTACTATGATGAGTGTTGGTGCTAGAGGAATGATAGGAAAAGGAGCACGCCTACCAGAAGTAGTAGATGCTATGAAGGAATATAGCGGAGTTTATTTTGGAGCTATAGGAGGTGCAGGGGCACTTCTTGCGAAATCAATAAAAAGTGCTGAGCTGGTAGCATATGAAGACTTAGGTGCAGAAGCACTTAGGAAGCTTTATGTAGAAGATATGCCTTTAGTTGTTATTATTGATAGTGAAGGTAATAATCTCTATGAAGATGGTAGAAGTAAATACCTTAATAAGTAGCAAATAGAACTAATAACATAGAAAATACGGTTTGCAGACGCTAAATAATGCTGTAAACTGTATTTTTTTTGATTTCTCGAAAAATGTAATAAATATACCGTATAAAATAAACAATTTTAACGGTTTTAAAGCTTTATTTAGGGTTGATTTAACAACAAAAAATTGTTAGTATGTAAAACGTAATTAAATATTTCGGAAAATTCAAACTAAAGCAAATATATAATCAAAACATCTAAGCAAGACTCGAATGACATCTTAGGCCAAGACAAAATCCACATGAGAAGACACATTTTAATTGAATTGTAAATAAGAGGCAGGGAGGTATATGATATAGATTTTATGAAAAATAATAGGGGAAAACTAAAACGTCTACTGGTAGCAAGCCTTTTTCTTGCGCTAACTTTACAAATAATTGGGGAATCATTTGTAGAAACACAAGCATATGAGGAAGAGGAGTTCATTGTTACAGAGATGATAGATGAAGAGACGGACTCAAATTCTGATTCGAACAATCCCAATATAGAGGACGAAATAATAGAGGATGAAATAATAGAGGACGAAATAACAGAGGACGAAATAATAGAGGCTGATGAAGTCTCAATATTATCAGAAGAAGTGTCACCTAGGTTTGAAATCAAAGATCCAAATAGTATGGAAGATTTACATAAATTTTTGGAGGATGAGCAAGACTATATGATTGTTTTACACAATTATATGAATTATGAATTTACCAAAACAGCAATCATACCGGCAGGATATACCAAAATATTGATAAATATCGGCGCCTTTGAAGGATTGAATGTCTACTTTAATATAGATACGGGGACAGAAAAGAGACATATTGAGGTTAATGGAACGTTAGAAATTCAAGAAAATATTTTTGTTAGCGGACGTAACCTGAACAATGAAATAAAAGGTGGAGGTATAGAGGTAAAGAATGGCGGAACACTAACATTGTTTGGCGGAATAATAGAAGATTGTGTTTCAGCATATGGTGGAGCAGTTAAAGTAGAGGCGGGAACCTTAAATCTTCTAGGAACAGGAACAATTAGAAACTGTGAATCTACTAATGAGGGTGGAGCTATCCATGCGGGAGCAAATAGTACTGTGGTCATAGGAGAGTTAGACACGGATAATCCTAAAATACTAAATTGTAAAACGACGGAAAAAAGTGGCGGAGCAATATACTCAGCGGGGCAAGTGTTTATGAACAGTGGAACAATTGAAGGTTGCAGCACTGTGGCTGAGTGGAGTGGCGGCGGAGCGATATATTCAGCCGTTCAAGTTACGCTTAAAGGTGGAGTAATTAAAAATTGTTCATCGTCCCTTGGTGGAGCGATTAGAGTTGATGGTGGAACAGTACAACTCACAGGGACATCAACAATAGATAATTGTACAGCACAAAGTGGAGGAGGGGCTATATTTGGCGGTGCTAACAGCACAATAATAATAGATAGCTCATCAACTAATGTTAAGGCTATTTCAAATTGTACAACATATTCCGGGAACGGAGGTGCCATTTCATCGGAAGGAAAAGTTGAGCTTAAGAATGGAACTATAGACGGTTGTAAGGCACCTGCTGATTGGGTAGGCGGAGGTGCTATACATTCTATAGATGAGGTAATAATAACGGGCGGTACCATATCAGATTGCTCAGCGTTTTTTGGAGGTGCGATAAACTCCAATGGAAAAGTTACTATTAATGGCGGTAAAATCACAGACTGTCATACAACCGACTCCGAATGGTGGAGTGGTGGAGGTGCTGTGTATTCTACAAATGAGCTGACAATTACATCCGGAATAATAGAAAAATGTACATCCGATATGGGTGGGGCTATATATTCTAATGGCAATGTGACTATTACAGGTGGTACGATATCGGAATGTGAGTCAGTAGATGTTAGTGCCGGTGGCGGAGCTATTTACTCAGAAGGTCAAGTTACTCTTGAGGGTGGTTTAATAGAGAAATGTACTGCAATAAATGTTGGTGGAGCAATTTATTCTAAGCTGTCATTTACCATGAAGGGTGGCACCATAGAAGACTGTAAATCATTACAAGGTGGAGCTGTATACTCACCTAATGGTAAAGTAGTTATAACCGGAGACAGTACAATAGCAAACAGTGTTTCATCTATCAATGGTGGAGCGGTATTCATTGACTGGGGTAGTCAGCTTTCTGTAACTGATAGTGTGTCAGGATTACCCACGATAATAGATTGTAAAAGTCTTACCGGAAACGGTGGAGCGATATTTTCATATGGCCCGGTTGATATACAAGTGGGACTAATAGAAAATTGTACTTCTACCACAGGAATAGGCGGAGCTATATATACTAATAACAGGTTGAGTATAGACAATACGACAATAAATAATTGTTATGCTTTACAAAATGGTGGAGCTATTTACATAGAAAAGTCCGATAATTTCACAGGTACTTCAACAATAACAAACAGTACTATAGAAAATTGCAAATCTGAAGTAGATGCCGGTGGTGTTTTTGCTAAGGCGGTAAAACTAAATATAACAAATACGGACATCAAGAAATGTGAAAGTCAATACGGAGCCGGGATATATGCAAGTTTATCTGAAGTTATTTTATCAGAAGTAAAAATGAGTGGTAATACAGTAACAAGCGATGGTGGAGCAATAACTGCAGATAAATCTTCAATAGTAATAAAAGACAATACCATTATTACAGAATGCAGTGCAGGATCTCATGGTGGAGCAATATATGCGGGTGAAGATAGCTATATAGAATTTGCTGCAGATTCTACAGACAATACAATAATTAGTAAGAGTCACTCAATCGGAGGGAACGCAGGTGCTATAGTATTGAAAGGTGAAATGGTTATGAACGGAGGTACAATTTCAGAGTGTACTGCAAGTTCTAATGCCGGTGCAATATATGTTGACGGACAGAATGCAAAACTAACGATTAATAATGGTCTTATCGAAAATAACGTAGCAGGAAATGGTGGAGGAATATTTGTACTCAGTGGTGAACTTATAATGAAGAAAGGTACAATTTCAAATTGTACAGCTCAAACAGGAGGAGGAATAACTGCTGTTGGAGGAAAAGTAACTATCAAAGGAACAGGAACGGATAAAACATTGTGGCCTTCCATTGTTGACTGTACGGCTACCACTGCAGGCTGGTGGGGTGCTATAGGAGGCGGGATATTTTCACAGGGCTCCGGGAAAGTAACACTTGATAAAGCTATAGTTGATGGATGCAAAGCAGAATTCCCTAACAATGATGAAGGCAAGGCAAATGGAAGTGTTGATAAGGCATTTGGTTCCGGCGGTGGAATTTTTGCATATCAAGGATCAGAAATAGACTTAAACGAAGTGGAGATAACTAATAATACAGCTTCATTTCACGGCGGTGGAGTATTCACAACTGACTATAACAAGGTATTTACTACAGTAGAAACATATTTTAATGGTAACAGTGCACTATTTTATAAAGTACCTGCTAATACGCTGAAAGACGAAACATATCCATGTACAAAAGCCCAAAATATTTCTCCGGATTCGGATATAGTTTTTGGAAGAGAGTTTCCATTAAATAATTTCGATATTAATTATCTTAGTGGATACATTCGCTATATGGGAAACGGTGGATTTGATAACAAGACTAACAAGTCACAGATAGATGTGTATCATGAGTACGTGCCGTTCACAGATGATTTGGATAAAGGAATTTCCGGCGAAGTCTCACTTCCAATATATGATAATTCTTCAAACGACTATTTTAAGTTTGAAAAAGTAAATAGAAAATTTGGAATATGGGCTAGTGATGACAAATATATTATAACAGGGCTTGAAGAATATAAAGACAGTAAAACGATTTCAGCATCGCATTTTCTCGGAGATTACCCATTGATTACGGCATATGCATTGTGGAAAAAGGAAGTGTCTGTAGAGAAAGAAGTTGTAGGAGATTTTGCGAATTTATTTGATAAGTTTACCATTAATCTGACCTATAGTGATGCAGAAGGTGTGCCATATTCCGATGAGGTTATAACTGCACATAATCTTAAATCAAGTATAGAACTGAGGCATAAAGGTAAAGAAGTGCAAGATATATATGAAGGCTCATACCTAAGTGTACAAGAAGAAGAGTATCCGTCTTATAAAGATACAGTATTTATGGTATCAAAGAGTAATGTTATTGGGGAAGAAGATGAACGGGTAGAACAAGACTTGCAAAACCTTGTTTCAATTGAAAACTATGATAGGATAGTGGTTTTAAATGAAAAGCAGGAGATTACAGTCACGGGAATTAATACAAATATTAATCACATTACAATCCTATTACTATTGGGATTACTATCACTTGTGATGTATCCGGTATATAGAAGTCGTTTGACTTTTATAAATAAAGAAACTAAAAAACAAATCAAAAGAAAGAGAAAATAGGGGAAAATTATGAAGAACAAGAAACTAAAAAAATGGCTAAGTTTCATTGGTGCGGCGGCGATGTCAGTGTGTTTGCTAGCAGGAGGTGCAGTCAATGTACAAGCAGAAGATGCAAAGAAAGACCTTAATGAGACCTTTGATCTAAGAATTACAAAAGAAGTTTCAGTACCGAAAGGTACGTTAGGACCAGAAGAAACATTCGAATTTGTGTTCACAGCACTAGGACGTGAAGATGCCAATATGAATGGAACTGTTGAAACAAATTCAACAGAAGGAATGCCGGGAATAAAAACAGCAACAATAGAATTTGAAGGCGATGAAAAAGGATCAGATAGTAATATTGTTGAAATAGAGTCTGAGGAAAATGTACTTATTAAAAATGGTACTTCAAGTGTTCTTGAAGGTAAAGATTTTCCACACGCAGGAGTATTTGTATATTCACTAGTAGAAAAGAATAATTCATCTAGCTCAATTAATGACATTAACTACTCAAAGTCTGTATACAGAGTAAAGATATATGTTAAGAATAATACAGAGATGAATGGTCTTGTAATAGCTGGTTATACTGTAAACAAAGATGCAAATGATGCAGGAGAAACATTTAATCAAAAAGTTGATGGTGCGCCGGGTGCTAATAACGGAGTAAGGTTTGTAAATGGATTCTTTTCTACAACTAACCTTGTGGTAGAAACCAAAGCAGCGGGTGACTATGCAAGCCTAAAACAAGAGTTTAAGACTAAAATCACATTTAATATGCCGGAGTCATTTAAAGATTTGAAGGATTATAAGATTACGTATGAGGTCAATGGAGTAGAACATTCAGATAAGTTAGAGGTGGATAATGGTCAAGCCACTTTAACAATAGATAATATTCACGGTGATACTATTAAGTTTCTAAATGTGCCGGTTGGATCTACATATAAAGTTGAACAAACCGGAGTTGCAGGATATAAAACAAAAGCAGCAGTTAAAGGTAATGGTATAAGCGGAGATTCAACAGAGACAGGTACAGATGCAAATCACACTATTACTTTAGATGGAGAGTCTAATTTATTACTTGATGCCGAGTATAATTCTGTAACGAATAAAGCTACAATAACAAATACATATCAAGATATTTCTATAACAGGAAAGTACAGTATACAAGAGACAACACAGGGTAACGGTTTGACGGGAGCAAAGCCCGTCAGATTTTCCAAGTGATGTTCATCTTTTCGCTGGTGGCCTCCACAGTCGTAACCAGCAAATCCAGCACCCGCCGCTTATCGTCAAAGCTGACGGTTTCCCATGTGTCCAAGTAGCCGGAAATCTGCTGTACCTGTTCCGGGGATATGGTGTCCACCGTTAAGTCGGCAATCTCTTTGACAAGGGCTTGCTTGCGGCTGTCCAGTTCCGCTATCCTCACATTCACATAGGAAAGCAGGATATTATTCGCCCCGGTCAGGCTGTCCACC
>JBKEBP010000100.1:0-65958 GCA_047973235.1 Suipraeoptans sp. | reverse complement strand
CATATCTGGGAGCTATGTATAGAAATATTTCTTTTGCTCTATCAGATATATCCTTATCAATCACCTTCCGACGATACTTCACTACCATAACTAGGTGATAGTGTAATAAAAAAACTGAATGTGCATTTTTATCCATTTTCATAATTATAATCAGCCCCCTCTCCTCTATCGACTGATTATATTATATCATATTTTCACCGCGGGAACAAGTGTTCTTTTTTTGTGAATTATATATTTTTTTGAACTAATGCGAACTAATGCATCGTGAATTTATATTCCAGTACTAAGTGCCTTTCGCAACAGATATGGCGATATCTGCAATTCATCTCACCACTTTAGAAGTCTGAGAATTCTTGCTTAATAATGTTAAAACTTTTTATTATCTACCAAAAAGGAAGCCCAAATCAAAGGGCTTCCTTTAAATTATATATTCAAGTTCAAATTAAACTCAAACTAAGCTTTCGCTAAGTATCTAGGTTTACGCATTCTTCTGTGCTATAGCTGCCTGTGCTGCTGCAAGGCGAGCTACAGGTACTCTAAATGGTGAAGCTGATACATAGTCAAGTCCGATAGCATGGCAGAATTCTACTGATGAAGGATCTCCACCGTGTTCTCCGCAGATACCAAAGTGTAGCTTGCTGTTTGCAGGCTTTCCTAGTTCGATTGCCATCTTCATAAGCTTACCAACACCAACTTGATCTAACTTAGCAAATGGGTCATACTCGAAGATTTTTCTATCATAGTAAGCATCTAAGAACTTACCTGCATCATCACGTGAGAATCCATAAGTCATCTGTGTCAAGTCATTTGTACCAAAGCAGAAGAAATCAGCTTCTTTAGCCATCTCATCAGCTGTAAGGCAAGCTCTTGGGATTTCAATCATTGTACCGACTTCGTAGTTAAGAGCTACACCTGCTTCTTTTATCTCAGCTTCAGCAACTTCTACCACTATGTCTTTAACAAATTTAAGCTCTTTTGTTTCTCCTGTAAGCGGAATCATGATTTCCGGTTTTACATTCCAGTCAGCATGAGCTTTTTGAACTGTAAGAGCCGCACGAATAACTGCTTTTGTCTGCATCTTAGCAATTTCAGGATATGTAACTGCAAGACGGCATCCTCTATGTCCCATCATTGGGTTGAACTCGTGGAGTCCTGCAATGATAGTTTTGATTTGTTCAACGCTCTTTCCTTGAGATTTAGCAAGTTTCTCGATGTCTGCTTCTTCTGTAGGAACGAACTCATGAAGCGGTGGATCTAAGAAACGAATTGTAACCGGGTTTCCTTCAAGAGCTTCATATAATTTTTCAAAATCTCCCTGTTGTACAGGTAGGATTTTATCAAGTGCTGCTTCTCTTTCTTCTACAGTATCAGAACAAATCATTTCACGGAATGCATCTATTCTGTCACCTTCAAAGAACATATGCTCTGTACGGCAAAGTCCGATACCTTCAGCTCCAAGTTCGCGAGCTCTTCTAGCATCTTCCGGAGTATCAGCATTTGTTCTAACTTTCATTGTTCTGAACTCATCAGCCCATCCCATGATAATTCCGAACTCTCCTGATATTTCAGCAGGTACAGTTGCAATAGTTCCTGCATAAACAGCTCCTGTAGAACCATCAAGTGATATATAATCTCCTTCAACGAAATCTTGTCCGCCAAGTGAGAACTTCTTATCAGCTTCGTTCATAACGATTTCTGAAAGACCTGATACACAGCATGTACCCATACCACGAGCAACAACTGCTGCGTGAGATGTCATACCGCCACGTACTGTAAGGATACCCTGTGCAGCTTTCATACCTTCGATATCTTCAGGTGATGTCTCAAGACGAACCAAAATAACTTTCTCGCCTTTGTCTGCCCAAGCCTTAGCATCCTCTGCTGAGAATACTGCCTTACCTGTAGCAGCTCCCGGAGATGCTGCAAGTCCTTTACCCATTAACTTAGCATTTTTGATTGCATCAGCATCAAATTGTGGGTGAAGTAATGTATCTAAGTTTCTAGGATCTATCATAGCTACTGCTTTTTCTTTAGAAATCATGCCTTCTTCAACTAAATCGCAAGCAATTTTGAGTGCAGCCTTAGCTGTTCTCTTACCATTACGTGTTTGAAGCATGTAGAGTTTTTTATCTTCAATTGTAAACTCCATATCCTGCATGTCCCTGTAGTGATCTTCAAGAGTCTTTGTAATTCCTACAAATTCTTCGTATACTGCAGGCATAATATCATTTAAGTGAGAGATTTCTTGTGGTGTACGTACACCGGCAACAACGTCTTCACCCTGCGCGTTCATAAGGAACTCTCCCATGAGTTTGTTTTCACCTGTAGCAGGATCACGTGTAAATGCAACTCCTGTTCCTGATGTATCTCCCATATTACCAAATGCCATCATCTGTACGTTAACAGCTGTTCCCCATGAATAAGGGATATCATTGTCACGACGATATACATTAGCTCTAGGATTATCCCATGATCTAAATACCGCTTCGATAGCACCGATTAGTTGTTCTTTAGGGTCAACCGGGAAGTCTTGTCCCAGCATCTTCTTGTATTCTGCTTTGAATTGCTCTGCTAATACTTGTAAATCATCTGCTGTAAGGTCAACGTCTTCCGTAACACCTTTTTCTTCTTTCATTTTGTCAATTAGCTCTTCAAAGTACTTCTTACCAACTTCCATAACAACGTCTGAGTACATTTGAATAAATCTTCTATAACAATCCCAAGCCCAACGGGGATTGCCTGATTTAGAAGCCATAACCTTAACAACGTCTTCGTTTAGTCCAAGGTTAAGTATTGTGTCCATCATTCCGGGCATAGAAGCTCTTGCTCCTGAACGAACAGAAACGAGAAGTGGATTCTCATCGTCTCCGAATTTCTTTCCTGTTACTTCTTCCATTTTAACGATTGAACCCATAATCTGTGACATGATTTCATCATTAATACTTCTGCTGTCCTCGTAGTACTGTGTACAAGCTTCTGTTGTAATAGTGAATCCCTGAGGTACAGGTAGTCCCAAGTTAGTCATCTCTGCAAGGTTAGCACCTTTTCCGCCGAGAAGATTCTTCATGGAAGCTTCACCTTCTGTAAACATATAAACCCATTTTGCCATTTTAGTATGACCTCCTAATACTTTTATTATATTAAATTCGCACATAATATTGTACTTGTTTTACCCCTTTAAGTCAAGGAAAAGGGGCCATTCTCATTTGACGAAAATTTCCCCTTTTTTACTACATTTCTTGTAAAAATGCACGATAACCTCTATACGCTTCATATACATCTGCTTTTGATGTTATTTCGTATGGTGCATGCATACACAGAACGGCTACTCCACTATCTACTACTTCCATTCCGTAATTAGCCATTATATAAGCTATAGTTCCACCGCCACCTGCATCTACTTTGCCGAGTTCTGCGAACTGAAACGCTACCTTATGTTTGTCCAATGCACTTCTAATCTTAGCTAGGTACTCCGGATTAGCATCATTGGAACTGTTTTTTCCTCTAGCTCCTGTGAACTTGTTAAATACAAGACCTTTTCCAAAAAATGCCGAGCTTCTCTTTTCGAAAACTTCAGGATACATCGGATCATATGCTGCACTAACATCCGATGACAGCATCTTTGAATTTGCTAAAACTCTTCTCACCTTAAGTTCAGATTCGCCATACATTAAATTGACCAATTCAGCCACAGTATTAGCAAAATACTTTGAATGCATACCGGTAGCGCCTACACTTCCTATCTCTTCCTTGTCAACTAAAATAAGGCACGATGTCTTATCTACTTTCTTCTCTTCCATAAATGCAAACAAAGACGTAAATGCACAAACTCTGTCATCTTGTCCATAAGACATTATCATACTTCTATCAAATCCTAAGTCTCTTGCTTTTCCGGCCGGTACTACTTCAAGCTCCGCAGATATAAAATCGTCCTCACTTATATCATACTTTTCTTTTAATATAGATAGAATACTTTCTTTAACCTTGTCCTTTTCATCGGTTTTAGCCTTAATAGGCTTGCTGCCTACCAATATATCAAGCTTCTCACCTTCAATTACAAGACTTGCTTTCTTCTCCATTTGCTTTGCTGCCAGATGGATAAGCAAATCAGTCACTGCAAATACCGGATCACTTTCATCCTCACCAACTACTATGTTGACTAATGTTCCATCCGTTTTCGCAACTACACCGTGGATGGCAAGCGGCATTGTAACCCACTGATATTTCTTAATGCCACCGTAGTAATGCGTATCGAGGTAGGCAAGTTCATCGGTTTCGTACAATGGATTTTGTTTAATGTCTATTCTCGGAGAATCAATGTGGGCTCCGAGGATATTCATACCATTTTCAAGCGACTCTTTTCCAATGTTAAACATTACTACAGTCTTTTCCATAAAAACACTGTATAGTTTACTTCCGGACTTTACCGTTTCTCCTGATTTTATTACTTCATCCAGGTTCTGATAACCGGCTTCTTTCGCATACCTAACTGCAATTTTCACGCATTCTCTTTCAGTTTTACCCTCATCTAGAAGCTCTTTATATTCCTTGTTAATTTTTTCAAGCTCTGTTAACTGTTTCTTTGTGTATGAATTCCACACGTTTTCTTTCATCATGTCTATTGCCTCCTGTATTTAGATATTTTTATATTTAGAAACAGGAGACAGCTCGTGGCTATCTCCTGTAAACTTAAATACTACCAAGCAAATTTTTCTTCAAAATAATCATTTAAATCTTCTATTTTGATTCTTTCCTGTTCCATAGTGTCTCTATCTCTGACAGTGACAGCACCATCTTCTTCAGAATCAAAATCATAAGTAACACAAAACGGAGTTCCGATTTCATCCAATCGTCTGTATCGCTTACCTATATTTCCTCTGTCATCAAACTCACAGTTGTATTTCTTTGAAAGTTGTGCATATACCTTTTCAGCACCTTCATTTAGTTTCTTGGAAAGCGGAAGTATACCAATCTTAACCGGTGCAAGTGTTGGATGGAAATGCATAACAGTTCTCATGTCCCCACCTTCAAGCTCCTCTTCATCATACGCTGCACAAAGGAAAGCAAGCAGCATTCTATCAACTCCAAGAGATGGTTCTATACAATATGGTATATACTTTTCTTTCTTCTCATCATCAAAATATGTAAGATCTTGCTTTGAGTGCTCTGCATGTTGTTTTAAGTCATAATCCGTTCTATCTGCAATACCCCAAAGTTCACCCCATCCAAACGGGAATAAGAACTCTATATCAGTAGTTGCATTAGAGTAATGAGATAATTCTTCTTTATCATGGTCTCTTGGACGAACTTCCTCGTCTTTAATACCTAGTGTTCTGAGCCAATCCAAACAATACTTTTTCCAATATGCATGCCATTCCAAGTCGGTTCCCGGTTCGCAGAAGAACTCAAGCTCCATCTGCTCAAACTCACGTGTACGGAAGATAAAGTTACCCGGTGTAATTTCATTTCTAAATGATTTACCAATCTGGCATATTCCAAATGGTATTTTTTTTCTGGATGTTCTTTGTACATTTTTGAAGTTTACAAATATTCCCTGTGCTGTTTCGGGACGAAGATAAACCACATTTTTAGCATCTTCCGTAACACCTTGGAAAGTTTTAAACATAAGGTTGAACTCTCTGATATCAGTAAAATTGTGCTTACCACATGTAGGACACGGAACATTATTATCATCGATAAACTGTTTCATTTTTTCATGAGACCAAGCATCTACGGCTACATCTCCTAAATCCAAATTCTTTTCTTCAGCAAAGTCCTCAATCATCTTGTCCGCTCTAAAACGTTCTTTACATTCCTTACAGTCCATAAGAGGATCACTAAAACCTCCGACGTGGCCTGAAGCAACCCATGTCTGTGGATTCATTAATATAGCACAGTCTACACCGACATTGTACGGATTCTCCTGAACAAACTTTTGCCACCATGCTTTCTTAACATTATTCTTGAGCTCAACTCCTAAGTTGCCGTAATCCCATGTATTTGCAAGCCCACCGTAAATCTCAGATCCCGGATATACGAACCCTCTTGATTTGGCCAGTGCTACTATTTTTTCCATTGTCTTTTCTACCATGCGTATTTCCTCACCTTCTTTTATTTCTCACAAATATTTCTTAACGTATATCATACAATTTATAAGGATTATTTGCAAGTAGAAAAGCCCCTATTCCTTATCTTTTAGAACCTCTCCCATTTCTATTTTCTTGATTCTTCTGATATGTATTCGATTTATTAATGCATATACTACTACTCCAACTACCAACATAATTATATATGTGCTCGAGCCTACATAAATCTCAATGTATCCATTCATCATGCTAAATCCCCATAACATCAGAACTCCAAGTGCGAAGTAGGCTATCGGAAGGCTCAAGATAAGTGAAGCTATAACCACAACTGTTGTTGCTCTTAAATAAATCCTACCAACTTCATTATCCCTATAACCCATGATTTTCATAAAAGATATAGACTTGGCATTTTTATCCATTACAAGCTTAGTTATAATATAAAGCAGCACAAGGTATACAATTCCCGAAGCAACTAGGCATATGCCTGCCATGTCTGCAAATGAATCTAAAGACTGCTCACCCATTTTAACCAGATCTGTCTCTGTAATAGTTGTGACTATATCATCATTTGGTATATCGGTTAACTCATCATTTGACAAGTATCCCGTATAATATTCATTTTCATATTCCAACATATTATTCAGTTCTTCAATGTTAAAAAACAACGTAAATCCGGGCGGATATGGAATTTCTTCCACTATTTTAAGACTAAATTTGAGTTGTGTAGCAACATCAGTCATCTCTATTTTCTGACCTATTTTGAGATTGTATTTTTTCATGAAGGTATCTGAAACTATTACCTCGTTATCTTTTAAGCCTTTGGTATCGATATCCCAAAATCTCGAATCATTCTCTAGCCCATATGCGGAGACAGTAACTGCCTTATCGGCTTTATCGTTAGCATACTCAAGTGTTGTTGTATACTTTTCCGCATCAGCTCCATCACTCACGTCATAAGGCGCGTTAAGTATGTATTGATACTCAAATGGTACTGCATCTTTAGTTGAATCTATATAATGATCTAAGAGTGGCTGCATGCAAAGCCCAAACATTAGAATTATAGATGCAAATACGATTCCAAGAAATAGTGTAATATAATTTCCTCTATTTTGGATAATTACTCTTGTAGTAAATCTCTTTGTAAACGATATTTTAGGCAGTTTAATCGCTCGTTTTTTACGACTTCTTGACAAATCTCTTCGTATAAATCGTAGCGGCGAAAGTGATAGCTTCCTGTTTATAAGTATGAGATTAATAGCCAGTATTATTAAAATCGGGTATAATGTCGTAGATAAAAATGCATCTAGGTTAAATGTAAGAACAAGTGGTGGTAAACTGTAACTCGAATAATACATATCTTTAAATAGGTTCACGCCCGCCGTATACCCCAATACATTACCTATTATAGCTGCAATAAACATTACTATTAGAGGCAATGTTAAATAGTGAATAATAAGTTCTCTTTTCTTCATACCGGTAGCATAGAGAGTTCCAATAGTCGCGGCCTCTTCTTCAATAGTACTAAGTAAAATTATCGTAAATACAAAAGCAATAATTACAACTATTACATATAAAAACATCTTCATCATAGGCACATCCGAGCCCATATCATCGGATACAAATGAAATGCTCTGATTGTCATCCGCTGTCATATAATTGGTGATTTCCACTTGTGATTTTACAAGCTCTTCTTTAATGTCATCATTTATATCGATTTTTTCTTTTTTAGTAAAGTCACCATCGTCATATACATATGAATATGTGTATATAGTCTCTTCGTCAATTTTATCAAATCCGGGTCGGCTTACAAATGCTACTCCAAAAGATTTGTGATCCATCATTATATTTGCATTATCTTCAAATAATGCAGAAAAATCCGGGCTGGACATAATACCGACGACTTTAAATTCGTGGTCTCCTATTGAAACTTCATCTCCAATTTCTATACCTGCGCTTTGAGCAGATAAACGCTCTATTGCAACCTCATTCTCACTTTCCGGCTCTTTGCCCTCCCAGTATGTTGCAAGATTTATGTCTTTTCTATTTTCAAAGACTCGAACAGTCATCTCCTTTGTGATTCTCGAATCCTTATAGTCATTGTTATATATAGATATTTTAAGTTTTTCAAGTTCTTTTATAACATCCCCAGGTAATTCATCTGCCGTTGAAAATTCGCCATCTTCAACCTTTTTTTCAGTTCGATTATTTGTGAACACATCTTCTACAGAATATGCTGTCACAAGGAATCCGGAAACAATCATTACCATAGTAACAAATATAACGAATATTGCTATGTACCGTCCCATATGAGTCTTTAATTCTCTTTTATGCCTTTTATTTAATGGATTTCTCATACACACCTCCTACCATTCCAATTTGGCAGCACTGGTGCGCTTATCGTTCATATACATTGATTTTAATTTACCATCATGAAGTCTTATCACCCTATGTGCCATGTCTGCTATTGCTTCATTATGTGTAACTAAAATGACTGTCGTTGCATACTTTTTATTTAGATCTTCAATTAATCCCAAAATTTCCTTTGATGTCTTGAAATCAAGTGCCCCCGTAGGCTCATCACAAAGTAAAACATTCGGATTTTTAATAACTGCACGTCCAATAGAACATCTTTGCTGCTGTCCTCCTGATAATTGATTTGGTATTTTATCCTTGTGTCCACTAAGCCCCAGCGTGTCCAGCATCTCTTGCATAGGCAACGGAGATTCGCTTAGAAATGACCCTACTTCTATATTTTCCTTAACTGTTAAGTTTGGAACCAGATTATAAAATTGAAATACAAACCCTAGATTACTGCGCCTATAATCTGATAATTCATTTTTACTACAATTTGATAATGATAATCCTCCAACTACTATGTCTCCCTTATCTATGGTCTCGATACCACCAACAAGATTAAGCAGCGTTGATTTACCGGACCCCGACGGCCCGAGAAGTACACATATTTCTCCTTTGTCCACTTCGCACTCAAGGCCCTTAAGAACCTCAACCTTCGCTTCTCCTTCATTATAATATTTATGCAACTCTTTTATTTCTATCATATTTTCTGCCCTCACTTTCAAGTTTGTATAGACTAACTCTTCTTTATAAATAAAGAGAGTATACGCTCTCAAATTGTAGGTATACTCTCTTCATTAACAATTCATCATGCCATTTTAATTATAATGGTTTTATTTTTAAAGTTAATCTTTATACATATAAGCATTAAGGGTTTGACTAATGTTTCGTGTGCAGCAGTTCGTGTTCTCTTCCTTTAATAATATCCTTATATACTACGTGCACCATAGGATTTTCATTTGAAGTTCTTACCTGTGAGCCTGTATCAACTGTGTACAACCCTCTCATTCTCTTCTTCTTAGTTTTAGGTCCTGCAGGAACAGGCTGACCACCACCCATGACACATCCTCGCTTACAAGCCATTACTTCAACAAAATCATACTTTCTCTTACCTGCTTTAATATCCTCAATGAGCTTAGATGCATTTCCAAGTCCGTGGACAACCGCTATTTTTACTTCTCGCTCGCCTAACATAATACTTGTTTCTTTGACGCCATCAATTCCTCTGATACCACTGAACTCGATTTTACCAAGTGGCTGGTGATTATGTTCACTATCAAAGTAAATCTTTCTAAGTACAGCTTCCGTAACTCCACCTGTAACTCCAAAAATCACTCCTCCGCCTGATACGATGCCAAATGGCATATCTACCGCTTGCTCTTCAAGTGTCGGGAACTCTATTGCAGCTCTTCTGATCATTCTTGCCGCCTCTGCCGTCGTAATAACTGCATCTGTATCCTGAACACCATTTGTAAAGCTGTCCGGACGTATCGCTTCGGCTTTTTTAGCGGTACATGGCATAACCGAAACTACGAACGTCTTTTTATCCAACTTGTTCTTTTTGTCTTCTACTTTATAATAGTCCTTTAATACTGCCGAGAACATTGCCTGCGGCGATCTGCACGAAGATACATTATCTTTTAGTTCAGGGAATTTGTTTTCACAAAACTTCACCCATCCCGGACAGCAGGATGTAAATAGTGGAAGATTTTCGTTATTTTTAATTCGCTCCACTAATTCCTCTGACTCTTCATAAACGGTTAAATCTGCGCCAAATGTTGTATCAAATACTTGATCAAACCCCATTCTTCTAAGTGCCGTTACAAGTTTTCCCATTGAGTTAGTTCCCTTTGGTATCCCGAAACTATCTCCTATTGCCACTCGTACTGCAGGGGCTATTTGAGCTACTACTCTGATATCAGGATCATTCAGCGCATCCCATACCCTCTCTTCATCCTTCTTAATTGTAATGGCTCCTGTAGGACATACAACTCTACACTGACCGCACCCAACACACTGTGTCTCTGCGATACCTTTATTAAATGCCGGCATTACCTTCATTTCAGAACCTCTAAATGCAAAATCAAGAGCTCCTACGCCTTGAACTTCTTCACAAGTCCTTACACAATCACCACATAGTATACATTTATTCGGATCCCTAACTATACAAGGTGAACTTGTATCGAGTGGCTCGAGTTCCTTATTGTTGGTGAATCTTACTGCGTCCACACCAACTTTGTACGCTAACTTTTGCAGTTCGCAAATCGTGTTTTTGTGACACGTAGTACAGTCTCTGCAGTGAGATGCCAGTAAAAGTTCCATAATCAGTTTTCTGTATTTCTGTATTTTACCTGTATTTGTTTTAATAACCATTCCATTTCGTGGTTGCTCTGAACATGAAGCAAATATTCTACCTCTATCATCTTCAACAACACACATACGGCAAGCTCCATATATAGAAAGTTCGGAATGATAACAAAATGTCGGTAAATCAATTCCCGCTTTTCTAATAAGAGATAAAATATTCTTTTCGCCTTCTATCGGAACATATTGTGAATCAATTGTAATATAATCCATTTCGCCTCTCCTCCTAACTCGCTATGCTAATTGCCTTAAATGGGCAGCTGTCTACACACGCTCCGCATTTAATACATTTATCCTGATTAATTGTATATGGGCTTTTAATAACTCCATCAATAGCCTCGACCGGACAATTCCGGGCACACTTTGAGCATCCTTTACAAGCCTCAGGGTCAATAATGTAACTTAATAATTTCTCACAACTACCTGCCGGGCAATGTTTATTAATGTGTTCCTCATACTCACTTCTAAACGTTTTGAGCGTACTCAATACGGGCAGTGCTGCACTCTTGCCAAGTCCACAAAGTGCTGTATCTGTTATGGCTTCACCCAGTTCTTGTAACATATCAAGATCCTCGAGCTTACCTTCTCCGTTTACCATACGTTCGAGTATCTCCAGCATCCTCATTGTACCTTCTCTACATGGTACGCATTTCCCGCAGCTTTCGTTTTGCGTAAAGTTCATGAAGAACCTCGCAACTTCTACCATACAGGTGTGCTCGTCCATAACAACCAAACCACCCGATCCGATCATTGCACCTCGTTTTTTTAGCGAGTCAAAGTCGAGTGGCAGATCTAAATCGGTTCCGATAAGACATCCACCGGATGGTCCTCCGATTTGCACGGCTTTAAACTGGGCATCGTTCTTAACGCCACCACCTATTTCAAATATTACCTCGCCTAGAGTTGTACCCATAGGTACCTCAATAAGGCCGGTATTATTAACACTTCCGGTCAATGCAAATGCCTTTGTTCCTGGACTACCTGCCGGACCTATCCCAAGGAACCACTCGGCTCCCCTTTCAATAATCATAGGCACATTGGCATACGTCTCAACATTGTTTAGTACAGTAGGTTTTCCGAATAGACCTTGTTCAACTGTTCTAGGCGGCTTCGTTCTAGGCATTCCTCGCTCACCTTCAATAGACGCTGTTAGGGCTGAACCCTCACCACATACAAAAGCACCTGCTCCTCTATTGATATGAAGCTTAAATGAAAAATCCGTTCCAAGAATATTCTCACCTAACAAACCACACTCCTCAGCTTGTTCTATGGCCAATTTTAGTCTGCTGATTGCAAGTGGATACTCAGCACGAACATATACGTATCCTTCCTGTGCACCTGATGCATATGCCGCAATCATCATTCCCTCTATCATTTTATGAGGGTCACCTTCCATGATGCTTCTGTCCATAAATGCACCCGGATCACCCTCATCTCCATTACAGACAACGTATCTGATTTTTTCTTTTTGCTTGGCTACCTGTCTCCATTTATATCCGGCCTGAAAACCACCGCCACCACGGCCACGCAAATTAGACTCTTCAACAACATCTACTACACGGGCAGGTGTCATCTCAAAGAGTACCTTCTCAAGAGCCTTGTATCCACCAACAGACAAATATTCTGAAATATGCTCAGCGTCAATGTGTCCGCAGTTTTCCAAAACTAATCGTGTTTGCTTAGCATAGAAGGGAATTTCTTCCTGACTTTCATACTTCACACCATCTATCTCATATAGTAATCTATCTACCGGCTTACCTTTAAGTACCGTTTCTTTGAATATTTCATCACAATCTTCCGGCTTTACCTTTATATATAAATAATCATTTGCTTCACTGTTCTTTAACTCAATTCTAACGAGGGGACCCATCTCACAAAAGCCGTGACATCCACTTTTCTTAACTCCTACATGAGCTATTTCCGCACCAAATTCCACTGATGCATTAGGAATATCTGCGCATAATTCTTTAAATTTGTCACAAATCTCACCCGAACCACCCGCAAGACATCCTGTACCTGCACAGATCAAAATTCTACAATCCGAATCTGCCATTTTTTTCTTCGATTCTGATCTAAGGCTTAACAAATCTTCTCTGTTTCTAAGCATCATTATTCTCACCTCGCAGTTCCTCAAGTAATTCCCCTGCCTTATCAGGAGTCATAGCCGGGTATACTTTATCATTTACAGTTAGTACAGGTGCAAGTCCGCAAGCTCCAAGACATGATACTGTTTCAACCGTAAATAACATATCATCTGTAGTATGTTTTTCCTTTGACAGCCCAAGCTCCTTATTTAGAAAATCTAATATCGGTATCGATTTTCTTACATGACAGGCCGTTCCGTCACACACCTTGATAATGTACTTACCTTTTGGATCAAAAGAAAAGTTCTCATAAAAAGTTGCCACGCTATAAGCCTTAGCTTCATTAATTCCTATTTGCTTAGCAACATAAGAAAGAAGCTCCGGTGGTAGGTAGCGATATTCATTTTGAATATCTTGGATTATTGGTATCAAAGCACTTTTATCTGTACCATGAATTGTAATAATCTCATCTGCTTTTACATAAAAAGATTGTTCTAGCATTATCATTTCCCTCCTAGATTTTAGCATTCACTAAATGTTAAAAAATTATCGATTTAATTATATGTTATTGTTAACCTTTTATCAATAACAATAGTTCTTAATTTAAAATTGTACGTCAAAAAAAACAAGCCCTTGTATAATAGGCTTGTTTTCTGGATATTTTTGTTATTTTATCATTGTTTCCAAAATATTTCTGGATTTCAATTCTCTATTCATATGGTGTTTCAAATAGCGTCTGCATATCAGCTCCAACTCCGACAAAACAGAACTTTTCACTGCAAAATTATACAATTTCGACAATTTACTGCTCATAATGTATTGTAGTGTATATAATGTAGAGTTTGAAATTGGAATTGCATCTGATATCTTATTTCGTATGCTTGTACATATAACCCCACCGGTATCAACACTAAAGCATGCATTGTCCTTCATCTCTTCCTGTGATACAACACACTTGAACACTTGCGGGCCCTCACCTTGTATCGTTACTAGTTTCAATTCATAAACACAACGAATTAATCTATTCGATAATTTATCATTCTGAAGTGCTTTCAAAGTTTGATATAGTAATAAAAGTGTCTGCGACTCATCATTACCTTCTCTTGTATAATAATTCGCAAGGTCTGCAAAATAAATGCCATAATAGACACCTTCCATATCTCGTCTTAGTTCTTCAAAATAATTTAAAACAGATATTCCATTAATAGTATACGAGTTTCTTCCTTCGTATAGCTTAAACTCAGCATAAACAAATGGACTTGTTTGGCCTACCATTACACTATTTGGTTTTCTGGCCCCTTTAGCAAATGCGGAAATTCGTCCTCGTTCTCTTGTTAGCAAGACTACTCTTCTGTCATATTCGCCAATTGGACCACTCGATAAAATCATGCCCGTAACAGTAATATCATTCATTTACATTTCGTCTTTCTTATATCCGAAGTTTTTCATTAAAAACTCTGAATCTCTCCAGTTCTTATTAACCTTAACATGCAGTTGAAGATTCACTTGTGTATCCAACATTCTTTCAAGTTCAAAACGAGCTGTACTACCTATTTTCTTAAGCATATTGCCTTGCTTTCCAATGATTATCCCTTTATGAGATTCTCTCTCGCACACAATTGTTGCCTCAATATGCATAACTTTTCTGTTTTTCTTCATACTGTCTACTGTAACGGCGACACCATGGGGAATCTCTTCTTCTAAATTATGGAGTGCCTTCTCTCGTATGATTTCAGCAACTATTTGTCTTTCCGGTTGATCTGTTATAGTATCCTCATCATAGAACATCGGACCATATGGTAAGTACTTCATAATAACTTTAATAAGCTCATCTGTATTATTTCCACTTCTTGCTGAAACAGGTACTATCTCAGCAAAATCATACAACTCCTTGTATGCTGTAATGGTCTTTAAAATCCTTTCGGTATCCACTGTATCTTCCTTGTTAATAACTAATACTACAGGATTTTTCGCCTTATCAAGTTGTTCAATTATATGTCTCTCCCCGGCGCCTATAAAGGTTCCCGGCTCAACAAGCCATAATATAACATCCACTTCACTAAGGGTTCTTCTTGCAACGGTAACCATATAGTTTCCAAGCTTATTTTTCGCCTTATGAATTCCCGGTGTGTCGACAAATACAATTTGTCCGTCATCTGTAGTCAGTACAGTCTGTATTTTATTTCTTGTCGTTTGAGGTTTATTCGATGTAATTGCTATCTTCTGACCTATCAAATGGTTCATAAGTGTTGACTTTCCAACATTTGGTCTTCCTATTAATGTAACAAATCCTGATTTGAATTCTTTTTTCATTCTACACTAAAACCCCTTTACTTCTGTGAAAATATCTTTGTTACTCTCTATCTTCTCTTCGCTTCCTACAACACACAGCTTATTAGCATCTAGTATCTTATCTATAATTGTATGTAACCGACGTATATCAGAAGGTGTTGCTGTCAAAATTTGATTTCTTTCATTTTGCAGTTCATCTTTAGTTATATTTCCAAGTAGTAAATTCATAGATCTATCACCCTTCGCAGAGGGGGTGAGTGGATGGTCAAGTCCACTAATTGTTCCAATAATATATTTCGTTAACTCTTCTTCATCAGCATCAAAGTTTTTGACATACTCCGGTATTCCTTTAAATACTTCAAGCGTATTCTTAAGGTGAGGATCACGATAAGACACGAAGAAACCTTCACCTATCCTATTAAATCCACTCATACATCCGTAAGCACCACCCTTAACTCTTAGATTCTTCCATAAATACTCATAGCTCAATATTACTCTAAGTATCTGGAGTGCTCCCGTATACTGCATTCCACTTTCTATAAAATTACCACATGTGGCAACATACTGTACTTTTGATGCGGTTTTAAATCCTTCATTTTTTACTGCAAGTTTTGGAATATACTTCATCTGTGCATATTCGCTTGTAAATAATCCATCGGAAAACTTACCTATAACAGATTTTAAATGGCTAATCCCTTCCTTCTCAGAAGTAAAGCTTACTATAATATTTTCCTTACGGAATATATAGTTTGAAAGTTCTTTAATGTTTCGTATGATATTTTCTTTTTCATTATCAAAGTTGTCTCTTAACTTTACCATCTCATAATAGTAGTCTATTCCTGAAGTCTTATCTTTATAAGATGCCAAGGACGACGTATATGATGTAGCACGAAGTACTGCAGTTGAATGACCGGATTGCTGAAACTTCATAAGTAACCTTGATGTGATCATTGAAATAATTTCTTTTAATCTCTTTGCATCATCTAATTTTGAACGCAGTATGATTTCCGAAATCATATCAAAAATAATCGGCACCTTGTTATAAAGTGCTTTCGCTTTGAATTCAAAAGTTTTAAGGAATTCCCCTCCTATGTCATCTACATTGGCATATGTATCTAAATCTGTTCCAATACCCCCTGTATGTACATTTATTGCATCTGAAAGTTCACCATATGTGTAGTTATCCGTATCTATCATCCCGAGTACTGCCTGTAGTATACTAAGATATACCAACTTATCTTCATCTATCTCATCAATTTTAAATAATAAATCCAAATATGCTATTCCATTAGTATTTATTTCATGATATACCGTACGAACTCCATCTACAATTAGCTCTTCATTAACTATAGGTTCAATTTCTTTTCTTATATCTTCTCTTTCAAGAGTGGGTATACTATTTAGCGCCTCTTCAGAGTCTTGTTCGTTCTGATAATCCTCCAACTCTTTAGTCTCTGATACCAGCTTTTCAATCTCTGCATCACTAAGACTATCTTTATATTGCTGAAGTTTTTTTGCAAGTTCCTGGTCAACTCTAATTGTACGACCCTGATCCGGAATTACATTTACGTAGGCACCGTGGTTGTTATTAATGATATACTTCTTTAGTAAGTCTTCATAATAATTAGTATTAAGATAATCTCTTAGCTTTTTAAATGTATCTGCAGCATCAACATGAATAAAAACTTTATCATCATCATATAACCAACTATCAAATATCTGTAGACCATACATAAGCCCTTTAGGATATCCTCCAAAATCAGCCTCTCTATATCTGAATTCAAAATAATTAATTCCGGCTTCAAGTGCTGTTCTATCAATTTTATTCTTAATCACATCATTTATCGTACTTTCAATGATACGTATAAAGTGTTCTTTATCTGACAAATTTGCTTCCTTGGCAATCACAGAAAACATAGGTTGAAGAATCCCATTGTCATATCCACCTAATATATCATTTCCTATACCCTCTTCAATCAATGCTTTTTTAAGAATTGCCCCCGGAGATCCCAACAAAACATAGTCAAGTATTTGAAATGCAAGATAAGTTTCACTATCAAGAGCATCACCTATTACCTTATTATATGATAAATAAGTTTTATCTTTTGTATCCTCATCCTTTGCTATAGAATACGGCATCTCTTTTTCAATCATTTTGTTAAATGGCTTCTGGTATTTAACATCAGAGTTCGGGTTTATTTTGTCAAAGTCTTTTAAGTACATTTCATCTATGAAACGCAACTTTTCTTCAAAGTCCATATCACCATATAGATATATATAACTATTAGACGGATGATAATATGTACGATGAAAATCAAGAAACTCTTCATAGCTTAGCTCAGGAATGACGTCCGGATCTCCTCCCGACTCATTTGCATAAGTTGTATCCGGAAATAAAGTGTTTTGTATTACTCTATCAAGTACTCCTTCAGGTGATGAAAAAGCTCCTTTCATTTCATTATACACAACACCATTATAGGTCAACTCATCATCTTTGTTTGTCAGTTTATAGCTCCAACCTTCTTGTCTGAAAATTTCATCATGTTCATATATATTTGGATAAAAGACAGCATCAAGATATACATGCATAAGGTTTTGAAAATCCTTATCATTAGTACTTGCAACCGGATACACCGTCTTATCCGGGTATGTCATAGCATTTAAAAATGTATTAAGTGACCCCTTTACAAGTGCTACAAATGGATCCTTCGATGGAAAATTCTTTGAACCGCATAATACACTATGCTCCATTATGTGAGCTATGCCGGTGCTATTTGGTGCCGGAGTTCTAAAGCCTATCGAAAAGACTTTATTTGTATCATCATTCTCCATCAATAAAACTCTCGCCCCACTCTTTTTATGGCGAAGCACATATCCTTTTGATGCAATTGCCGGTATTTCCTTTTCCTGTATTAGTTCATATGTCTTAATGTCATTTATATTCAAATCTACACCTTCCTTTTCGCTTTTGTATATCTATCATGGATCACTTTGTTTATATCATAAAAATAGTATACCATAAGGTTTCCCTATCTAGTATACTACTTTTACTATAACTAATGTATATTTTGTTATTAATTTGTTATTAATTTATCATTATTATTTCACTAAACTGCTTCTTTACCTTCCGACGTTTTCTTAATCACAATAAGTGTTACAATCATAAGGACAACTCCAATTGGTAATGATACAAGTGCCGATTTCGTAAATCCGGCAATAACATATGTGATAAAGCTCACTGCGGCAACTGTTAGCGCATAAGGCAGCTGAGTATTTACATGATTGACATGATTACACTGTGCACCTGCCGAAGCCATTATCGTAGTATCCGATATCGGCGAACAATGGTCACCACAAACTGCTCCTGCAAGACATGCTGCTATAGAAATAATCATCATATTAGTGTCTTTCCCTTCGAATACAGCAACCACTATAGGTATTAAGATACCAAATGTTCCCCATGATGTTCCTGTAGAAAATGCAAGGAAAATAGCAATCAGGAATATAATGGCCGGTAGGAAATTAAGTAAATTCCCTGCACTGTTCTCCATAATCCCGGCAACAAATTCCTTTGCTCCAAGACTATCTGTCATAGTTTTAAGTGTCCATGCCAATGACAGAATTAAGATTGCAGGTACCATTGCTTTAAATCCGTCAGGTATACAGTTCATACTTTCTTTAAATTTAAGCACTTTTCTAAATGCATAAAACAATACAGTAATAACAAATGCGAAAAAGCTACCATAAACAAGTCCTATTGAGGCATCACTATTCGAAAATGCTGTAATGAATCCTTCTCCTTCAAAGAAACCTCCGGTATAAATCATACCTATAGTTGAAGCTACTATAAGTACAATTATCGGGAATACAAGGTCAATAACCTTACCATTTGTATTGCCCTCTACATCAACGTTATCTTTATATGGTCTGTCTTTTGTCGTGTATATATCATGATTTAGTGTTGCATTCATCTCATGAAGTTTCATCGGACCGTAGTCAAACTTTTTAATTGTAATGAAAAGCATCATTACAATAGTAAGAATTGCGTAAAAATTATAAGGGATTGCACGAATAAAAATAGAAAATCCATCTTCACCCTCAACAAACCCGGTAACTGCTGCTGCCCAAGAAGATATTGGGGCGATAATGCATATAGGTGCAGCTGTCGCATCAATTAAATATGCAAGCTTTGCTCTAGAAACCTTATGACCATCTGTTACAGGTCGCATAACACTACCTACTGTTAAGCAGTTGAAATAGTCATCAATGAATATTAAGCATCCTAGGATAATGGTAGCAATCTGAGCACCTAAACGTCCCTTGATGTGCTCTTCTGCCCATCGTCCGAAAGCTGCCGAACCGCCTGCCTTATTCATCATTGCAACTAATATTCCGAGTAAGATTAGGAAAACAATTATTCCCATGTTATAGCTATCAGATATAGAAGCAATTAGCCCATCTTCAAAGACATGGTTAATCGTTCTCTCAAATCCGAAATTCGAATAGAAGACACCTCCCATTATAATTCCTACAAATAAAGAGCTGTATACTTCCTTTGTTATTAATGCAAGTGCTATTGCAACCAATGCCGGTATAAGCGACCAAAATGTAGCATACATATTTGGCACGTACTCAGCGGTGCCATCACTCGCAAGTACTGTTATTGGCATTGTAAGCAACATTACTAATAAGCACGTCTTAAATATCTTTGACTTTAATAGATTCCTCATCATTCTCTTTAAATTCCTCTCTCATTTTCCTATTACTTTTGTACCATAATTAGACTTTATGGTCAAGTGATATTATATCAAGAGATAGTTCACTTCTAAGATGCTTATACTATACCTTGAGCCATCATTGCATCAACTACTTTTTCAAATCCTGCTATATTTGCTCCAAGTACATAATTACTTGCTTGACCATAACGTTTGGCAGCATCTGACATATTGTGAGTAATATCAACCATAATTCTTTGAAGTTGAGCATCAACTTCTTCAAATGTCCAACTTAAACGTTCGCTGTTTTGTGTCATTTCAAGTGCTGATGTTGCAACACCACCTGCATTTGCAGCCTTACCCGGTGCAAATAATACTTTGTTTTCTATCAAGTACTCTGTAGCTTCAAGTGTAGTAGGCATATTAGCACCTTCGGCAACACACATACATCCATTCGCTGCTAATTCTTTAGCATCATCGATAAGTAACTCATTTTGAGTAGCACACGGAAGTGCAATGTCCACTTTAATACTCCACACTCCTCTTCCTTCATGGTATTCAGAGTTAGGACGGTGTTTCTTATATTCAGTAAGTCTATCTCTGTTTATTTCCTTAATTTCCTTTAATGCTTCAACGTCAATTCCATCAGGATCATAAACCCAGCCGGTTGAATCAGAACATGTAACACATTTAGCTCCCATTTCATGAGCTTTTTCAATTGCATATATAGCTACATTTCCTGAACCGGATACTGCACATGTCTTTCCCTTAATGCTGTCGTCATTTATCTTTAGCAACTCTTGAACAAGATATAGAAGCCCATAACCTGTTGCTTGTGTACGAGCAAGTGATCCACCATATGATAAACCTTTACCTGTAAGTACTCCTTCATATCTGCTCTTAAGTCTCTTATACTGTCCGAATAAGAAGCCGATTTCTCTTCCACCTACTCCGATATCACCGGCCGGAACATCTGTATCTGCTCCAATGTATTTTGAAAGTTCAGTCATAAAACTCTGGCAAAATGCCATAACTTCTCGATCTGATTTACCCTTTGGATCAAAATCAGAACCACCCTTACCTCCACCTATTGGAAGCCCTGTTAGTGAGTTTTTAAATACTTGTTCAAAACCTAAGAATTTGATAATTCCAAGGTTAACTGACGGGTGGAAACGAAGACCACCTTTATATGGACCTAAAGCCCCATTAAACTGAACACGATATCCTGTATTAACTTGTACCTGACCCTTGTCATCTACCCACGGAACACGGAATTTAAACTGTCTCTCAGGATTTACAAGTCTTTCCAGAAGTGCGTCTTTCTTGTACTTTTCTTCATTTGCTTCAATTACCGGTCTTAACGATTGCAGAACTTCCTTAACTGCCTGGTGGAACTCAGGCTCGCTTGGATTTTTGACTACGACCGCTTCAATTACTTCATCAACATATGACATTCCTATTCCTCCTAAAATTGTGTGTTTTATTCTCTTTAGCATTATACCTTGCTAAAGTGAAATTTGCAAGATACAACTAGTGTTACTTGCAAAAAAATAGAGACATCCAATATGTAAATAAAATGGAGTCTCTATTTTATTGTTTATAACAGGAAGTTCGATTCGTTAAACTCAATCTACACTTCGTTTGATTCTTCTAAGTGCTCAGGATTTATGCTTCTTCCTTATATAGTTCTTCTAACTTCTTAAGGTGTACGTATTTCTCATGAGCTTCTTTAGCTGACTTCTCGAATAATCTCTGTGCTCTTTCAGGTTTTGATCTTGTAAGTGCACTGTAACGTACTTCACCGTTAAGGAATTCGATGTAATCTTCTGTAGGTTCTTTTGAATCTACAACCAACTTAGCACTTTCTGCTTCAGGATTGAAGCGGAAGTTATGCCAGTATCCGGCCTTAACTGCTTTCTCTTCTTCTGTTTGAGAAGCTGTCATTCCACCATTCTTGATACCATGGTTGATACATGGAGCGTAAGCAATTACAAGTGATGGTCCCGGATATGCTTCAGCTTCAGTAATAGCTTTAACAGTCTGATTGAAATCAGCACCCATTGCTATCTGAGCAACATATACATAACCATAGCTCATTGCTATTTGAGCAAGATCTTTTTTCTTAACATCTTTACCTGCAGCAGCAAATTGCGCTGTAGCACCTGTCGGTGTTGATTTAGAAGATTGTCCACCTGTATTAGAGTATACTTCTGTATCAAATACCATAATGTTTATGTCTTGTCCACTTGCCAGTACATGGTCAACTCCACCAAATCCGATATCATAAGCCCATCCGTCTCCACCAAATATCCATTGAGATTTCTTAGCCAACAAGTCTTTGTTCTTAACTATATCTTTACAAGCATCACAGTCTGCACCGCTAAGAGCTTTAACCAATTTGTCAGATGCATCGCCATTTAATGCTCCATCACTGAATGTATCAAGATATCCTTTTGCTGCCTCTTTAGCTTCTGCACTTGCTTTATCATTAGACATAACTTCTGTTACTTTATCTGCAAGTCTATTTCTTATTGCATGTTGTGCAAGCAACATACCATATCCATACTCTGCATTATCCTCAAATAAAGAGTTGGCCCAAGCCGGTCCTTTGCCTTCAGGTGTTACTGTATAAGGTGTTGAAGGTGCTGAGTTACCCCAGATTGATGTACAACCTGTTGCATTTGCAATGTACATTCTATCACCAAATAACTGAGTGATTAACTTAGCATAAGGTGTTTCACCACATCCTGCACAAGCTCCTGAGAATTCAAGAAGAGGTTGTTTGAACTGGCTTCCTTTTACTGTATTTGGTTTGAATTTAGCAACAACTTCCGGTTTAACCGGAATTTCTCTACCGAAATCAAATGTTTCCTGTTCGATTTCATTAGCTTCCAGGTTTTCCATGATAAGCGCTTTTTCACCCTTTTTACCAGGGCAAACATTAGCACATGATCCACAACCTAAACAGTCAAGCGCAGAAACTGAAATTACAAATTTCATTCCGGGCATTCCTATCATATCAATACTTCTTGTACTTGCAGGTGCTTTAGCAACTTCTTCTTCTGTAAGTGCAACAGGTCTAATAACTGCATGTGGGCATACATAAGCACATCTGTTACATTGGATACAGTTTTCTTCTTTCCATACAGGAATATCTACTGCTACACCACGTTTCTCGTATGCTGATGTACCTGATGGTGTTGTACCATCAATATAATCATTAAATGTTGATACAGGAAGTGTGTTTCCTTCTTGTGCATTTACTTTTCTTTGAATATTTGTTACAAATGCAACTGTGTCTTTGTTTCCACCTTTAATATCTCTAGAGAAGAGGCCTTCATCTGCTGCATTCTTCCATGAATCTGGAACTTCTACCTTGTGTGCTTGGTTTGCACCAGCATCGATTGCATCATAGTTCATCTGTACAATCTTATCACCTTTTCTTCCGTAAGTTGCTTTCGCAGCATCTTTCATGTACTTAATAGCATCTTCTTCAGGAATAATATTAGCTAATTTAAAGAATGCAGATTGAAGTACTGTATTGATACGTCCTCCAAGTCCAATTTCTTTACCTACTTTAATACCATCTATAGTATAGAATTTAATATTATGGTTAGCTATGAAAGCTTTAACCTGTCCGGGAATATGTTTCTCAAGTCCTTCCATATCCCATGAGCAGTTGAGTAGGAATGTTCCTCCATCAACTAACTCTTGAACCATATGATACTTATCCATATAAGAAGGGTTATGGCAAGCTACAAAGTTTGCTTTCTTTATTAAGTATGTAGACTGAATTGGTTTTTTACCAAAACGCAAGTGAGACATAGTTACTCCGCCTGATTTCTTAGAATCATAATCAAAATAAGCCTGAGCGTACATGTCAGTATGATCACCAATAATCTTAATTGAGTTCTTATTCGCACCAACAGTACCATCTGCTCCAAGTCCCCAGAATTTGCACATAATAGTTCCTTCAGGTGTTGAGTTTATCGGCTCACCTACAGGTAATGAAAGATTAGTCATATCATCTTCGATACCAACCGTGAAGAACTTCTTGTCTGTGTTATTAAATACAGAAACTACGTGAGCTGGTGTAGTGTCTTTAGAACCAAGTCCGTAACGTCCTCCATTAATAGGAACTGCATCGAATTTACTTCCCTTAAGTGCTGCAACAACATCTAGGTATAATGGCTCTCCAAGTGCTCCCGGCTCTTTAGTTCTGTCTAATACATTAATATATTTAACGCTATCAGGTATAGCTTCAATAAGTGACTTAACGCAGAAAGGTCTGTAAAGACGTACCTTAACAACTCCTACTTTTTCACCTGCTGCCATGAGATAATCGATAGTCTCATCTATCGTCTCACATACTGAACCCATTGCGATAATAACCTTTTCAGCATCAGCTGCTCCATAGTAGTTAAACAATTTGTAATCTGTTCCGATCTTAGCATTTACTTTATCCATCTGTTTCTGAACAATTGCAGGTAATGCGTTATAATATGCGTTACTAGCCTCTCTTGCCTGGAAGAATATATCCGGATTCTGTGCAGAACCTCTCTCAACAGGGTGATTAGGATTAAGCGCATGTGCTCTAAATGCATCTACAGCATCCATGTCCATCATGTCTTCTAAATCATCAAAGTCCCATGCTGCTATTTTCTGAATCTCATGAGATGTTCTAAATCCATCAAAGAAATTGATAAATGGTAATTTTCCTGAAACTGCGGCGCAATGTGCAACCGGAGCTAAGTCCATTACTTCTTGAACACTAGATTCACAAAGCATTGCTGCTCCTGTTTGACGACAGGCATATACGTCTGAGTGATCACCAAAAATAGATAGCGCGTGACTTGCAAGTGCACGTGCTGATACATGAAATACCCCTGGCAGTAATTCCCCAGCCACCTTGTATATGTTAGGTATCATTAGAAGTAGTCCTTGTGAAGCCGTAAATGTAGTAGTCATTGCTCCTGCCGCGAGTGATCCGTGAACCGCTCCTGCTGCACCGGCTTCTGATTGCATTTCAGTTACCTGTACAGGTCTACCAAAAATATTTTTCTTTCCTTCCGCTGCCCATTCATCCACATGTTCAGGCATAACAGAAGATGGTGTAATCGGATAAATAGCTGCAACTTCAGTATATGCATAAGCAACGTGAGCTGCAGCTTGATTACCATCCATGGTTTTCATTTTTCTTGCCATTTTAGTTAATCCTCCTTAAAAAGTCTACAAACATTAATTTTTTTTGTGTATTTCCATTATATATCCATGTACAAGCGAAAACAAGGGTGGTTAGGTTGTTTTTTGTTTCTTTTTATAAACAAAAATTATTTTTCACAGTATTTTTAGTGACATTTAAGTACAACCGTCAACATTAGTCCGGAAAAGTTTGCAAACTTGACACAATTTACCAAAAGAATTATACTTAAATAGTAATTTTTATGGAACGTGTAGAAAATATGACGCTCTTGCAACTATAGTAAGCTGTAAGGGCGTCATATTTTTTACCCAAAAGAGATTGGAGGGTAATATGAGCAACAAAAAAGAGGCACATTTTGGATCCAGGTTTGGTTTTATCATGGTTGCCGCAGGAGCAGCGATTGGACTTGGTAATATTTGGAGATTCCCATACCTTGCTTACGCAGGTGGCGGTGGAATATTCATTCTCATTTATTTAATCATTGCGTTTATCATGGGGCACCCTATGGTCGAAATGGAAACTGCAATAGGGCGATATGGCCGTGGAAACGTAGCTGCTTCATTCGGCGCATATAAAAAGAAATATAAATTCATAGGTGTAATCGCCGTAATCTGTACTACTTTAATAGATGTATATTACATTATTGTCGGAGGGTGGGTTCTTAAGTACTTTTTCGATTATGTGGTAGGTGTTAATTTCGGTTCAGATACAAGTATTTATTTCAACGAACATATTGAATCTAATATTTCTCCCATTATATTCGCCGCAATTATGGTATGCATAACTGCATTCATACTCTACTTCGGCATTACTAATCTGGTAGAAAAAGTAACCAAAATAATCATGCCTGTTTTATTTATACTATTAATAGTCTGTGGAGTATGGGCGATTTTCTCTACAGATGGAGCGATTGAAGGGCTCAAGTATTATCTGCTTCCCGACTTTAGTAAACTAAATTTTAAAGTTATAGCTGATGCGGCAACACAGGTGCTATTCTCAGTCGGTATCGGTTGGGGTATCTTCGTGACACTTGGAGCCAGCTTATCTAAGGAACACAATATTAAGAAGGATTCACTTTGGGTAACTATATGTGATACATGTATTGCTCTTGTTGCCGGTTTTGTAATAATACCATCTGCATTTGGTGCAGGAGTAGATGTAGCTAAAGGCCCATCACTTATCTTTGTAGTTATGACACAGATATTTGATAGATTACCCGGTGGAAGAATCATAGGATTATTCTTCTTCCTTGCTTTAGTATTTGCAGTTTTATCTACACTATTTACAATAATGGAAATACCTATAAAATGGTTTGAAGAAACTATTAAAATCACACACAAGAAGGCTACTGTAATAATGTCAATCATTATACTTGTCGGTGGCGCTATTGTTTCTCTCGGCTTTGGAGCATTAAGCGGAGTTAAGCTTCCTTGGTTAGACGTTGGTGGTGTTGCAATGTATAACATGTACGACTGGCTGGACACCTTTACAGCTTATCTACTGTTACCTGCCGGTTGTCTTCTGACTTGTTTCTATGTAGTTAAAGCTTGGGGGTTCAAGGAATATGAAAAGGAACTTACAGCTGATGGTCGTGATGGTAAACTGGGCAGATTTAGACAGATTGCGTCTATGATTATTATTCCTATTCTGATGATTATTATTCTTCTTAATTGCTTTGGTTTTATCAAATAATGTTTAAACTCAAAAAACAAAGTGCTCTAGGTCAATGGTAATATTACCTAGCGAGCACTTTGTTTTTTTTCGTCTTAATGTGTCCTGCAATTATTAATGCTATTGATACTACTGCAAATATAGCAGCTAACGCTTGTGATACCGGAATTGTCGTATTCCCAAGGAATAGCTGGTCCGTACGTATTCCTTCTATGAAAAATCTGCCAATTCCATAGGCCCCCATATAGATGAGGAATAACTCTCCATCGAACTTCTTATGCTTTCTATACAAGAGTAATAAAACCACAATTAGTAGGCAAACCAAGGACTCATAAAGAAATGTTGGTTGAACTTGAATACAATTAACCCCCTCTATTGTCTGCATATTTTCTCGCATTAATTCAGATACATCCGAACTTCTAACAGCACTGACCGGAATCCTCATTGCCAACAGTCCGTTCGTATATTCTCCAAAAACTTCTCTATTAAAGAAATTTCCCCAACGTCCGATTGCTTGGCCTATTGGAAGCCCAAAACAAACTGTATCAAATATAAGCAGCATGGATTTTTTCTTTACCTTTGAATAAACTATAACAGTTAAAATCGCACCGATTATTCCACCATAAATGGCTAGCCCACCTTCGCGTATATTTATTATGCTTAGTAAATCATTCTTATAATTATCCCAAGCAAATATAACATAATATACTCTGGCTCCAATTATCGATACTATTATTCCAATTATGGCTAAATCAAAATAGTTTTCAAGATTCTGCCCAGTCTTTTTAGCTACGTAGCATGCTAGACAAACTCCGGCAAGTACGCCAAGCCCTATTACCATTCCATAAAAAGCAATGTCAAATCCAAGAACACTTATGTGGTCACCCACGTTTTCAAACATAATATTTAGGTTAGGAAATGCAATTGAATTTTCAGTCATTATTCCATCTCCTACACATTGAATCTAAATAATATAACATCGCCATCTTTAACTACATAGTCTTTTCCCTCAAGTCTTACCAATCCTCTTTCTTTAGCAGCCGCATTAGAACCACACTCAATTAAATCATCATAAGACACTACTTCCGCTCTTATAAATCCACGCTCAAAATCAGTATGTATTTTACCTGCTGCCTGTGGAGCCTTTGTTCCTTTTGTAATAGTCCACGCTCTAACTTCCGGCTCTCCTGCTGTTAGGTAACTAATCAGTCCCAAAATTTTATAACTAGCTTTGATTAACTTCTCAAGTCCTGATTCAGATAATCCCAAATCTTCCAGAAATAGCTTCTTTTCATCATCGTCAAGCTCTGCAAGTTCCTGCTCTATCTGAGCACATACCACAAACACTTCACTTTCTTCATCTCTAGCGTATTCTCGAACCTGAGCCACCTGATTATTTGACTCACCATCATCAGCTAAATCGTCTTCGGATACATTTGCAGCATATATAACCGGTTTATAAGTCAAAAGATTTAAACTTTTTAGTAATTCCTCTTCTTCCTCATCAGCTATATCATCAAAAGTCTTTGCTAACTTATTTTCTTCCAAATATGCTTTTACTTTCTCAAGAAGTTTGAGCTCTTTTGCTGCAGCCTTATCATTTCTCGCTGAGCGTACTGTCTTAGCAATACGTCGCTCCAGCATATCTAAATCAGCAAAGATTAATTCAAGGTTAATTGTTTCAATATCACGAAGCGGGTCAACATTTCCATCAACATGTACAATATTTCCATCTTCAAAGCATCTAACAACATGAACTATAGCATCCACTTCTCTAATATTTGCAAGGAATTGATTACCAAGTCCCTCGCCCTTTGACGCCCCCTTTACTAAGCCCGCAATATCTACAAATTCAATAGCCGCAGGAATGATTTTTTTAGTATCATACATCTTTCCTAAAACGTCCAGCCTATAATCCGGCACAGTTACAACCCCTACATTTGGGTCTATAGTGCAAAAAGGATAGTTTGCCGATTCAGCTCCTGCTTTTGTCAAAGAGTTAAACAGTGTACTCTTTCCTACATTTGGTAATCCTACAATTCCTAATTTCATTTATTTTATGTCCTTCCTAACCAATCTAATTTTTACTAATATTATACCTACAGATCCTTTGTTTCCATTAGAACGATTGTACCATTATTAAAGCTAACTTTTACTTCATCTGCAGCATAACTATTGCTTACACTCAAACTATCATGGGGTGCTAATGTATGATTATTAAGTGGGTATTTGGCTCCTTTTATGGTTAGTCCATGTATATCGCCATCTAAAGAAAAAATCGAAAAAAAGTCTCCGAATGCATCCTCTTTTTTCAAGTCAAAATCATCATCATAAACACTTATCCTATTTTGATTATCTACAATTGTTGCCTTAACGCCTTTTTTCATTGGCACAACAAGACTTTGAATATTCGCCCACAGATGATCTATTCTTCCACCTGTGGCACCTATAATTACTATTTCCTTTGCTCCGATAGTCATAGAAAACTTAATTGCAACTTCTGTATCAGATGCATCTTTAACAGGATTTAGTTCCTTAATAGGTATCCTGGTTTCTTCTCTGTAATACTCTGTTATTTTAGGATCAGCACTATCAAAATCTCCTAGTATATAATCCGGAGAGATTTTATTATAATAAAGAAATTCTATGCCTTTATCCACACCAATAATACACCTGTTTTCTTCTTCGAAAACTTTCAGTGCCACTTCTTTATCAATATGTCCGCCGCTTACAATTATAAATGTCTTATTCATAACTTTTTAACATCTCCATAAATCTCATAGATTGCTCTCTTGGATTCTCTTTAAACACAGCCGAACCCGCCACTATAATATTTGCACCTGCTTCTAATACATCCTTTACATTAGATAAATATATACCACCATCTACTTGAATGTCCATATCTAAATTCTTATTATTACTCATTTCTCTGATTTTCTTAATTTTATCAAGTGACTCCGGTATAAATTTCTGTCCGCCAAATCCGGGTTCTACACTCATTACCAGTACCATGTCAACTATATCAAGTAATTCTTCCACATCTTCAGCAGGTGTCTTAGGTTTTATCGTTATTCCTACTTTAGAACCTACATCTCTGATTTTCTTAATGGTTGCTTTGATATCACTACAAGCTTCCAAGTGCACAGTAATTATATCAGCGCCGGAATTTGCAAACTCCTCAACATATCTTATCGGTTCCTCAATCATTAGGTGAACGTCTTTTATTTGTTTAGTAGTATTTCTAATCGACGCTAGAACCGGCATACCAAAAGATATACTGGGGACAAATTTTCCATCCATAACATCAAAATGCAGGTACTTTGCACCACCACTTTGTGTTTCTTTCATCTCTTCTCCGAGTTTGTTGAAATCCGCCGCCAAAATCGAAGGCGCTAGTATGTATTCCATATTAATACCTCTTCTTTTCTTTCTCGCTCTGATAAAAACTCACATAGTTATCATATCTGCTTTTTGCTATCAGTCCTTTACCCAATGCTTCCTTCACACTGCAACCGGGCTCATGGATATGGTCACAGCCATTATATTTGCATTTACCTTCATATTCATCAAACTCGGGAAAACAATACTTAAGTTCTCTTTCATCCATGTCCATAATTAATAGAGAACTAAATCCCGGTGTATCCATAATATAAGAATCCTCTTCAAAAGTAAATAGTTCTGAATGTCTAGTTGTGTGTTTACCTCTTTCAATCTTCTTACTGATTTTTCCTGTCTGTGCATTAGCCTCAGGATATAAGCAATTTAAAATAGTTGATTTTCCTACACCTGATGGTCCCGCTATAACTGTTGTTTTATTCCTTAAAACATCCTTTAGCGAATCAATGTTGTTTCCTTCTTTGGCACTAACAAATATAACCGGATACCCACAGTTTTTATATATAAATGCCAATTCGCTTAATTTGCTTTCATCACCTATGTCTTCCTTGTTAAAACATAAAATAGTTTTAATTCCCTTGTCTTGCATCATAACAAGGAATCTATCAAGTAAGTTTAAATGAGGATCCGGTTTGGCAACAGCAAAAACAACCAATGCCTGATCAACATTGGCTACGGCCGGTCTTATCAACTCGTTTTTTCTTTGATTAACCTCAACTATATTCCCCTCTTTTGGTTCTTCACTTAATATTTCAATCTCAACATCATCCCCTACCAGAGGCTTTACTTTATCTTTTCTAAATATTCCCTTTGCCTTACATTCATAAATACCGGATTCTACAACATGAACATAGTAGAATCCGGCTATACCCTTAATGATTTTTCCTTGCATTTACACCTTTCTATGGGTTTGTGCCTGTATCCTCATCACCTGTATCACCTTCAGGTCCATCACTAATAACAAGATTAACTGATGTTCCCACTGTCACCGAACTTCCGTCTCCCGGGTCAGCACTAATTACTTTGCCTTGATCAACACTATCGCTAAATGCATATGTTGTTCCTCCAACTGAAAGTCCAACATTTGATAAGGCTTGCGTTGCCTGTGTTAATGTTTTTCCTACAATAGATGGAACATTTACCATCTCAGGACCTTTACTTATTACTAAGCTGATTTTTGTTCCCGGATCCTTCTTACCACCTGTTGGGCTTTGAGATAAAACCGTTCCGCTTGCAGATGAGTCCGCTTGATAACTTACACTTCCTACCGCAAATCCCACACTTTCTATTGCACTTCTTGCATCACTTTCCGAATATCCTACAACATTTGGCACTGATTGTTGTTCTACACCAAGGCTAATCACTACCGTAATCTGTTCATCTTTTTCGACTTCACTTCCGACACCCGGTGTGACCGAAATAACGTGGCCACTATCAACTGTACTGCTATTTGCTGATGTCCAATTGATATTTGTTAAACCGGCTGTTTGAAGTGCCTTTTGTGCATCTTCTTCACTCATTCCCTCAATACTGGGAATTTTTGCCTTTTCGCCGGCTTTTCCCGAAGATAACACGACATTAACAGTCTTGTTTTTATCAATTTTTTCACCAGCCTCAGGATCTTGAGAAATAACCTGTCCTGCATCATATTTCTCGGATTCTTCTTGAGACGTTACTTTATATCCAATTTCCAACCCATCTAATGCTTCGGCAACTTCATCCTCTGTCATACCTATTAAATCCGGTACTTTAACCTGATCGTCAGATTCCGTAGCCTCATTTCCCGATCCGAAGCCTTTGAAAATACCTGTTGCCTGACCAACAACAAAGATAAGAATAAATAATATGATAACAGCTACTACTATAGTAAGTATCTTCATCATTTTGCTCATCTTTGGATTAATATTACCGTTTTTCCCACGTTTCGTCTGTGTTTCAGAGAACGAGTCATCATCATAGTCATCGTCATCATAATCATCATCTTCCATATCATTATAATGTCTTCGCACGTCGTCTAAATCCGAGTCTGTAAGCATAACTGTATCTGCAGTACTTATGGGAGGAATAACTACAAAATCTCCTTCAGGATCCACTAACGAATGCTTTAAGTCTTTTATTAAGTCAGTGGTACTTGCATACCTTCTCTCCCCACTCTTTAGTGTACATTTCATTATAATCTGTTCCAAACTATAAGGTATATCCGGAACTATATCCGATGGATATGGCATATCCTTTTGTAAGTGCTGCATAGCAACAGCAACTGTTGACTCCCCGTCAAACGGAACCTCTCCGGTAACCATCTCATACATGGTAATACCAATTGAATAGATATCACTTCTGACATCACTATAACCACCTCTTGCTTGCTCCGGAGATGTGTAATGAACAGATCCCATGGCATTCGACGTCATCGTATTAGAAGATAATGCTTTTGCGATTCCAAAATCCGTAACCTTAACCTTACCTTCTTGGGAAATCATTATATTTTGTGGTTTAATATCTCTATGAATAATGTCAGCCGCATGCGCTGCACCAATACCTTGGCAAGTCTGAATCGCAATGCTTATCGCTTCCTTATATGATAGTTTACCTTTCTTTCTTATATATTCTTTAAGTGTAATACCATCAACAAGTTCCATTACCATGTAGTTAAGTCCACGGTCTTCACCTACATCATAGACATTTACTATATTCGGATTACTAAGCCCTGCAGCTGCTTGTGCTTCCGATTTGAATTTAGCTACAAAATCCGCCTCTACACGAAACTCTTTTTTAAGTACCTTTATTGCTATAAACCGATTTAGCATAAGATCCTTGCCTTTATAGACGTCGGCCATGCCTCCGGTACCAATCTTACTTATTACCTGATATCTCTCCCCTAAAACAATGTTATTTCCGTTTCCATTATTGCTCTCATTTGCCATTACAATCTCACCTCCCCTTTTAGTGGTTCTGCTATAACTACACCTATGTTGTCTCTTCCACCATTACTGTTTGCCTTTTCTATTAGCATATGAACCGCTTCAACTAAATCTCTCGCGGTTTTCACAATATCAAACATATCCTCATCTTCAACCATATTGCTGAGACCATCCGTACACATAAGCACTATATCACCGCGCTTTATCTGATATTCATATACATCCGCCTCTACGCTGTCCTTAACGCCTATAGCACGCGTTATTATGTTTTTATCCGGATGATGCTTTGCTTCTTCAGCCTTTATTCCACCCAGTCTTACCATTTCCTCAACTAGAGAATGATCCTTCGAAAGTTGTTGTATCTTATCATTTATCAAATATAATCTACTATCTCCAACATTCGCGAAATATAATATATTTCCAATTACAGTAGCAACAACAAGTGTTGTTCCCATACCTTCAAGTTTAATATCGTCCTTTGCAGCTTCAATAACCTTGTTATTAACTGTAACGACAATTTTTCTTAATATCTCCTCAGGACTCGAAAGACTGGTATTTGCTAACTCTGTTTTGAAAACACTAGTTGCATATTTAGACGCGAAATCTCCGGCTTTATGTCCTCCCATTCCATCTGCTACTACCATCAAATTCGGAAATGGTCCCACCGGTTCATCCGTTACATATACATAGTCCTGATTAATTTCTCTCTTTCGTCCTAAATCAGTCATTGCATATTGTTTCATTAGTTTCTCTCCTTATAAAACGCCTTCTCAATTGACCACAAGCTCCATCAATATCTGTGCCACGTTCCCTTCTAATAGTAACATTTATTGCATTTTTTTCAAGTTTATTTTTGAAAACCTGCGCATTAGTAGCACTAGGTCTTTGATAATTTCTCTCCTCAACCGGATTTACCGGAATTAAATTTATGTGAAAGTTCCTATTTCTCAATATCTTTTTTAATTCTAAAACATCCTCATCAGTATCATTGACCTCCTTAACGAGTGCGTATTCAAGCGTAACTCTTCGGTTTGTTTTCTCTAAATAATAGTCACACGCACTAAGGACTTCCGACAATGAATATTTATTAGCAATAGGCATTAGCTTCTTGCGTTTCTCTTGTGTGGCAGCATGTAGTGATAATGCAAGAGTAATCGCAAAACGTTCATCTGCTAATCTTTTCATTTCATTTACTAATCCACATGTCGATACAGTTATATTTCTCTGGCTTATATTCAATCCATTTTCATCGCTAATCATGTTGATAAATTTCACCAGATTGCCGTAATTGTCAAGAGGCTCACCTGTTCCCATTACAACGACATTGGAAACTCTCTCACCAATGGTACTTTGGATACGATATATCTGAAACAACATCTCAGACGGCGTTAGACTTCGCTTGAGCCCACCTATTGTAGATGCACAAAATGTACATCCCATCTTGCATCCTGCCTGTGATGATATACATACCGAGTTTCCATAGTCATATCGCATAAGCACACTCTCAATAACGTTTCCGTCATCAAGCAGAAATAAAAACTTCTCTGTCTTATCAATTTTAGATATTTGCCTATCAACCATTTTCATTTTTTTTATTTCACAGTTATTCTCTAACTGTTGTCTAAAATTCTTAGATAAGTTAGACATTTCATCAAACGTACCTACTAACTTGGTATGGATCCATTCGTAAAGTTGCTTTGCTCTAAAGGGTTTTTCTCCTAATTGTGCAACCATACTCTTTAGCTCTTCTATATTAAGGGAGCCTATATCAATTTTATTCATTTACTGCCCTTTCAAATATCGCTATATAGAAGCCATCTCCTATATCTACACCGGGTATCCTTTGTTCTTCATATTTCAAAGCAAACTCAGGATTGCCTTTTAGAAACCATTTCGTATTCTCTTGATTTTCTTCTCTCGTAATCGTGCAGGTGCTGTATATAAGCTTACCACCCGGCTTTACGTATTGCTTAACAATTGCAAGAATGTCTCTTTGAAGACCGGAAAGACTATAAATGTCCTTTTTCTCAACCTTATATTTCATATCAGGCTTTCGTCCGATAACACCAAGACCGGAACAAGGGAGATCTGCAACCACTATATCTATTGAATCTATGCGTGATTCATCCGGAACAGTTGCATCCCAAACCTCAGTTTTTATATTCATAAGACCGCTTCTATCTATGTTAGACTGAATTAGCGAAGTTTTATACTCTGAAATATCTCTTGCAATAACTTCACCCGTTCCGTTTAAATCCTCAGCAAAATGTATCGCTTTACCTCCCGGTGCAGCACAAACATCTAACACAATGTCCTTTTCTTTTGGTTTGGCTCTTAGTTCAACCAACATTGAACTTATATCCTGAATACTATAATATCCATTATTAAAACTTTCCAATCTCTCAAATGAATCAATTTTAGTAATTTGTAGTGCACAAGGAATATCGTCCACTCTACTTGCATCTACACCTTCTAATTTAAGCTTATCGATTAAATCCTCAGCACTTATTCTAGCCTTATTAAACCATATGTAAAGAGGTGCGTCATTTAAGAAATATTCACCCATCCTGCAGATAGTTTCTTTCGAATAGTTTTCGCTCCACATATCAACTATCCATTTTGGTAATGAATACTTGAGTTCTAAAGTATTTAATTCTATGCTATCTTTATTTCTACTAATGTTCCTTAGAACCCCATTTACAAATCCTTTAAGATTTTTAAATCCACGTTTTCCTGTTAATTTAACTGCCTCATTACAAATAGCTGAGTCAGGTACGTGATCCATATATTTTATCTGGTATATACTACTCTGCAAAATAGCACGTATAACAGGTTTTAATTTATTCACCTTAACTGTAGAAAATGTATTAATTATATAGTTTATTTCTATCATGCGTTCAAGCGTTCCATTAACTGCTTTAGAAACAAAAGAACGGCTTCTCTTGTCCAGATAACCATACTTATCCAGTACACTCTTGAGAGCAATATGACTATATTCATTATCTCTAGTTATAAGAAGCAACGTATCTAATACTATTTCTCTTTCGTTTTCGTTTGACACTTATATCCTCCGTTTAGTTTCGTCTGCCACGTGTAAGCATCAGAATTCTTAGTAGTTGAAGTATCGCCGCTGCTGCACTTGCAACATATGTCAATGCTGCCGCACTTAGCACATTACTAACCATTTTCTTCTCTTCGCCTTGAACAAGCCCTATGCTTTCAACTGTTTGTACTGCGCGCCTTGATGCATTGAATTCCACCGGAAGTGTCACAAGTTGAAATAGTACAGCTGCACTAAATAGTACTATACCTATATTAATCCACAAATACGAAGATTCTGAATTAAACAAAATGCCTATAATTATAAGTGGCCATGCGAGCATGCTTCCAAAATTCGCTACCGGTACAAGTGCACCTCTAATAGTTAATGGTGCATACCCTTCCTGATGCTGCATTGCATGTCCGCATTCATGTGCTGCCACACCTATTGCTGCCACAGATGTGCTGTTATATGTTGCATCAGATAATCGAAGTACTTTGTTCCTCGGGTCATAATGATCTGTCAGATTTCCTGACACATGCTCTATTCTCACATCATATATTCCTGCTGATTTAAGCACTCTGTCTGCTGTTTCTCTTCCTGTCAATCCTGTAGTACTTCTTATTCTCGAGTATTTGTTAAATGTTGACTTCATTTTCGATGAAGCTGCCATCGTTATAATTATTCCAATAATTACTAAAATATATGTCGGGTCTAATCTAAATCCATACATAAAATCGCCTCCTGCTAATCACAAACTTATTACTGAATCTATTTACCTAAAACTGTTCCTGTTACTAATTTATGTCCTCTAAGGAATGCATCTGCATCCACTCTTTTTTTTCCGGGCAACTGAACCGATTTGATTTCTAAAGTACCTTCTCCGGTTTGTACACTAAAGCTATTCTTGTCAACTCTAATAACAGTACCTTGCAAAGCATCGGTATTCTTTTCAATCACGTTTGCCTCCCAGATTTTGATTACCCTCTCATGCCAGTTAGTATAAGCTGATGGCCATGGACTCATAGCTCTTATCAATCTCTCTATCTTCGTCGCATCATCGTTCCAGTTTATGTTTCCCATTGATTTATGAATCATTGCCGCATACTCGGTCGTAGTTTCTCCCTGTTTTTCCGGTTTTACATTTCCATTTTTAATGTCTTCCAATGTCTTTATAAGTAACTTCGCCCCTGCATCGCTCAACTTGTCATGTAACGTTCCTGATGTTTCAGTTGAGCTGATTGGAACTACCGTCTTTAGAAGCATGTCCCCTGTGTCTAACCCTTCATCCATCTGCATGGTCGTAACTCCGGTTGCACTTTCACCATCAATAATCGCCCACTGTATCGGTGCTGCTCCACGATACTTGGGTAGTAGTGAAGCATGGACATTTATGCATCCATACCTTGTCATCTCTAATACTTCTTTTGGGATGATTTGTCCGAATGCAACTACAACACATACGTCAGCTTCATATTTTTCAAGTTCGCTTATACTCTTCTCTTCTCTGATTTTAAAAGGTTGAAATATCGGAATGCCATGTTTTAGTGCTTCTTCCTTTACAGGTGTATATGTCATTTCTTTGCCCCGGCCTTTTGGTTTGTCGGGTTGAGTAACACAAAGTACCACTTCATGACCTGCTTCTATTATTGCTTGCAATGTTCCAACTGAAAATTCAGGAGTTCCCATGAAAATAACTTTCATCTAAATTTCTTCCTCCTCATCATCTAACGGTTCAACTTCAATATCATGCAAACCATCCAATGCCAAATCCACATACATTTGACCCTTTAAATGGTCAATTTCATGACAGAAGGCTCTTGCAAGAAGCCCTTCACCATCTAATTCTCTTTCATTCATATTTTCATCAAATGCTCTAACTTTAACATTTTCAGGTCTTGTGACATATCCGATTTTCCCGGGAACGCTTAAACATCCCTCTTGTCCGGTCTGCTCGCCACTAGTATTTATTATCTCGGGATTAACTAAAACCAATGGATTATCTTCTCCAACATCTATAACAATTATTTGTTTAAGCACTCCTACCTGTGGTGCGGCTAGTCCTACACCCCCTGCCTCATACATAGTGTCGAACATATCTTCAATTAATTCTTTTAATTTTGGCGTCATCTCCTTAACCGGTTTAGCCTTCTTTTCAAGAATTGGATCCGGATATTCTCTAATTTCTCTTGTTGCCATTTTACTTACCTCTCATATTTGTAATTTATACTACATTCATAGGGTCAAAATCAAACTGAATGTGCAGATGATTAAATCCCGTATTCATCTCAATATACTCTTCTGTCATGTTTTTCATATGAACTAACATATCATAATTATCACTTTTTATATATATTGTCTTCCGGAAAACATCCTTAACTTTACTTATATAAGGTGTTGAAGGACCTATTATCGAGACTTCGTCTGCTTTATTAAGCATATCCAAAAACTTCTTCAAATAATCCGTAGCTACTTGCAGATTTTCTTCCTTTTTACCTGTAATAAGAATTGCAGTCAAATGCGCTACCGGTGGGTATTCCATTATATCACGATAATTGATTTCCTTTTCATAAAAGCCTTCATAGTCTTGCTTTGCCGCTTCTATTATAGCATAATGTTCAGGATTGTACGTTTGAATAACCACCTCTCCCGGATTATCTCCTCTTCCGGCTCTTCCCGCGGCTTGCGTAATCAGTTGAAAAGTACGCTCGCTTGCTCTATAGTCGCTGGAATATAGAGACATGTCTGCAGCTAGAATTCCTACTAGTGTTACATTCGGGAAATCATGCCCTTTAACAATCATCTGTGTTCCAATAAGAATATCTGCTTCGTGGTTTCTGAATGCTTTTATTATATTTTCATAGCTTCCCTTTTCTCTTGTTGTATCCATATCCATTCGAAGTGTTTTCACTCCTTCGAATTGCCTTTTTACTAACTCCTCTATCTGTTGCGTTCCCGCCTTAAATCCACCTATATGTTTAGATCCGCATTCAGGACATTCCTTAATTGCATCCCTTTCATATCCGCAGTAATGGCAAATCAGTTTTCCATTTTTGTGCGATGATAAAGAAACATCACAATGCGGACATTTAGCAACATATCCACAAGACCTACAAGATACAAACCCCGCATAACCCCTCCTATTAATAAAAAGCATTACTTGTTGTTTGTTTTTAATTCTGTCCTCGATTAACTCGGACAGCTTATCACTTATAATCGACCTGTTTCCCTGTGCCATTTCATCTCGCATATCAACAATATGCGCACTCGGTAGCTTTCCTACAGTTGCTCTGTTTTCAAGTGTAATTAGTTTGTACTCACCTTGCATACATTTATAATATGCTTTAAGTGACGGAGTCGCAGACCCTAAAACAACACTTGCTCCTTCTATCTGTGCACGTCTTATCGCGACCTCTCTGGCATGATAACGTGGAACTTGTTCACTCTTATATGTTGATTCATGTTCCTCATCAATTACAATTAATCCGAGATTTTCAAATGGTGTAAATAAAGCCGACCTTGGACCTATCATAACATCAACCTTACCCGCTTTAACCTTATCCAGTTGATCGAACTTTTCGCCTAATGAAAGTCTGGAATTAATAACGGCTAACTTATTTTTAAATTTACCATAAAATCTCATAACCGTCTGATAGGTTAGTGCAATTTCCGGTATAAGTATTATAACTTGTTTTCCTGTACTTACAACTTTCTCAGCCATTTTTATATATACTTCTGTTTTACCACTGCCGGTTATTCCATGAATAAGATACGTTTTATAGTCATTTCTTTTATAATCAGCGACAAATGTTTCCACTGCCTTTTTCTGCTCGTCATTTAATGATACATTCTTATCCTCTGTTTCGTTATCAAAGGGATCTCTATATATTCTCTTTGACTCAACTACTATAAGTCCCAGTGATGTCATATCTTTAATAACCTTTGAATCGATCTTATGCTTAGTGCGAAGTACGCTCGTTGACAACACTTCATTATCTATAAGAGCGGCAAGTGCCCTTACCCTAGCCTTTTGATTCTTGTACATCAGCATATATTCAAGTTTTTCTATTGCCTCTTCTCTTGAAATCGCCAACCTTACCAGGTGTTCTTCCTTAACACTTTCCTTCTTTTTAATAGTTAAAACCGTCTTTAGCGCCGCAACAAAAGTACCCCCATATTGCTCCCTCATCCAGGCTGCCAATTTAATAAGTTTTTCTTCAACTCGAATATCTTGCTCATTAATAGCAGATATCTCCTTGATTTTATTAACGTCATATTTCGGATTCTCAGAAATTCCAATTACAAATCCATCTATCTCTTTATTGCCTCTTCCAAAGGGAATCATAACCTTAGAGCCAATAGTAATAATATCAGATAAGTGTGAAGGAATCTTGTATTGAAACTTTCTATCCACCTTTTCATGCGAAATATCAACAATAATATCCGCATACAGACAATCTCTAAAACCCATAAAATCCATTCCCTTCTGTATAATTAACCCTTGTATTATATCATTGATTATAAACTTGCGCCACCATACATTAAGAGTTAAACTATGTTCATAGAGAAGTAGCGAGGCTAATTTGAGCCGTCCACAATAACAAAGCGAAAAGAGGAAAAATCATGGGAAATCTGGAAAGACTATTAAAATACACCCAAATCAAAACACCAAGTGATGAAAACAGCAAAACCGTCCCCTCATCAAAAGTACAATTCGATCTTGCAAATATCCTGGAAATAGAAATGAAAGAGTTAGGACTTACCGATGTCTATTTAGACGAAAAATGCTACCTATATGGTAAGCTCGTTGCTACACCGGGGTTCGAGGATAAAACAGCTATAGGCTTTATCGCACATATGGATACCGTTGCAGACTTTACATCCGATGAAATAAAACCAATTGTAACTGAAAGCTATAACGGTGAGGATTTTCCGCTTGGAAATAGTGGATTAACTTTAAGCACCAAAAATTTTCCGTACCTTAAAGATTTGAAAGGCCGCACCTTAATCACCAGCGATGGAAACACTATACTCGGTGCAGATGATAAAGCGGGTATTGCAGAAATTCTTACTATGGTAGAACGACTTATTAGTGAAAATATTCCACACGGTCCAATAAGCATAGCATTTACACCCGATGAAGAAATAGGACTTGGTGCTCATAACTTTAACGTTGAGCGCTTTGGTGCTAAGTATGGATATACCCTGGATGGTGATACAGAAGGCGAAATACAATATGAAAACTTCAACGCTTGTAAAGCAACATTTGAAATAAAAGGTGTTAGTGTTCATCCCGGCTCTTCCAAAGATACTATGATTAATGCAAGCCTTGTTGCAATGGAAATAAACAATATGCTTCCTGGAACGGAAACACCAAGAGGTACCGAAGGGTACGAAGGTTTCTATCATCTTGTAAGCATGGAAGGCGATGTAGCAAATGCAGCACTTAATTACATCGTTCGTGATCATGATGCAAATCTCTTTGATGCAAGAAAGAGCACTTTGAAACACATCGAAAAGAATATGAATGAAAAATGGGGAGAAAATACAGTAACCCTTAAGATTGAAGACCAATACAGAAATATGGCAGAGATAATCGCTACGTGCATGCAATTAATTAGTTTTGCTAAGGATGCTGCTATAAATACCGGAATCACACCTATAATTGAGCCCATAAGAGGTGGCACAGATGGTGCAACACTAAGCTTTATGAATCTTCCTTGTCCAAATCTCGGCACTGGTGGTCATGCATACCACGGACCTTTTGAGCACATAACCTTAGAAGGCATGGATATTGCAACCAAAATGATTGTTGAATTAGTTAAGTTATTTGCTACAAAGTAATTCGTTAATGAAAAGAGAGTTCCCCAGCTCATGTTGGTAATATTCGCTGAGGAACGCTCTTTCACTTTTTGTATGTCTTGCATAGAATTTTGTGAGCTATATCTCTACATCTTTTAGACTTTCGATAAATCCTTCACCTACAACCTCGTTAGACTCCATTATAATAGTAAATGCATCGGGATCAAGTTTATGTATCCTTTTCTTGATAACATACATCTGTTTATTGTTGCAGGCACACATCACTATGTCCTTCTTTTCTTTAGAATAGCTCCCTCTTCCTTCTATGATAGTTGAACCTCTTCCTATATAGTCATCAATGAGCTCTGATACCTCTTCGCCCTTCTTAGTTACGATTAATGTCATCTTACCTTCATTAGAACCATATAAAATTTTATCCATAACCATAGCCATTAAATACGTAACTATAACACCATATATTAATCCGTCAACATCCTTAAATACTACAACAAATCCAATAATTATAGTAATAATATCAAGTGCAAAGGTTATTGCTCCAAGAGTAATGTGTGGTCGCACTTGTTTAATAGAAACCGAAATGAAATCTTGACCTCCGGTTGATGATCCACGCATAAATATCATTGCATATCCAATTCCACAAAGAACTCCCATACAAATAGCTGCAAGCAGCCTATTTCCGGTATAAGCCGGGAACATAGGTGCAATATAATCAATGATTATCGAGGAAATAACCATGGTTTTTATTGATTTTAAGAAGAAAGTCTTCCCTAAAAACTTATAGCATAGAATGGCTACCGGAACATTTAGTATTAATGTACCAATACCAATCGGAAGCTTGATTAAGTGATAAAGCACAATCGCAATACCCGAAAATCCGGCAACCGGAAATTCTGCATTTAATGCAAAATTGTGTAATCCGATTCCAATTAACATCCCCGCAATGATGTCAACCAATAAATCCAGTGATAGTTCTCTTACGTTAATTCTTTTCATGTTTCTCACCTCTTGTTACAATGTTCTCTCCATACTTTTCTTTGATTTTAAGAAGCGCCTCATCAACCTTTTTGGTTTTTGCAGCTTTCTTATTATAAAGTACCATGTCATCTTTTATGTCAAATAGACTAAGCTGTTCAGGCTCTTCTTCCGATGTAAGTTTAGTCGTACGTATTCCCAATAGCCGTATCGGTTCCTTATCCCAAAGCTCGTCAAATAAATCTAATGCTTCCTTGTAGATATCCTTATCATCATTTGTAAATCCCGCAATCTGTTTCTGATGAGAACTACTAGCAAAATCATGGTATTTAATCTCAACACTTATGCTGCTTGCCTTTTTACCGGCCTTTCTAAGCCTTCTGCCTACACTGCTCGCCAAGTCTTTAATCACTTTTTTTGCTTCTTCTCTAGTAACAACATCTCTTGGAAGAGTTGTTGAGTTACCTATCCCCTTAGCATCAGACCGTTCACTTCGAATTACATCATTCGCAATTCCATTCGCATACTCCCACAGTTTTCGCCCATGACTCTTTAAATGTAATTCTATTAACTTAGGGTCAGATTTTGCCAAATCTCCTATCGTCTTTATCTCCAGTTTTTCGAAAGTTGCCACACTGGATTTCCCTGCCATATACAAATCTCTTAATGGAAGACACCACATTTTCTCTTCTATTTCCTCGGGAAATAGTGTGTGTGTTTTATCCGGTTTTTCGAAATCCGAAGCCATCTTTGCCAAAAGTTTATTGTTGGATATTCCTATATTAACAGTAAAACCAAACTTGTCATATATCTCTTTGCGAATAGTATCCGCGCACTCTAAATAAGAGCTGAATCCCCTTATCCTCTCATCATAATCCATATAACATTCGTCAACACTTACCTGTTCGATTATTGGACTGACAGTCCTAATATAACCCATTAGTCTTTTAGAGTAATCCGAATACAGCTCATGATTTGGTGACTCCATCACCAAATTTGGACACTTGCGAAAGGCATTCACAACAGGTTCCCCTGTCTGAATGCCAAATTTCTTGGCAGGTACTGATTTTGCAAGAACGATTCCCCGTCGGCTTTTTTTATCTCCGCCGATAATGCTGGGAATCGTTCGCAAATCAATATTGCTTCCTCTTTTAATTTTTTCTACAGCGCTCCAACTAAGGAATGCCGAATTAACATCGATATGAAAGACTATAGACACATTTACTTGCTCCTTGCTTTTAATTGCCCATTTTCTAAATCAATTTCAATTATCGAACCTGCATGTAATTCACCTTCAAGTAGAAGTTTTGCTGCAAGTGTTTCAACATGCTTTTGCAAAAATCTCTTAAGTGGTCTTGCTCCATATGTTGGATCATATCCACTATCTACAACATATTTCTTTGCTGTCTTCGTTAATTTAATTGAAATTTCTTTATCTTTTAGACGGTTATTTACACTACCTAACAGTAAGTCAATGATGGCATAAATATTATCTTTAGTCAATGGCTTGAAGTTAATAATCTCGTCTAATCTATTTAAGAATTCCGGTCTAAAATGTGCTCGCAGTGCTTCCATTACATGAGCATTTGCTTCAGTGGATACATTGCCGTTTTCATCTATTCCTTCCAGTAAATATCCCGATCCTATATTTGATGTCATAATTAGTATTGTATTCTTGAAGTCTACTGTCCTTCCCTGCGAATCCGTTATACGTCCATCATCAAGAACTTGCAGTAAAACATTAAATACATCAGGATGAGCCTTTTCTATTTCATCAAACAAAACTACGCTATAAGGCTTTCTTCTGACTGCTTCTGTTAGTTGTCCACCTTCATCATATCCTACATAACCCGGAGGTGCTCCTATAAGTCTTGATACTGAATATTTCTCCATATATTCACTCATATCTATACGAACCATATTACTCTCATCATCAAACAGGCTCTGCGCAAGTGCTTTTGCAAGTTCAGTCTTACCTACACCGGTAGGACCTAGAAATAGAAATGAACCTATCGGTTTAGTCGGATCCTTTATACCTGCTTTAGATCTGATAATCGCCTCAGTAACAAGTTCAACACCTTCTTCTTGCCCGATTACCCGCTTATGTAATTCATCAGCTAAGTTTAATGTCTTATTTCTTTCACTTTCATTGAGTCTAGCTACCGGGATTCCTGTCCATCTCGAAACAATCTTAGCAATTTCCTCGTCAGTTACACTCTCATGAACAAGTGCATAGTCCTCGTCTTTTACCTTAGACTCTTCGTTGTCCAATTCCTTTTGTAACTTTGGTAACTTTCCATACTGAAGTTCAGCCGCTTTTTCGAGATCATATGATTGCTGTGCTTTCTGTATCGCTTTATTGGTATTATCTATCTCTTCTCTTATCTTCTGAACCTTTTCGACCCCAACCTTTTCATTGTCCCATTGTGCCTTTTGGCCGGCAAACTTCTCCTTAAGTTCTGACAATTCCGACTTAATAATATCAAGTCTTTCTCTGCTTAGTCTGTCTTTTTCCTTTTTAAGTGCCACTTCTTCTATTTCAAGTTGTGTTATTTTTCTATGTAGTTCATCAAGCTCTGTCGGCATTGAATCAAGCTCTGTTTTGATTAGTGCACATGCCTCATCTACAAGGTCAATTGCTTTATCCGGTAAAAATCTATCTGATATATATCTATCTGATAATACTGCCGCTGCTACTAATGCATTATCCGTAATCTTAACTCCATGAAATACTTCGTATCTTTCTTTAAGTCCACGAAGTATTGATATTGCATCTTCAACATTAGGTTCCTCTACCATTACCGGTTGAAACCTTCTCTCAAGCGCCGCATCCTTTTCAATATATTGTCTATACTCATCAAGAGTGGTTGCTCCTATACAGTGCAGTTCACCTCTAGCGAGCATTGGCTTTAGCATATTTCCGGCATCCATTGCACCGTCTGTCTTGCCTGCTCCTACTATGGTATGAAGCTCATCTATGAAAAGGATAATACGTCCATCTGAATTCTTCACTTCTTCCAGTACTGACTTCAAGCGCTCTTCAAACTCTCCTCGATACTTAGCACCTGCTATCAATGCCCCCATATCAAGCGAAAATATTGTCTTCTCCTTAAGTCCTTCCGGTACATCACCTTTTACTATACGCTGTGCAAGTCCCTCAACAACAGCAGTTTTTCCAACTCCCGGTTCGCCTATAAGCACAGGGTTATTCTTCGTTTTTCTGGAAAGAATTCTAATTACATTACGAATTTCAACGTCTCTTCCTATAACCGGGTCGAGCTTTTGTTCTCTTGCTCGTTCAACTAAATCCGCACCATACTTATTTAGTGAATCATATGTATCCTCCGGATTGTCGCTAGTCACCCTTTGGTTTCCTCTAACATCTGATAGTGCTTGTAAGAATCCGTCTCTACTTATTCCCGTTTCCTTTAATATATTTTTAATTTCTTTATTTGCATACTTGATAAGGCAAAGAAATAGATGTTCAACTGATACGTACTCGTCGCCCATATGTTTAGCCTCATCTTCTCCATGAATTAAAACCTTATTCAAATCAGCACTTATATATGGATTGCCTCCGGATACCTTTGGCCTCTTTCTAAGGCTTTCTTCTACTCTGTTTAAAATATTATTCTTTTCAATTCCAATTTTTTGTAATAACTTCAGTATCAAGCTATCTTCCTGCGTCAATAATGCATAAAGTAAATGTTCTTGGTCTATTTCCTGATTACTATATTCCAAAGCTATTTTTTCAACATCCTGAACTGCAGCTACTGAATTCTGTGTAAATTTATTAATATTCATAGTACTTATCCTCCTGCATTTATGATTGTGATTGTTTGTTATACAACTCATATAACAATGATACCACAAAAATTAGCACTGTCAAGTGACGAGTGCTAATTTGGTCTGTAATCTTCTATTGCGAGTATGCCCACATAGCCTTTATTTGTGGTGCAATTTCTGCATATGTCCATACTCTCTCTGTATTTGAGGCGCGAAATGGATCATGGAGATAAACCTGACCATCTTCGTATTTGGTCAAGACAATAAAGTGACCACTCGTAGTAAAATCTCCCGGACCCATGCTGCATATAATTGGCTTTCCTGCACTTAGTGTCTTTCCAACCCATTCCTCATCTGTCGGGCTTCCTTCACTTATATTCACTCCCCAATTAGCTGCTGCATTTGTCATTAATTGCCACTGTGTTCCATGTTCAGCCTCTACAAATCCATTAGCCTGCGAATACTCGGCAACTACATTCGGAGTTATTGTCGGATCGTTTTTTACATAAATTAGAACCATCGAAAGGGCCGTTGGACCACACCCTGTTCGAGCAAGCATAGACCCACCATAAATTGTATATCCCCACCTTTCGTCATATTGATAAAGTTTGGGTATAGTTCCCTGTTCATAGTCTACACCTATATCCGCAGCCGGTGCCACGTCCTTTTTCTCCTCATAGTTTTCCACAAAAGAAACCGTCTCTAAATTGTTGTCCAAAAGCCAGAACACCTCATCCGGATATGCCTTTTGAGAAGCCTGCTCTCTAATAATATCTTTTCTTTCCTCTACTGTTAAGCTTTCTTGATTTGATGCTTGATTTGATGCTTGATTTGATGCTTGGTCATCATTTATACTCTCTTTTAGCTCTTCTTGACTAGTCGTTGTCTTAGAACCTGAAGTTTCATTGTTGTCAGTACCCATACCTTTTTCAATGAATCGGTACGCAAAAAGTGCAATAATTGCGATAGCAATTACTGCAATGGTTATTTTATGTATTAATACTTGTCGTTTTCTTCTTTCTCTCTTGCCTGACATACTATAATATAACCTCTCATATCTTGCTCTTTATTACAAAGGATATTATAACTCATATGCACGACATACTCAACGTCAACAAAATGAATAATATGTTGTATAAGTACTTTGTTTAGTTCAGATATACCACCTTCTCTTTGGGCTCTTTACCTGTCTTTATCTTTATTAGCTGCATAAGAGGTCTTCCTTCTCCTGCGGGAGAATCAGGATCCTTTTCAAATCTGACAGTTACCTTTACCCAATCCCCTGAATTAAATGATAACTTACTATTCGTTTGACATGGGTATCCATAGAACCTTACATCATCGGCACAGCATGTCATTATAAGCCTTCCCGGAACAAACATATTATCTTCCATTTCTTTTGGGCGAAATGCTTGAGCAAGGTATGTAATTTCTTTACCTTCGTATCTAGCAGGATTATCGTATGCATCTACATACCATATTCCAAACTCTGAATCTTCGAGTTTTACTTTATCTGACTTTGTGTCAAATGGCAAATCCTCTTCCGTTGGTTGAATTATCGTTCCATCAGGTCTTTCAAATATAATTTGTGCCATCGGATTTTGAACTGTAATAGCTCTTTTAAAACTTCCTCTGTTAAACTCCTCCGGACATCTATTAACAACAATTAGTTCTGATTCCGCTGTTTGTTCCATAACAAGTTTTCTCATGTTTTTTAGGTATGAATCTAATGTTATTCCATTAATTGTAGAATATACACCTGCTATCTCCCACTCCCCGGGAAAAGAAACACTAAGAAACTCATCAAAATCCCACATTCCATTATACTCAATTATTACTTGTATTGGTTGATAATTCTTGTCAACGCTCTTTAAAAAAGTAGCATTAAACTCTTCCTGGTCTTCTAAGTCAAGCTTTACTATTTCACTATTCTCCAAGTACTCTTTTGTACAATCTGTTTCGCCTTCTTCACAGGATATCAGTACCGTCGTGCCTGGGTCTATCCATTCCTGAGTCATCAACGTTTCTTTTATAAATGTAGTTTTGCCACTCTCTAAAAGCCCTGTTACTATATAAACCGGTATCATCTTTTTCTCTCCTATATATGAAATGCTTTCTTTAGCTCATCTTCTTTTAAATCAGTTCCTATTACACAGATACGGCCTGTATAATCAGGGCTCCCATCTCTAAGTTCATATTCCTCCGGCACCATATCAAACTGCTTCCAGCTGCCCTCAATAGTTGGAACGATCCCCTTTGCACGAAGAATTGTACCATATACCTTCGTACCGGACAATGCCTTAAGTATATCTATCAACTCTTCCTCTGAATACTTGTGAGGTGTTTCCTGACCCCAACTGGTAAATACTTCATCCGCATGATGATCATGTCCATGTTCGTGATGATGTTCTCCACAGCCACAACCTTCACCATGCTCATGGTCATGATGCCCTCCACAGCCACACTCATGGTCGTGGTCATGATGATGTCCTCCACAGCCACAACCTTCGTCATGTTCATGGTGGTCATGGTGCTCATGGTGGTGATCGTGGTGCTCATGATGATGTTCGTCTTCCATCAAGCTTACCTTGCTTCCTTTATAAGCATTAATTATTGCTTCTTTAGTTAATTCATCCCAAGGCGTTGTAATTATTGCAGCCTCCGGGTTTTGGCTCTTTAATAACTCTATGCATTCTTCAAGTTTCTCAGGTTTAATATCTTGAGTTCTACTAACCACTATAGTTGATGCACTTTGTACTTGATTTTCAAAAAACTCACCAAAGTTCTGAAGGTACATTTTTGCCTTTTTACCATCAACAACAGCTACACTTCCTTCTATTTCGATATCAGCCCTTTCTTTTACCGCTTCAACGGCCCCAAGCACATCTGAAAGCTTACCTACACCGGATGGCTCAATGATTACACGGTCAGGCTTATATGTATCGAGAACCTCAATTAATGCATTTGTAAAATCTCCTACTAATGTGCAGCATATACATCCCGAGTTCATTTCTGTAATTTCTACACCGGAATCCTTCAAAAAGCCCCCGTCTATGCCTATTTCTCCAAATTCATTCTCAATAAGTACCAGCTTCTCTCCTTCATATACTTTGTTTATTAGCTCTTTAATATATGTAGTTTTACCTGCGCCAAGAAATCCTGAAATTATATCAACTTTTGTCATTATTTTTACGTCCTTTCAAAACAAATTCAATACAATAGAGTTTAGCACAAAGTATGGTTTGTTACAAATGAATAAATTCTTAATGATATTTACTAACCATGTGTTTGTATAGAAATAGCAACTTCTTATTTAATTATCGTTCCAACTGCTACAAATAGTGGTGCAAATACAAGTGACACTATCGTCATTAGTTTAATTAGAATATTAATAGCAGGACCCGATGTATCTTTAAATGGGTCTCCAACCGTATCTCCGACAACTGCAGCTTTATGTGTTTCACTACCTTTACCATCAAAGTTACCATCTTCTATATGCTTCTTTGCATTATCCCATGCCCCACCTGAGTTTGACATAAATATCGCCAGAAGCACTCCCGTCACTAAGGTACCTGCCAGCATTCCTCCAAGTGCCTCTGTTCCAAGAAAGAGTCCCATAATTATAGGTGATATAACTGCTAATAATCCGGGAAGAACCATTTCTTTAAGCGCGGCATTTGTGGATATCGTTACACAAGATGCATAGTCCGGTTTCTGCGTTCCCTTCATGATGCCCGGCATTTCTCTAAATTGTCTTCTTACTTCTTCAATCATCTTATGAGCTGCCTTAGACACTGATTCCATTGTAAATGCAGAAAATAAAAACGGAAGCATTCCACCTATAAGTAATCCAATAACAACTCTTGAATCTAGTATATTTATCTGTTCTAAATTAACAACTTGAGCATATGATACAAATAATGCTAATGCAGTAAGTGCCGCTGAACCTATGGCAAATCCTTTACCTATGGCTGCTGTGGTATTACCAACTGCATCAAGTTTGTCCGTAATTTCACGTACTGATTTATCAAGTCCCGCCATTTCAGCTATACCACCTGCATTATCTGCAATTGGCCCATATGTATCAACCGCTATTGTAATAGCTGCCGTTGAGAGCATACCCACCGCAGAAAGTGCAATACCATATAACCCACAAAGCTTAAAAGATACAAATATGGCAACGCATATAAGTAATACCGGAATTGCTGTAGATCGCATGCCTACTGCGAGTCCACTTATAATGGTTGTTGCAGCCCCGGTTCTTGACTGCTCTGAAATTTTCTTAACGGATTTATACTCTGCAGACGTATACACTTCCGTAACAAGTCCGATGACAAGACCAACTACAAGACCTATAATAGCAGCTACTCCTTTACTTAAATCTTTAAAGAAAAGAAAACTAAATATTACTGCTACAACGACTACTATAGCACCTGAAACATAAGTCCCCATCTTAAGTGCTTTGTGTGGATTAGCACCCTTTTTCCCCTTTACGAAACGTGTAGCTACCATACTCGCCAAGAGTCCAAACCCGGCTATTACAAGTGGAAATAGTACACCATCTTCTCCGTACGCAATAAGCCCTAATGTAACAGCTGATATAATACTTCCAACGTATGATTCAAATAAATCAGCACCCATTCCTGCTACATCTCCAACGTTATCACCTACATTATCAGCGATAACTGCCGGGTTTCTCGGATCATCCTCAGGAATCCCTGCTTCGACTTTACCTACAAGGTCAGCCCCTACGTCAGCAGCCTTAGTATATATACCACCACCAACTCTTGCAAAGAGTGCTATCGAAGAGGCTCCAAGACTGAATCCGGATAAGACTCCGGTCTCCTTTGTGATAATATAAATCATACTAACACCAAATATTCCAAACCCGGCAACACACATCCCCATAACGGCACCACCATTAAATGCTACGGAGAGTGCACTATTGATTCCACCTTTTCTCGCAGCATTTGCGGTTCGTGTATTAGCTCTTACTGCAATATTCATTCCAAAATAACCTGATAACACGGAAAAGAGAGCTCCAACCAAAAAACATATAGCAGTAACTAAACTTCCTATTCCAAACCAAATACCAAAGAATAACAGCACTACAAATACTGCCAATACTTTGTACTCTGCTTTAAGAAAAGCACTTGCTCCTTCCCGGATAGCTCTTGCTATCACTCTCATTTCCTCTGTTCCCGGTTTCTCCCTCATTACTTTTCTTGCTAAATAGAACGCAAATAAGAGGGCAAGTATACCAGCGAGTGGTACAATTGTCCATAGTATTTTCATATAAAAAACCTCCCTTAACATATATGATAATGCTATCACATCTGGGGAGGTTTGTAATGCTTAGTTTTAACTTTAACATTCTTTTTGGAAAATATCTTCTTTGTAAGTAATATTTACTAATACAAGTCCATTTGCAGGAGCTGTAACACTTTCATTTGTTCTGGTCCTAGCCTCAATGAGCTCCGCAACCTTCACCGGTTCATAAAAGCCTCTGCCAACACGTATTAGCACGCCTGCTATTATGCGAACCATGTTGTAGAGAAAGCCGTCTCCTGTAACGGATATGATTATTTCATCATCCTGCTTAGTTACTTTAATATCTGTAATGGTCCTAGTTGTATCTTCTACAACTGATTTCATATTGCAGAAGCTCACAAAGTCATGCTTACCCAGTATATATCCGGCCCCTTTTATCATATTATCAATATTCAAGTCAAATGATATATAAGTTGCATACAGCCTTCTAAGCGGATTCTCTGACTTTGAGTTTAAGATATGATACTCATAAGTTTTGCTTATTTCATGCTGATACCTCGGATGCCAGTCCGACGGTGTCTCTACTGATTCCACTATCCTGATATCACTTGGTAATCTCTGATTAAGCGCATACGAGAATCTATTCGGTGGTATAGTTGACTCTGTATCAAAAATAGCAACGTTTCCCATTGAATGCACACCCGAGTCGGTTCGGCTCGCACCAATAACAACTACATTTTCACCGGTAAGTTTTGATAATGTTTTGTTTAAGACTTCTTCAATTGTAATACCGTTCTTTTGAATCTGCCAGCCACAGTAATTAGTACCATCGTAGGCAATTTTAAGTGCTATTCTCTTCATACTTATCCTAAAAAATCCATATTGTAAGTGGAACGTATCTTCCAATGAAGAATACCCCCACAACATAACTGACTACAATTATATAAGCAATAACATCACGCCTTTTATATTTAAGAGGCTTCATCTTGGTTCTACCTTCTCCACCATGATATCCTCTTGATTCCATTGCCATAGCCAGGTCAGTAGCTCTTCTAAATGCGGATACAAATAGTGGAACTAAAATGGGTATCATGCCCTTGGCTCTTTGCAGTATATTACCATTTTCAAAATCAGCCCCTCTAGCGAGCTGCGCCTTCATAATTCTATCTGTTTCATCAAGTAGTATCGGAATAAATCTAAGTGCAATCGACATAATCATAGCCATCTCATGAACCGGAAGATGGATTTTCTGTAGAGGTTTAAACAGTTTTTCTATACCATCTGTTAGCTCATTAGGGGTCGTTGTAAATGTCATAAGTGATGATCCCAAAATAAGATATATAAGACGAAGTGCCATATACACAGCCGTTCTAAGACCACCCTCTGTTATTGTAAATATCCATTTTGAAAATAATACATTTCCTTCTCTGGTCAAAAACAAATTGAATATTACCGTAAACATCAACAAAATAACTATTGCTTTTAATCCCTTAACAATATAACCAAATGGTACTTTTGATAGCTTTATTATACTAAATAAAAATATCGTAGCTACTATATAACCCGGAATGCTTTTAAATAAAAAAAGCGAAACTAAGTACAGAAAAGTAGCCACAAGTTTTACTCTCGGGTCTAATTTATGCAATATGCTTTTGGATGGATAATATTGTCCTATTGTAATGTCACGAATCATTTCTTTTGTCCTTAAGTGCTTCCATAATCTCTGCAGCTGCTTCTTTAACCGTAGTAACCTCAGGATTAATATCAAATCCTGCTTCAATTAAATCATGAATAATATATGTAACTTGCGGCGCCGATAAGCCTACACTTTCCAGTTCCTTATAATGCGAAAACACATGCTTCGGTATGTCATTATATAACAAGCTTCCCTTATTCATAACTATTATTCTATCTGCGAACTTCGCAATATCCTCCATACTGTGAGATACCAGTATGACTGTAATTTTCTTTTCCTTATGCAGGTGATTAATCTGACTTAGAATATCATCTCGACCCTTGGGATCCAGTCCTGCCGTTGGTTCGTCTAAAATTAAGATTTCCGGCTCCATAGCAAGTACACCTGCTATCGCCACACGTCTTTTCTGTCCTCCTGATAATTCAAATGGTGACCTCTCAAAGTACTTTTCATCAAGTCCTGTAAGCTCTAGTGCCATGTGTGCTCTTTTGAAACACTCTTCTTTATTTAACCCTTGGTTCTTTGGTCCATAACAAACATCCTTTATTACACTTTCTTCAAATAGTTGGTGCTCGGGATATTGGAATACTATTCCAACTTTCTCTCTAAGTTTTTTGAAGTTAAACTTATCTTGATAAATGTCCTCACCGTTTATATAAATATGTCCACTTGTGGCTTTGATTAAGCCATTTAGATGTTGAATCAGCGTAGATTTACCCGAACCCGTATGTCCGATTATTCCAACGAACTCACCATCAGGAATATCAAAGGATATGTCCGTAAGAGCATGCTTTTCATAGGCTGTGCCTTCGCTATATATGTAGTTTAATTTTTCGACCTTAATCGACATAATGCCTCCACTAGTTCTTCTCTCTTAAGTATATCAATCGGTATATCTAATCCCTGTTTTCTAAGTTCATACGCAAGTAATGTAACTTGTGGCACGTCAAGTCTATACTTCTTTAAGTCCTCCACCTGTGAAAATACTTCTCTTGGAGTTCCTTCCATTACCACACTACCATGATCCATAACATAAACTCTATCAGCGTCAACTACTTCTTCCATGTAGTGAGTTATTAGAATGATTGTTACCTTTTTCTTATCTCGCAGTTTCATTGCCGTTTTTAGTACTTCTTTTCTTCCTACCGGGTCAAGCATAGCTGTCGGCTCATCAAGCACGATGCATTTGGGTTCCATTGCTACTACGCCGGCAATAGCAACCCTTTGCTTTTGCCCTCCTGACAGCTTATTTGGTGAACTATTTCTATACTCAAGCATACCGACGGCTTTAAGGCTATCCTCTACACGTTGCCATATTTCATCAGTTGGAACGCCTAAGTTCTCCGGTCCAAAGCCCACGTCTTCTTCAACTATAGTACCGATTATCTGATTGTCAGGATTTTGAAATACCATTCCGGCTGATTTCCTCACTTCCCAGAAATCTTCCGGTTTCTTAGTATCGTATCCATTTACCCAAATAGTCCCACCATTTGGAATCAGAAGTGCATTTATATGCTTAGCAAAAGTGGATTTTCCCGATCCATTGTGACCCAATATGGCAATGAACTGACCCTCTTTTGCCTCTATATTTACCTTGTCTATTGCCCTGTTTTTTCCTATGACATTGCCACTGTCATCAAGCTTATCATAATCAAATACCAGATCCTTCGAATTAACCATGTCCATAACTGTTCATCCTCTATTTGCAATGAATATGCCAAGCTTTCAAAAGCTCGGCATATTGTTTTACTCTGTATTAAGCCTTTTTAGGTTCCGGATATTCTTCACCTTTAGTATCTACTGTCATTGTTTTGATTTTTTGTTCTTTAACCGGTTTATCTTGGAATCCGGTTTCACATTCAGCTATTTTATTAACAACATCCATTCCTTCAATTATCTTGCCAAATCCTGCATATGCACCATCAAGATGTGGGGAATTCTTATGCATTATAAAGAACTGTGACCCTGCTGAATCAGGATGATTAGAACGTGCCATAGAAAGCACCCCTTCTGTATGAGCAAGGTCATTAGCAAATCCATTTTGTGAAAATTCACCTGCTATAGAATATCCCGGGCCGCCGGTTCCTACTCCATCCGGATCTCCTCCCTGAATCATGAATCCTTCGATAACTCTGTGGAAAATAATCCCATCATAGAAGCCCTTCTTTACGAGTGATATAAAGTTATTAACTGTGTTAGGTGCAATCTCAGGATATAATTCTGCTTTCATTATATCGCCGTTCTCCATTTCTATTGTAACAATTGGGTTTGCCATAGTTTTTACCTTCTTTCTAGATTTTAGTCGTATGAAGACATTGTATATGAAAAACTTCTTTTCGTAAAGAGAAACCTGAAGGAAATTCCTTCAGGTTTTAATTGGTTTTACTTAAAATACATCTACATCATTTAGTTATTTAACAGTCGCTAAACTTTCAGCAAATCCTTTTATATCAGAGGCATTTGTATACTTGTGTATCTTACCCTCATTGACAACGACCATTGTAGGTGCTGCCATAACTTTGTATTTCTTCGTAAGTTCTTTTTCTTCCTCTGCATCTATTATTTCATACTCTAAATCTGCATCATCAAGTACTGCTTTAGCTATTATACAATTAGGACAAGTCTTTGTTGTAAATAGATATACCTTATCCTTTTCATCTGTCGCCTGCGTTTCATCACTCTTCATATCCACCGGCATAACTACCTTTTTGAAATTTTTATTATTTAGGCTATACTCTTTTCTGTCATTAAACTCATGCTTCTTACCTTCATTCCAGTTTTGTATTGGACGATAGTAACCTGTAATTCTGCTATAAACTTCCGTTGGCTCATGGCAATCAGGACATGTGTACACTTCACCCGGAATATATCCATGATTCTTACATATTGAATATGTAGGCGACATTGTGTAATAAGGTAACTTATAGTTCTCAGCTATTTTTCTAACGAATGTCGCTGCTGACTTCCAACTCGGTAACTTCTCTCCCAAGAAAGCATGAAATACCGTTCCCGAGGTATAAAGTGTCTGTAATTCATCTTGTACATCCAGTGCTTCAAATACATCATCGGTATAACCAACCGGTAGATGTGAACTGTTAGTATAGTATGGGTCTTCATCGCCCTCACCTGCTGTAATAATTTCAGGATACCTAACTTTATCATGTTTTGCAAAACGATAAGTTGTTGACTCTGCAGGTGTAGCCTCCAAGTTGTATAAATCACCATATTCTTCCTGATAATTAGAAAGTCTTTCTCTCATATGATTAAGTACGTCTTTTGCAAACTCCTGTGTTTCCTTATGAGTCAAGTCTTGTCTTAACCAACTTGCATTTAGTCCAACTTCATTCATACCTATTAATCCAATAGTTGAAAAATGGTTTTCAAATGTTCCCAAATAATGCTTTGTATATGGATATAATCCTTCATTTAATAGTTTAGTTATTACTGTCCTTTTTATATGTAGGCTTCTTGCTGAGATATCCATTAGCTTATCCAAGCGATTATAGAAGTCCTGTGGGTTAGATGCCTGAAATGCGATTCTAGGTAAATTAATCGTTACTACACCTACTGAACCTGTACTCTCTCCACTTCCAAAGAAGCCTCCCGATTTCTTTCGAAGCTCTCTAAGGTCTAGACGAAGTCTACAACACATACTACGTACATCGTTTGGCTCCATATCACTATTAATGTAATTAGAAAAGTATGGTGTGCCATATTTAGCTGTCATTTCAAACAAAAGTCTATTATTCTCAGTATCTGACCAATCAAAATCTTTAGTTATCGAATACGTAGGAATCGGATACTGAAATCCTCTTCCCTGCGAATCACCTTCAACCATAGTTTCTATGAAAGCTTTATTAACCATATCCATTTCTTTCTTACAATCACCATAAGTGAAATCCATTTCTTTTCCACCTACGATTGCCTGAAGATTGGCCAAGTCATTAGGTACTGTCCAATCAAGTGTAATATTAGAAAATGGTGCTTGTGTTCCCCAACGTGATGGCATATTAACTCCGTAAATAAAAGACTCAATTGCTTTCTTTACCTCGGGATATGTAAGGTTATCTGCCTTTACAAATGGTGCCAGGTAAGTATCAAATGACGAAAATGCCTGAGCTCCTGCCCATTCATTTTGCATAATACCTAGGAAATTAACCATCTGATTGCAGAGGACGCTTAAATGTTTTGCCGGTGCAGAAGTTATTTTACCCGGTATACCGCCTAATCCTTCTTGAATTAATTGCTTTAGTGACCATCCTGCACAATATCCTGTCAGCATAGACAAGTCATGAATATGAATATCCGCATCTCTATGTGCCTGACCTATTTCTGCATCATAGATTTCTGATAGCCAGTAGTTTGCTGTAATTGCACCTGAATTACTAAGTACCAATCCCCCAACTGAATAAGTAACTGTTGAATTCTCTTTTACTCTCCAGTCCATAACATTAAGGTAGCTGTTTACAATCTCTTTATAGTCCAGCATAGATGTCTTAATGTTTCTCACTTTTTCTCTTTGCTTACGATATAGTATGTAAGCTTTGGCTATGTCAGCATAGCCTGCTTTAATTAGTACTGACTCAACACTGTCTTGAATATCTTCAACAGATACCGTAGAGTCCTTAATTTTAGGTTCAAAGTCGGCTGTAACCTTTAATGAAAGTAAATCTATAACATCCTGATTATATTCTTTCTCCGTTGCATTAAATGCCTTAACAATTGCTGAACCTATTTTTGCCAGAGTAAAATCACTTATTTTACCGTCTCTTTTTATTACTTGATACATTTAGTTCCCCTCTTTCTATTAGCTTTTCGCCGTGTACATAAATACTATCACTTGCATGCTTAAAAATCAACATAAAAATACAACATATTGTGCACAAATTTTATACCCTCACAACATGTTGTATTTGTTTAATTTGCTATAAACCGCGTAACTGCGCGCTTTCCACGTCCTGTTTTACGATTTCAAGTGCCTGCTCCATAATAGGAGCATCATATCCATGTAGTCCTTCTTGAATCATCTCTTCCGAATCAACAAAATGCTGTAAATAATATGCTCTAGCACCTTTTATCCATCTTGCCATATCATGAAAATCTGACTTTGTGTGGAATTCTTTAACAACAGTAGTCCGAAACTCATAAGGCATATCACCCTTCATCAGTAAACGTATACTTTTATCAACACCTGACAAATCATAGTCATCTACCCCTATTGTCTTTGCATACTTTTCTCTAGAATTCTTTATATCCATAGCTACATAATCCAACAGCTTATTATCTATTAATCTTTTAAGAATATCCGGGTGACTTCCATTAGTGTCAAGTTTAACAAGATATCCCATTTCTTTTATCTTTTCGATAAATTCTTCTATATCTTTTTGTATAAGCGGTTCTCCACCGGATACACAAACCCCTTCCAACATGCCTTGTCGTTTCTTTAAAAATGCAAAAACATCCTCTTCCGGAATTTTTTGATATTTGTGTGTATCAACAACTAAAGATGCATTGTGACAAAATGGACATCTAAAGTTACAGCCACAAGTAAATATAGTACATGCCATCTTATCAGGATAGTCCAGCATGGTTAGTTTCTGTAGTCCTTGTATTACCAAAATATAGCCCCCTAGCCAAAATGTTTTTTTACTAATTCACAATACTCCTTATATGCTTTCATATCCTCAAAAGCATCCTTTAGAGCATCACGTACCCCTCTGTAATACCAACCGATATATTCCTTATCCTTCATCCTAAATCTGTTCCATAAATCATCCCCGACATTTGGATAATCTCTATCTATGTCTCGCATGTTAGAGAGTTTATCTGCAAGTCCTATCATTCTAACTTCTATTGGCGCTGCTCTCATATGCTCTATAGTTGCAGTTTTACGCTCTATCCAGCTCTTAGACTTATCTTCACTTTCCTGTGCTACCAGTGATGCAACCTTTGCATTAAATTCGCGAGCTAATATTTCCTCTGTTACGCCCGGACAATCCTCTATGGTATCATGCAAAATTGCTGCACTAATAACTTCTTCGTCATTAGTCATAGACGAAACTATATCTCCGACTTCGACCGGATGTACAATATAAGGACGCTTAGTTCCTTTTCTAAATTGTCCTTCATGTGCCTTTGTAGCAAATTCAATTGCTTGATCGACCATATTTACATACTCCTTTGCACCGTACACAAGCGTGCACAACCGTACACATATAATAGCACGGTAAAGAGACACCTGCAACCACAAGTGTCTCTAAATTTGAATATGAAATCTACATGTGATATATTCAACACATAGGATTAATCTTGCATAACAAATCTACACTTTAATTAGGAGAACAACCATGAAAACAGTATTAATAACAGGATCCTCGAGAGGAATAGGGAAGGCTGCTGCCATATATTTCGCCAAGCGCAACTATCATGTATTTATAAATTGCAACACCTCTATCGACGAGCTTAACTTAGTAGAAAATGAAATAGCAAAAATTAAAGGTTCCAAGTGCACCATGGTTATAGGTGATGTCGGAAACCCAATGGATGTAAAGAAAATGTTTGAAGTAATACGTTCAGAATGTGATGGTTTAGACCTTCTAATAAATAACGCCGGTATATCATATTGGGGATTGCTCAGCGACATGAAAGATGCTGATTGGAATAATATAATTAGCACCAACCTATCCTCTTGCTTTTACTGCAGCAGAGAAGCCTTAAATAGCATGCTACATAAAAAACAAGGTAAAATACTCAATATTTCTTCTATGTGGGGATATGTTGGTTCTTCTTGTGAGGTCGCATATTCGGCTTCGAAATCCGGAATAGATGGTTTTACAAAAGCCTTGGCAAAGGAGCTTGCTCCTTCAAATATTCAAGTAAATGCCTTATCTCTTGGCGTTATTGATACTAAAATGAACTCCATGCTAAATGAATCCGAACTGGATACTCTACAAGAAGATATACCTGCCGGTCGATTTGGTGATGCACATGAGGTAGCTGAAATGATAGGTCATATTGTTGACTCTCCCACATATTTAACCGGACAAATTATTCGTATGGATGGCGGATACCTATAAGTCCAGCTCAAGCTCAACAGGACAATGGTCCGAACCCATTATCTCTGTGTGGATCTTAGCGTCCTTTAAATATCCTTTTAGACCTTCTGATACCATAAAATAGTCTATACGCCATCCGGCATTCTTTGCTCTAGCACTAAAACGATACGACCACCATGAATATACGCCTTCCAAATCAGGATAGAAGTAACGAAATGTATCTATAAAGCCTGCTGATTTAAGTATTCTGAATTTATCACGTTCTTCATCAGTAAATCCTGCATTCTTTCTATTAGTTTTCGGATTTTTTAGGTCAATTTCTTCTGCCGCAACATTTAAGTCACCGCAGAATATTACAGGTTTCTTTTCTTCCAGATTTTTTAGGTATACCAAGAAGTCATTTTCCCATTTCATTCTATAGTCAAGACGTTTAAGCTCACTCTGTGAGTTTGGCGTATACACTGTTATAAAATAAAATTTATCAAATTCAAGCGTAATAACCCGGCCTTCCTGATCATGCTCTTCTATGCCTATTCCATTTTTAACCGAGATAGGTTTCTCTTTTGAAAAAATTGCTGTTCCCGAATATCCCTTTTTAACAGCATAGTTCCAGTACTGATGATATCCGTCTGTAATAAGATCAAGTTGTCCCTCTTGCATCTTTGATTCCTGAATACAGAATATATCTGCATTCACTTCTTTAAAATAGTCTTCAAATCCTTTTCCGACTGCTGCCCTTATTCCATTAACATTCCATGAGATAAACTTCAATTTTTCTCCTCCACTAATAATAAACTTTTCTTAAAAACAATCCTCTTGCCGGTGCAAGAAATCCTGCCTCACTTCTATCCCTCTTCTCTATTACATCTGTAATACTTTTAGGTGTGCGCTTACCGGTTCCTACTTCCAGTAACGTTCCTGTCATAATTCTAACCATATGATATAAAAACCCATTTCCATAATAAGTTATCCTTACCTTTTCACCTGTTGCAATTATCTTTATATTCAGAACTTTTCTTCTAGGATTTTTACAATTATCATCATCAGTAAAACTTGTGAAATCCATATATCCAATCATATATTTTGTAGCTTGTTTTATAGCTTCTATATCCAGTTTTTCCGGATAGTGATAACAGTACCTTCTTGAGAAAACATCCGGCTTCTCTCTGCAATCTATATAGTATTCGTATTTCTTTCCTTTAGCACTTTTTCTGGCATGAAAACCATTGGGCACGAGGTCTAAGTCCACTATTCTTATGTCCTCCGGAAGTGAGCTGTTAATTATCGCTTTTAATTCCTCCACGTCGTATAGCTTGGATAGTTGCACGCTGGCTACTTGTCCTCTTGCGTGTACTCCTCCGTCAGTCCTTCCTGAGCCATGAACTTTGACCCTATATCCGACTATATTTCCTATACTTCTTTCCAATATATACTGAATTGTATTATCCGTATCCGGTTGTCGCTGCCAACCTTGAAACCTGCTTCCATCATATGATAGCGTTAATTTGTATGTTCTCATCTATGTCACCTGCTATTTTATATTATTGTACATCTATAATTAATTTTCCTAATACGTCAAAAGAAGAAGTAAACAAGTATCTTGTTTACTTCTCCTATATACTAACACATTTATGCTCTGTTTTTCAAATATCTTCTAAGCGGAATACTAACTGCACTACATATAATAACTGCTGCTGCTATTTCTAATATTCCGTTAAGTCCGATAACTGTTAAAAATACGGTTTTAATAACTTCTGAAAATGTCATTTCGCTAAAAAACATAAAATACAAAAGTCCTAATACCATAACTGTATGAACCATTGTTGATAAACCGGCTGCTATTGCTGCATTAATTGCTTCCTTTTTAATCCATTTTGATAATAATGAAAATATCAATGCCGGTAATATACCAAGTATTATTCGCGGAACAAATACTAATATAAGAGATTGTATCGGCATTCCATGTCCACCTGCAGGTGTAAACATCATATCTACGGGTGTTGCACCTCTAAAAGTCGCATTAATCATACTTAAGAATCCAAATGCAAACCCTAATATTCCACCTAATTTGGGACCAAGTACTAGTGATCCAATAATGACAGGTATATGTAGAATTGTAATTGAAACTACGCCTGTTGTAATAAATCCTAATCCGGTCAGAGTCAGTATCGCCAGTATTGCAATTAGCACTGCTAATTGTGTCATCTGTACAATCTGTCTGCTTCTAGTGTTACTTACATTACTTGTCTTGCTTACATTTTGCATATTTAGTTTTCCTCCTCGTTTTTGTTCTTCCTCTTGGAAGATACATTACTGGTTACGTACAAATATTATTACAAAAGCAAAGAAATAGCAAGGACTTTCCTTGCTATGTCTTGTACTTTACATTACATTTTTTATTTTATACATTTCGATTCCTTTTTGATTTTCTTCTTTTAGCAATTATATATAGAAAACTTAATGCTAATATCAGAAGTATTCCTATAATTATAGTAGCTGTCAGTACTATTTTGTTATTTAGAAATCGTATAAGTAAATTCGTTGTTACATAGAAATTTTTAATTTCTTTTACTGTTTCATTTCCTGCGGCATCTATACAAACTATTCTTACTTCATGTGCCTTTGATGAATCACCCGGTACGTAGAAGGTGAATTCTCCATTATAATCAGCGATGTATTCATCTAGCTCCTCACTCTTAATTTCATGCTGCAATGCTCCATCAATTTCAACAATCACATATTCAAGCTTTAAGTTGTCACTTGCCGAGAATAATACCTTATGGTTCTCTGTTGCATACGTATTATCACTATCCAGATTGGTTACCGTTATCATAGGATTAGTCTTGTCAATACCGAATCCCAGTTCCATATTCTTAGTTTCCATAGTATTTTCTGATATATTGCCGGCTTTATCCTCAGAGTAATAGGATAATCTATAAACCCCTTCGTCTTCAAATTCTTTTTTAGCTATTGTATACGTATAACTATGCCATATATTTTCTCCGCCACGAGTATTTACTCTATAGTCCTTATTTTCAACCAGTGTAATTGTTTCATTATTCTTGAACAGCGTTATCTTTATGTTCTCTAATTCACTAACATTAATCTCTGTCACCTCAACGTCTATCGCTGATTGCACATAACTTCGATTTAAATCTGATGTCTTTTCACTCAAGATATACGTTGATCCAAAACGATTGGATGAGAATGTAACACTTTCAGACTCTTCATTGCCTGCAAAATCGGAAACTTCAAATGTAAGGGTATATACTCCATCGACAGACTTGATTTTTTCGAAAGTATCAAAAACTCCGGTGACTCCGGTTGCTGTTTCTTTTACATTCTTAATAAAGTCTTCCGTTACATCTACACTCTCACCATTCTTACCCACAAATAGAAGTTCAATATTGTAATTACTATAATTAGTATCTTCAAACTCTACTGAAGGAATAATATCGCCTGCATATGCTGTTTGGTGTTCTACACCCGAAATAATCGGCTTAGATATGCTCAAATCAATCGTAAACTCGTTACCGGCAACGGTGTCTCCATAATTAACCGTATCATTCTGATTACCTGCCATATCACTCATTGAGATATCAAATGTATAATCACCGTCACTATCGTATACAATTGTCGCTGTATGAACATCACCACTATGACTCCATGAAGGTGAAGCACTATTATCACTTAACTCAAAATTCACCCTGCTAGCATCGAAATTATGTTCATTAATTGATATGGTTGCTGTCCTTGATTCCTTAAAATACTTTTCATTTTCGGCAGAATTATTATCATAGCTTACCGATATAACCGGTCGGGTTTTATCAATGGTGAACTCCGAAGGATTTGTTGTTCCAAATGCATAATTAGTCGCAGTACTTTTATTTCCTGCCAAATCAATGCAGTCAATGGCAAACGTGTAATCACCATCCGCTTGATATGTAATTGTCGTTGTATAGGTTGAATTGTCTTGGTTATTTGTTCCTTGTGTCTTTGTCCAACCTGATGTACTTGGAATAGTTCCGTCTGAGTTGGTTATTCTAATATTTACCCCCGCTTCACTAAAGTTTCTTTCTGTTATTACTATTCTAGCTGTACGATTATCTTTATAATAGCTGCCACTATCCGGTGAGTTATTATCATAACTAATATCAATTCTAGGAGCCGTAGTATCTATCTTAATAGTTGTGCTTGCTGTTATTGAGTTTAATGCATTATCTATTGTATATACCTCAATCACAACATCATTACTATTATTTAAATTACTGTTTACTACTATTTGACCACTCCAAGTACGTATACGATCTTCAAAAGTTGGGCTGACTTTTGTAAATGAATATAAGACTCCACTTTGTGTTTCCTGACCCATATTCAGTACGCGATACGAAACTGTCTTTATTCCGGAATAGATATTTGAAACTACAGGGTCATTTACACTAATCGATACTTTAACATCACTACTGTATATCCCATTAACCGGCTGTGGAAGTGCAAAATTAATTTCAGGAGAAATCGATTCAGCAACCGGTAATACATTGTCAACAATTAGTCCATCCGTACTAATATATGTAGTATTACCTGCCTTATCAATGATTTTAATATATACAACATAACCTTCATTTGGTATTGTGCTAAATCCATTGAAATCAGCCCACTGAGAAACATTATCCAACTGACTCAGCGTAAGTGCCTTTGTAACATTCGCCTTATAGTAAAGGACATTATCAATAGGAGATGTTATATCAGTTGATGTTCCCGATATAGTAATAAGTTTATTTGAATAAAAATCAAATGTAAGTGAACTTATCAGTGTGTTCCATGTAATCGTCTTACCTTCAGAAGATTTCGCTGTTACAGTACCGGTAGGTGCTACTGTATCCAATGTAAACATATATGGTGCTGTTTGTCCCGAAACATTTATTTCATTGTTTGCATTACCTGCTTTATCAGTATATGCAATATCAAAAGTATAATTTGCGTCACTGGAATAACTTATTGTAGCTCTATGGATATCATCATCGCTTGAAGCCCCATTTACAGTAGTCCATGAACTTATCATGGTAGACAAATCAATAGCTACCGCATTACCATTTGCATCAACTGCTGAGACTGTTTCAAGTTTTGTGTAAATGCAAAAACTGATATAAGAAAGGTTGATAGTTATATTCGGGCAAAGCCGATTTTTCGGGCTTTGCCCTTTGTATGTATTATAGCTCTATTTTAGA
>JBKEBP010000099.1:0-5778 GCA_047973235.1 Suipraeoptans sp. | reverse complement strand
AAAAAAGTCATAAAAACAAAACCCTGAACTAAATCGACATGTGATAAAACACGATTTATTCAGGGTTTTGCTAATTTTCAATTTTTGAGGTCAAAATCGGTTATTTCCCGATAGCCCCTTTAATATAATGTTTACTTTTCTCTTTTGTTTATTTCACTATAGTCAACTCTATCCATACTAAATCCACGTCCCTTTACCTCATTTATCTGAGAAATGGTGACAAATGCTTTTGGATCAACTTCATGTATAAGTTCATTAGCAGTGTAAAGCTTGCGATTACTTATTACACATAATACGCCCTTCTTTTCTTCATTGCCATATCCCGTTTCAATATGAAGCATAGTAGCTCCTACATTAGCTTCCTTGAGTAGTTTGGTTCTGATTTCTTCATATGCATCGGATACAACAAATATCTGTATTTGGCTCTTGCCAAGAAGCATTACTCTATTAAGAACCATTGTGCTTATTACTAAGTTAAGAACGCCATATAGTACTTGTTCCGGACTTGAAAAAGCCATCTGGCATGCCAATACTATAAAGTCTACAATATAAACAAGCATTGCCACAGATAAATGAGTCCATTTGTTGACAACAAGTGCAACTATGTCGGTACCTCCGGTAGATGAACCTACACGTACTATCATACCTATACCCGCGCCTAAAAATACTCCACCGTATATAATTGATAGAAACTCACTATTCGTTAGATTATCAATATTTGGTATTCTTTGTATCAGAGATAGAAAGAACGGATACAAAAAAGTACTTGCTATTGTTGTTAACGCAAACTTCTTCCCCAAGACAGCTGCGCCTAGTATAAATAAACATGCATTTACAATAAATATTACAATCGAAAGATTTATCGGGAAATAATTGTTAATAGTAAGACCTATACCTGTAGCCCCTCCCATTATAGTACCTCTCGGTAAAATAAATGCTGCAACAGCCAGTGCTAAAATAGCGTTTCCCCCCACTACTCCAAACACTGTTTCTGCTGTTTTCTTCAAACCTCTCTTCAATTGTACCGCCTCCTTGCGATTAAGAAATCCCCTTCATTGAAAGCGCTATACGCTTCTTCTTCATATCAATACTCAAAACTCTAACATCTACTATATCGCCGACGCTTACGGCCTCTAGAGGGTGTTTTATAAACTTCTTATCTGTTATTTCGGATATATGCACCAGACCATCCTGATGTACCCCAATATCTACAAATACTCCGAAATCAATTACATTTCTTACTGTTCCTTTTAGAATCATACCTTCCTTTAGATCCTTCATATCCAGTACGTCGGTTCTAAGAATTGGCTTTGGCATATCGGATCGTGGATCTCTACCCGGTTTTTCAAGTTCCTTTACTATATCTTTTAGAGTTATTTCCCCAACACCTAACTCTGATGCAATGCCTTTATAGTCTTTAATAGTAAGAGATAATCCAACAAGCTTTCCACCACTTATATCTTCCGGCTTAAACCCTTGTTCTTTAAGTAACTTCTCAGCCGCCGTATATGACTCCGGATGAACACTCGTTGCATCAAGTGGATTCTTTCCTCCTGATATCCTCATAAACCCTGCACATTGCTCATATGCTTTGGGTCCGAGTTTTGTTACTTTTAGAAGTTCTTTTCTATTTCTAAAAGTGCCATTATCTTCTCTATATGTAACAATGTTCTTTGCTATTGCACTACTAATACCTGAAATATAAGAAAGTAGTGGTGCAGAAGCAGTATTTAAATCAACACCAACTTTATTAACACAGCCTTCTACTACTCCGCCAAGTGCTTCATTAAGTTTCTTTTGATTCATATCATGTTGATACTGACCTACTCCAATCGACTGTGGATCTATTTTAACCAATTCAGCTAGTGGGTCTTGTATTCTTCTTGCTATTGATGTTGCGCTTCTCTGACCTACATCAAATTTAGGGAACTCTTCACTCGCAAGCTTACTCGCAGAGTAGACCGATGCCCCCGCTTCATTAACAATTACATATTGTACCTTTTGAGGTATTTCTTTAAGTAACTCTACTATAAATTGTTCAGATTCTCTCGATGCTGTCCCATTTCCAAGTGAAATCAATGACACATTGTATTTTTCAATTATTTGCTTTAATACTTTCTTTGAAGCAGCAATTTTTTGAGGTGTTGTGGGCTCAGTTGGATATATTACTGTAGTGCCTATTACCTTTCCTGTCGAATCTACTACCGCTAGCTTGCATCCCGTTCTAAAAGCCGGATCCCAGCCTAGGACGGTCTGGCCTGCAATCGGTGGCTGCATTAATAACTGCTCTAAATTCTTACCGAAAACGCTTATTGCTCCATCTTCCGCCTTTTCAGTTAATTCACTTCTTATCTCTCTCTCAATAGCAGGTGCAATTAACCGTTTATAACTATCTTCAACCGTTTCCTTAAGTACAGGTGTTGTATATTTATTATCTGTATGAATAACTTTCTTTTCAAGATACATAAGTATTTCATCTTTTGGGTCCTCAATTTTTACATTAAGTATTTTCTCTTTCTCGCCTCGGTTTAATGCCAGTATTCTATGGCCTGCAAGCTTTTTAACAGGCTCTTCAAAATCATAATACATTTCATAAACCGACTCCGCTTTGTCATCTTTAGCTACAGAAACTATCTTGCCCAGCTCAAACGTTCTCCTTCGTATATGACTTCTATAATCCGCTTCATCAGAAATGCTCTCTGCAATTATGTCCTTCGCTCCCGCAATAGCATCTTCCGGAGTTTCAACCTCTTTTTCAGAGTCGATATACTCTTTCGCTATCTCTACTAAATCCTTATCTACTTTCTGCAATACAATGATATTAGCAAGTGGCTCTAATCCTTTTTCCTTTGCTATCGTTGCTCTTGTCCGCTTCTTTTGTTTATATGGTCTATATAAGTCATCAACCACAACTAGAGTAGTCGCCGCCATTATCTGTGTCTTTAAATCCTCTGTGAGCTTTCCCTGCTCTTCAATAGATCTAATAACCTGTTCCTTTTTTTCTTCAAGGTTTCGTAAATACAGCAGCCTTTCATGCAGCTTACGCAGCTGCTCATCATCTAGCTCTCCCGTCTTTTCTTTTCTATAACGCGCAATAAAAGGAATCGTGTTCCCCTCATCTATTAATGCAATGGCTGCATCCACTTGCCAGCGCTTAACTCCCAGTTCCTCAGTAATTTTTTGATTGATATCCATACTCACATTCCTTTCGCCTTCATCAACGATAATTATAACGGATATTTTTGTAATTTTCAATGTGCCTATGGTATACTATGTAAATAATAAGCTATTTGAAAGGAACCACATGACTAGACAGCAATTAAAATCACAAGAAACCAAGGCTCGTATATTTGCTGCTGCAAAGAAAATTTTACAAAGAGATGGATATGAACAACTATCCATTAAAAATATCTGTGCAGAGGCAGGTGTATCAAACGGAAGTTTCTATCATCATTTTAAAACAAAAGATGATTTACTATCATATTATATAGAGGAACAACCGGGCGTTAATCCCAATTTATCAAAGCTTCCGTCTTCATTACAGGAAGCAAAAGATACAATAGTTAATGTATACCTTGATTACGCAAGTTACTGTGAAACCCTTGGAGTGGAGTTTATGTCAAATTATTATACCCCTAAGAACCAATCTTTGAACCCACTTATCCGAACAAAGAGACCTTATCCTATCGTAACCGTAGAGCATTACCTAAAGCAAAGCATTGATGCAGGTATATTTAACATTTCATTTCCTCTTAAAGATATCACGACAGATATTCGTATGCTAGTTATTGGAAATGTTTTTGAATGGTGTTTAAAAAGTGGAGAGGCAGACTTGAAAGCAAATATGAAACGCTCACTAACACTTTATTTAGATGGATTACTAAAATAGCATTATAAGAAATGCGGGGGGGAACAACATGTATCATTTTATTGTAAATCCTAATGCACGCTCCGGACTCGGAAAATCTACATGGGGTGTGCTTGAACCTTTAATAGTAAATATGAATATCGATTATCAGGTCTATGAAACTAAATACCAGCGCCATGCAATAAATATCGTTCATAATATAACTGTAAATGAAGGTATCCATAATATTGTCGTTTTAGGTGGTGACGGCACCGTAAATGAAGTAATTAACGGTATCTATGATCTGTCACGAGTTGTTCTCGGATATATACCTATAGGTTCCAGCAATGATTTTGCACGAGGCTTTCATCTGCCTAAGGATCCTGAAATTGCACTAAATAATATTTTATCTCCGGTCTCATACACTATGATGGATATCGGATATATAACGTATGGGGATAATAAACGCCGCAGGTTTGGTGTTAGCACCGGATTAGGGTTCGATGCGGCTGTGTGTCATCAAGTTATGGTTTCTAAACTCAAAGTATTTCTGAATAAAATTAAGCTTGGCAAGCTTGCCTATGTAGCTGTAGCAATTTCTCAAATTCTATCTAAAGACTTTGAAGACATGGAAATAACTATAGATGGAGTTACCACACACTATCGCAAGACTATATTTGCCGCAGCAATGAACCACAAATATGAAGGTGGTGGGTTTATGTTTGCTCCAAAGGCAAATCCCGGTGATGGCAAACTTGATGTTGTAGTTGCTGCTAATATCTCTAAACCCGGTATACTATGCCTTCTTCCCCTTGCTTTTAAAGGGCTGCATGTATATTCAAAAGCCATCACAATAACTCAGGGTACCGATATTCATTTTAAAAGTGTTAAGCCGCTGCCAATCCATACTGATGGCGAACCTATTTTCTTAAGAAAGGAAATGTCGATAGGAATTGAGCCTGATAAATTAAAAGTTATCATTTACAACTAAGTAAATTATGATTTAATGAAGACTTTATGAACTTTCTTGCTACTTGTTTTTTTGCATGGTATAATCTATTTGATTATATTGAAGGGAAGTTTTTACTTATGAATTTGAAAGAACACGCTCTTACCTTCTTAAGAAAGTACAAGCATGGTTGGGTATTTTTATATTTTTTTATATACATGCCTTGGTTTGTATATTTAGAAAATCGAAGTAATGAAATAAGACATTTTATAATAGAATCGCCACTTGATAAGTACATTCCGTTTTGCGAATTTTTTATAATTCCTTATTTACTATGGTTTGCACTTATGATTTGTGTGGGTCTATATTTTTTCTTAACTGATAAGAAGGGCTTTTATAAACTAATTATATTTTTATACTCCGGAATGACACTGTTTCTAATAATATCTACATTCTTTCCTAATGGACAGGCACTTAGACCTTACACCTTTGCTAGAGATAACATCTTTGTAGATATTGTAAAACAGCTATATAGAACTGATACACCAACTAATGTACTTCCTAGTATCCATGTTTTTAATACGCTAGGCATTTTATCAGCGGTTAAGTATAGTCCGGCACTTAAGAAACATAAATTAGCCACCGGCTTTATATATGTACTTTCTGCTCTTATTATACTTGCAACAATGTTTTTAAAGCAGCATTCCGTAACGGATGTTGTCGCTGCCTTTGCTTTAGCGGCAGTAATGCATGTACTTGTATATGTAGTTCAATACCAGAAGGCTCCAACCCTTACCAAACAGCCAATCAGATAAGGTTACAAAATTAAAGGGGCTGTCGGGAAATAGGGCAGATTCCAAACTAGGGAGATGATAACTCGAAAACGAGTTATCATCTCCCTAAAACTTTATAAAAAGAGAAAAAAAGTGGCTAATTTCAACCACTTTTTCTCCGTTACATTGTATAATGTAACTATGAAAAA
>JBKEBP010000084.1:0-12932 GCA_047973235.1 Suipraeoptans sp. | reverse complement strand
ATACTTTAATTTTAGCATTTGCGGGATCAAGTTTTAACATGATTATTACGATTTACTCATATGGGGTTACCTTTAGACAACTCATAAATACTGATTTTGTTGCAGTAGAGATAATCAGAGGTATTGCCGGAAGTATGGGAATTGTCATGTCTGTTCCAGCGGTGTCATTTATAGCAGCGTGGATATTAGTGAAAATGAAAAGAGTAAAATAAGATACTGATAAAACCAACCTTTAGGTTAATTTAAGGTTGGTTTTATTTTGCTTTAATATGCAGGGTATATAGTAGTCATAACATAAGGAACAGGAAATGAGAAGAGGAGAAAATACAGATGATTAAGACAACTAATCTATGCAAAGCATATAAGGGAAAAACAGTGGTAGATAATTTAAATCTTGAAGTAAATCAGGGAGAGGCGTTTGCACTTCTTGGAAGTAACGGAGCAGGGAAAAGTACAACAATCAAAATGATACTTGGCCTAGTAAAACCAAATTCGGGAGAGATTAGTATTAATGACGAAAAGGGAGTTGGATACTCACCGGAGAGCCCGAGTTTCCCGGGATTCCTTACAGGAAGAGAAGTACTCAAATATTACGCTTCACTACAAAAGATAGAAAAGAATGAGCAAAAAGAAGTAATACCAAGATTATTAGAGATGGTTGGTCTTGAAGATGATAGAACAAAAGTAAAAAACTATTCCAAAGGAATGCTTCAAAGACTTGCACTTGCACAATCAATGCTGGGAGATCCGGAAATACTTCTTCTAGATGAACCTTGTGCCGGACTAGATGCAATGGGAAGAATAGAGATGCTGGAAATATTAAATGATTTAAGAGAACAGGGAAAAACAATTATAATCAACTCGCACATATTAAGTGATATCGAAAGGCTGTGTCAAAGGGGAATAATTATGGGGCGCGGCAAAGTACTTAGGACATGGAGCAGAGAAGATCTTAATGAAGAAACCACATTAGAGAATATTTTTACAAAAGCTATAGGAGGAGCAAGATAAATGACAATTACAATGAATGCACTTAAAGAGAGAATGAGAAAAAAACAACTTTATATCGTAGTAGTAATAGGAGCACTACTTGTAGCATTGTGTGGAAGTGGTTCTACAACAATATCTGTACAAGGTGAAGAAATAAGCGGATTTGCTAATACACTTATGATGTTTAATGTAATTGTTAATGCAGTAGGATGTCTGCTCGCACTACTTCTTAGTATGAGTACTATTCCAACAGAGTATGATGAAAAACGCAGTCATCTTGTATGGTCAAAAGGTATTTCACAGAGCAAATATCATTTTCAGTTAGTAATAGCAAATGTATTAAGCTCGCTTGCAGCAGCCGCAATACTATACGCAGCAATTGGAATATTTATGATAACAACAGGTGAATCAAGTAGCTTAAAGTATATAGTACCGGCATTTTTAATATTAAGTATCAATGTAATTATGATAAGTGCACTAACAAGTGTACTCAGTGTGAAGTTACCGGCAGCAGTAACGGGTTTAATTGTAGGCGGAGTGCTTCTGGTAGGAATTGGCCACAGCTTAATTGAAATGTATGCAACGACATTGGGCGGATTTTCAGAGAAAATATTAAATGCAATTCTTAAAGTAATGCCTAATTTACATGAGATTCAAAGCCAAGCGACACTTTTGGTAATTGGTAATGGAGTAGATGGGAAAATATTATTAAAGGGAGTTGTTATAATTGCAATTGCATTCGTAGGAGTACTCGTAATAAAGAGAAAAGAAGCGTAGATTGTCGAACCTACATAATCTATGATAGAATAACTTGAGTAAGATATATATTAAATCAACTTGGGAGGGCAAGAATAATGACATACAAAGTGCTGGCAGCTGATGATGAACTTGAATTATTAGACGCACTGGAGCTATTCTTTAACAAGGAAAATATCGAAATAATAAAGGCAAAAAGTGGCAAAGAGGCAATCCGGCTCTTTGCCGCTTCCGGTCCCCATTTGGTTCTGCTGGATATCATGATGCCTGAGATGGATGGCTATGAGGTTCTTAAAAAAATCAGAGAAACAAGCAATATTCCGGCTATTCTACTGACAGCCAAATCGCAGGATTATGATAAGATATTGGGACTGGAGCTTGGCGCAGATGATTACATTACTAAGCCATATAATCCAATGGAGGTAGTTGCTAGGGTAAAGGCTCAGCTTCGTCGCTTTTATGCATATGGCAGTGATGTGAAAACGAGTGAAATTACAATTTGTGATTTGGTTCTTAAGTTAGATGAAGGAGTAGTTGAAAAAAATGGCCAGTTGATTCAATTAACAGGCACTGAGTTTCACATACTTGAGTTGTTAATGAAAAATCCGGGTAGAATATATACGAAACAGCAGATTTTCAACTATGCATGGGAAGATTCGTACATGGGTGATGATAATACCGTAATGGTGCATATAAGCAATATAAGAAGCAAAATAGAAAATGACCCAAAAGAGCCAAAGATGCTAAAGACGATTAAAGGTCTCGGATATAAATTTGATAAGGAATAGAAATATGGTGAAAAAGAAGAAAAATGCAAGTATATTTCAGAAGTTAATCATCAGTTATGTATTATTTGCACTTGAAATTGTAGCAGTTTTCTTTGCTAGTGTGCTAATTATTATAACGACGATTACGCAGGGAAGTCCGGGTACATCTAATTTCTATAATGTTGAAACTGCGCAGGAAGCAGAACAGAATATAAGTCAGATAAGTACTATAGGTGGGTGGATAGAGGAACTAAATGATTTATACGAAGTACAAGCGGTATATGGAAATAAGCTGACAGAGAATACCGTTTATTCGGAGAATGATATATTTGACTTAATAAGCAATGATCAGGTTTCGACAAGTGACTATATAGCTTTCATTAATAACAATGAGACTAATACAGGTTATTATATGATAATTTATAATAGAGACGATGTGACTTATTCTACAACTATTAATATAACCAATGAAAACACGCCTTCAGTAAGAGGGTGGATATTTGTCGTGATATTCTTAGTGCTATTTATTGGAATCTGTATTCTATTCGGGAGTTATTTGGCGCGTCGCATTAGAAAACCTTTAAGGTTAATTAATGAAGGGATGAGTAAGTTTACAGATGATAAAAACGACACAGTACTGGACTTTGAAGCTGAAGCGGAATTTGCAAATATAAGAGATACATTTAATCAAATGACATATGATATTAAAAAAGCAAATGATGAGAAAGAAGAGGCTGAAAAGAAAAAGCACAAAATGCTTCTAGAACTTTCGCATGATATTAAGACGCCTATTTCCACCATTAACAGCTTTGCAATCGCCCTTGAAGAAGGAGTTGTAGCAGAGGAAGATAAGGAGAAATACTATCATACAATTCACCAAAAGGCCGATAGAGTAAACGGTCTTACGGAAGGGCTATTTACTCTTTTGAAAGTACAAAGCAGTGAGTATAAGCTTGATAGGTCAAAGAAAGATCTGTGTGAATTTCTTCGAGTAATCTGTTCGGAGTATTATCAGGATGCGAGTGAGAATGGTCTCTTACTTGAAGCAGATATTCCTAATGAAGTTATTGAATATAATGCGGATTATATCTTGATGGAGCGAGTAATTACAAATCTTTTATCTAATGCGATTAAATATAATAAAACGGGTAAGAGCATAGAGGTTGCCATTTCAAGTACTGAGAACATAACAATAACGGTTTCAGATGATGGAGAACCGATTTCTGACAGTATCAGAAATACTTTGTTCGATGATTTTGTCCGTGCAGATGAGTCAAGAAGCAGCGTGGGAGGAACAGGAATAGGTCTTTCAATAGCAAAAGCTATAGTAGAACGACATGGCGGAAAGATAGAGTATAAAAATGTAAATGATAAAAATGGGTTTATCATAACTCTCATAGATGTTAAACTATAACTGATGAGACAATATTATTTGATTTGAAAGTAGGAAGGTTAAGAAATAATGAATTTTGTTTTTGCAGATAGGATGTATGAAGCTCCTTCCGGAGTATTCCATAAAATTAAAATAAGAAAAGAGCAGATGCTAAAGGAGGGAAGGGTGGTTTATGACATGTCGATCGGAACACCGGATTTTCTTCCGAAACAGCATATCATGGAAGCGATGTCAAAAGCTTGTTTAGAGCCGAATAACTATAAATACTCGATAGTGGATTTGCCTGAATTACAGCAGGCACTAATAAATCATTATAAAAATCGCTTTAATACTAGCGTCACAAAAGATGAATTAACAACAGTATCAGGTAGTCAGGAAGGGATTGCACATCTTTTCCTGGCACTTTGTAATCCCGGAGATTTAGTTTTAATACCCAACCCGGGATATCCAATATTTGAGGACGGGCCAAAACTTGCCGGAGCAGATATCTATAAATACCCTCTGATGGAGGAAAATAATTACTTACCTAAGCTTGATGATATACCTATTGATATTGCGCAGAAGGCAAAGGCTATGATTGTTTCATATCCACTTAATCCTATAGGTGTAACAGCACCGGATAAGTTTTATGAGGATCTTATTAGATTTGCAAGTGATAATAATATTATGATTGTTCATGACAATGCATATTCAGATATTGTATTTGAAGGAGTAAAGGGCAAGTCCTTTTTAAGTTATAATGGCGCAAAAAATGTGGGAATAGAATTCTTTTCACTATCGAAGTCTTACAATATGACAGGTGCTAGGATTTCATTTGCAGTTGGGAATAAAGAGATAATAAGTCGGTTTAAAAGCCTGCGTTCACGCATTGACTATGGTATGTTTTTGCCGATTCAATATGCTGCTATTGCAGCACTTGAGGGCGACCAAGATGGACTTATTATACAGAGCAAGCAATATGAAGAAAGAAGCAAGAAGCTATGTAACGGATTAAGGAAGCTTGGGTGGGATGTAAAAGACTCAAAAGGGTCTATGTTTTTATGGTGCCAGATTCCGAATAAGTACGATTCATCAGAGGAGTTTAGCAATATACTACTTGAAAAAGCCGGGGTTATTTGTACACCAGGGACTTCATTTGGCTCACTAGGCGAAGGATATGTGAGATTTGCACTAGTTTTAAATTTGGAAGAAATAGATAAGGTAATAGAAGCTATTAGAAATAGTGGTGTATTGTGAAAAACAAAGTAAATGAAGGTTTTGAAAAATTCAATCTATCAAAAGAAATAGCGGATGCGCTGGAATTACTAGGATATGATGAACCCACAGAAATCCAGAAAGAAGTAATACCATACTTTTTAGCCGGAAAGAATGTAGTGTGTAAATCACAAACCGGAAGTGGAAAGACGGCAGCATTTGGAATACCAATATGTGAGAGTATCAAATGGGAAGATAATAAACCACAGGCTCTAGTATTAGAGCCAACTAGAGAATTAACTGTTCAAGTACGTGAAGAGATTTTCTGTATAGGTAGAAGGAAACGTATTAAGGTTGCGGATGTTTTTGGAGGATTTCCTATAGACAAACAAATCAGGACATTAAAACAAAAGACTCATTGTGTAGTAGGAACTCCGGGAAGAGTAATGGATCATATAAGAAGAGAGACTCTAAGCTTGGAAAATTTGTCCTACTTGGTTATTGATGAAGCTGACTTGATGCTTGATATGGGTTTTGCTGACGAAGTTGGAGAGATACTATCACTTGTTCCAAAGACATGTATTTTATCTTTATTTTCGGCAACGCTGGAAACTAAGATAAAAGCGTTGGTGGATGAGTATATAAGTGATGTGAAAATGATAGTCCGAGAACCAAATGAAGATCAGATTAATGCAATTACACAAAAGATATATAAAGTTGATTCTGAAGATAAGTATGACGTCTTTTTGAGAATATTAATCAAAGAAAGCCCTGAGTGCTGTATGATATTTTGCGATACAAGAGAAATGGTTAATGTATTATTCCAAAAAATGCGCAGAAGTCGCATTTTCTGTGGCATGCTTCATGGCGAAATGGATCAGAGAGAGCGTTTAAAAACCATGGATGCATTTAAACGAGGCAAATTTCGCTTCCTGATAGCAACGGATGTCGCAGCTAGAGGTATAGACCTTGAAGATATGACACATGTGATTAACTACGATTTTCCAACAGGGAGAGAGACCTATGTTCACAGAATAGGACGAACCGGAAGAAATGGAAAACTTGGAAATGCAATAAGCATTGTTACTGAAGAAGAAATGAGAATGCTGCATCAGGTGGAGGATTATACAGGATGGACATTACCAATTATTCCTAGACCGGAAGCTAATGAAAAACAAGAGAATGCGTTTTATCAATCTCTACGCAGTCACTCGTCAAATAAAAAAAGAAAAGGAGACAAGTTAAACAAAGGAATTACAAAACTAATTATTGGTGGAGGAAAGAAATCCAAGATGCGTGCAGGAGATATAGTGGGGACTATATGTGCAATCAATGGGATAGAAGTTTCTGATATTGGTATCATAGATATTAGAGACAGTAAAACAACTGTCGAGATATTAAATGATAAAGGAGCAGTTGTATTTGAAGCATTACAATCCAGACCAATAAAGGGGAAAGTAAGGAACGTAAAACAACAAAAAGGATAAGGTGATATGATTATGGTAACAATCAAACCATTTCAGGCACTACGGCCTGCAAAAAAGTACGTAGAGCAAATTGCAGCGCTTCCCTATGATGTATATTCAAGAGAAGAGGCAAAAGAAAAAGTTAAAGATAATAAGCTCTCATTTTTAAATATTGATAGACCGGAAACACAGTTTGATTCAAGTTTTAATATGTATAGCGATGAAGTATACGAGATGGCAGACAAGCAATTAAAAAGTATGGAGACAGAAGGATATTTTATTCAGGATGAAAAACCTTGTTATTATGTCTATGAACTCACAATGGATGGGCGCTCTCAAACCGGATTAGCAGCATGTTCATCTGTGGATGATTATATTGAGGGTGTTGTTAAAAAGCATGAAAATACTCGTGTTGAAAAGGAAAAGGATAGAATACGGCACGTTGATACAACAAGTGCACAAACAGGTCCGATTTTCCTGACTTACAGAGGAAGAGATGCAATTAGAGATATTATAAACAATGCAAAAAACGCAAGCCCGGTTTATGACTTTGTATCAGACGACGAAGTGAGCCATAAGATTTGGGTCATAAATGATGAAACAGTTATTGGAAAGCTTACAGGTGAATTCTTAGATGTTGAGACAACATACATTGCGGACGGACATCATAGAGCAGCATCGGCTGTTAAAGTTTCTAAGATGCGAAGAAGTGCTCATCCGGGATATGACGGAGATGAGGAGTTTAACTTCTTTTTATCCGTACTTTTTGATAAAGACGAGTTGAAAATATTAGACTATAACCGCGTTGTCTTGGATAATAATGGAAAAAGCAATACTGAGATAATGAAGATGATAAAATCAGCAAGTGAAATAATCAGTGAAAGCAGTACCCCAATTAAACCGCAAGTAAAGGGAGAGTTCGGTTTTTATTTTAATAACAAATGGCATTTACTAAAAGAAATAAATGATAAAAGAATAACTACGGATCCGGTCTCAGCTATGGATGTTTCGTATTTACAACGAGAAATATTAGAGCCCGTGTTTGGAATAGGAAATCCGGCAACTGACAATAGGATTGACTTTGTTGGAGGTATAAGGGGGTTAGGCGAGCTTGAGAGGAGAGTTAAGGAAGGTGCAGTCTGTGCATTTTCAATGTATCCATCTTCAATAGATGAACTCTTTGATGTGGCAGATGCAGGGTTATTAATGCCACCTAAGTCAACGTGGTTTGAACCTAAATTAAGGAGTGGGCTATTGATTCATAAAATAGAGAGATAAGTAAATTATAGAGATGTTCCTAACCTATGCAGAGGTTTGGTACATCTCTATAATATCGTTATACAAGGATAACGGGTTTTCTGTGTACTTTGCACTTTTTTTTAAAAGGGCGTTTTGCAATTTTATACAATGGTGAATATAGCGCCCTAGAATGAGATGGACAGTGATAAACACAGGCCATACATGATATACACTTTGATTTATCAGTTTTTATTGGATTGTCACTATCGATTGCATTCGTAGGACAGAGTTTGGCACAGATACCACATTTTGTACAAGTTTTTTTCTTGCCGATTGGCCTTATAGGCATTTTTGTGGGCTTGCAGTATGGATGATGACCGGGAATTTTTAGTGGCTCATAATCACTAAAATTATCCAATTTGTTCATACATGATTTTGCGAAAATTTTTATATTTGTCCGGTCTTTGTAATCAGGTCTTTTAGCTGCAACTTCAGTAAAAATAGAGTGTCTGGCAATGAAAGCAGCAGCACCTATGATATTAAAACTATTTTCTTTTAAGATATCATTCATTTCCAATAGTGTATCATCAAAGTTACGATTTCCATATACTGATATTATTATTGCAGGTGTGTTATCACCTATAAATTTTCGCAGCATGTCAGGACATATAGATGGAATGCGGCCCGCAAATACCGGCAATACAACTATAAAAAGATCATCCGAGGATAATTGAGTGGTTTTGATAAGTGGTGTCTTTAGCAAATCGATTCTTTTTATGTCTTCAGATATTGCACTTGCAAATATTTCTGAAATATTCTTAGTAGCACCACCGGGACTAAAGTAAACGAGCGTTATATTTCTTTTTGCTTTTTTTGATTTCATTTGTTTTGCCACCTTTCGATGTAGTTACATAAAAAATAACATATATGTATAGTAAAATCAAAAAATAAGGGTAGTATTATTATATTATATTAAAAAAGCACTGACACCTATCTAAACAATAGGTGCAGTGCTTACCTTAATAAGATTGTAGTTATCTCAGGCTTCTTTTACGAATTTTCATAATTACCAGAAGTCCGCTCAATAAAAACATTGCCATATACAGACCTGCGTGACTCGCGTCACTTGTTTTAACAGTTCCGGCTTTATTTGTTGATTTTTCAACTGTTGTTGAAGTATTCTTAACTTCTGGAGTAGTTGTCGTAACTTCTTCAATGACTTCGTCATCTATAGGATCTTCATACACAATAACATCAACATCAACACTATCATCGTCAAACTCATAGAAGCTCTTTCCTTGAAGGAAAATAGCTGAATCATAGATTCTATCACCAACATCTGCAATAGCTATCTTTATCGTATTATTAACATTAGGGTTTACTGCGACTACACATTCAAAGACTATTGTAGTACCTTCAAAGGCAAAATTATCAAGGTCTTCTGTATTTATAAATATTCCACTTGTCTCCGGATTTGAAGAGCTCACAGGTGCTCCAATTGCTTCTCGTACTGAACTAATAGTAATTGGTGTAGTTGTACCCGGGATTAAAGCATAATTTACACCATTAACAAATAGCGCAAACACATCATTGTAAGTTGCAGGCTGATCCCACTCATTAGATGCGAATGTATAGCTAAATGTGATACTATTTGATTTTGGAATAATATTAAACTCAATACTTATTGCATCATTTGTTGTGCTTCCACCAACTAGTGCGGATAAGTCATCATCACCGTCTCCGGATGTACTTCCGCTTGCAATATTAGTAAATATCCTATCAGCAAATCCTGTACTGAGTACTATACCGCCATCAAAACCGACAGCATAGGCAGCATTGTTAAATATCCCTATTTGTTCACTTGAGCCGGTAATAACCATGCTTGTTACTTCTAATTCACCTTCGAAAAATGAATCGGTGATTTGTTGTTCTGTTACGTTAGCGACTACAGTACCTGTAGACATTGTAGTTATTTGTTCGTCAGACATTACTTCAGAAGCAGTAACGTCTTCTGTAGTATTAGCTTCTGTAGTACTAGCTTCTGTAGTACTAACTTCGTCTGCTGTAATTTCAGCAGCATCGTCTGTCGCAACAGGCTCTGTTTCTATATTATTTTCATCTATAACAATCGGATCTTCGACAACCTGTTCTTCCATTGGTTCTTCTGCCATTGCCGGTAATACGGATGACATACTTAGCATTACAGCTAACATTATTGCGAGTTTACATTTTCTCATATTTTCCTTATCCTTTCATGTCAGTATTTCTATTATATTATGCATCACTTATTAGTGTACGCACTATGACGGTGTAACTCAATGTGATTAGGATTGGAATTGAGAGAATTGCGCTGATTATGTGTCAACGGTGAAGTGATTGATGATTTGTATGTGTCGATTAGTGAAAAACGCATAAAAAGAAAATTGTGTGCTAAGAGAATAAGCAGACAAATGTACCTATAATGTTGATTGTATTCATGCTTTACATCATATATACTTATTAATAAGAAGAGGAGGCTTTTTATGAACGTAGAAAAAATAATACTTAACGAGGAAAGAAATGTTAGTTTAACCGCATATTTGCAAGCAGTAGGAGGTGAATTTAGAAATATTGAGAAAAGACCTGCGATACTTATACTTCCCGGAGGAGGTTATCGGATGTGTTCAGATAGAGAAGCAGACCCTGTAGCAATGGCTTATTTAAAAGCAGGTTATCAAGTGTTTATATTGCGCTACTCTGTTGGAGAAGATGCAAACTAGCCGACGCCGCTTAGTGACTATGAAGAGGCGATGGAGTTAATACGCAACAATTCAGACAAATGGAACCTATACAAGGATAAGATAGCTGTTATAGGCTTTTCAGCAGGAGGGCATTTGGCAGCATGCGCCGCAACTATGTCAAAGAACCGTCCCAATGTAGCAATTCTTGGATATGCAGTAGCCGGCGAAGATGTAAAAGGTTGTAATGCAAGTGCACCTAGTGCGATTCCGGCTGTTGATGATAATACATGCCCATGCTTCTTATTTGCTACAAGAACGGATAATGTAGTACCTATTGTTAATTCTCTTGATTTTATGAGGGCACTTGATAAATATGACATTGCATTTGAAAGTCACATATATGCATACGGTCCACACGGATTTTCTACTGCGGATATCTCAGTTCAAAGCGGCGATATATGCTCACGTACTTCGGACTGGGTAGCGGATAGTATAGGGTGGTTATCGGATATGTTTGGTGATTTTAGTAGTGAAGGAATGTCAGAACCAAGGTGCAGCAGAGCAATAAATGGTGACAGAGCGGCGTTTCTGTCTATTGATTGCACTATGAGACTCTTACTTAGTAACGAGCAGTCAGCCACTATTCTAAAACCAATGCTTGAAAAGATGAGTTCGGGTGATGAAAGAGGTAAAGATATGGATATGACATCAATGATGCGAAAAATGCGACTTCGTGACATTTTAGCATTTGGCAGCGTGCCTGATGAGATATACAAGCAAATCAATATGCAGTTAGCGCAAATACCGAATAAATAGAAAGATATAGCAGATATCATAAGGAGTTATTAAGTGGTATGAATATTAATAGTGTCTTGACAGATATAATAAAAGAGATAAATGATATTAATATAAAAACTAAAACACCTACAATTGCAATTGATGGCAAGTGTGGTGCGGGTAAGAGTACACTCGCCAAAGAACTGGGAGAGAGATTAAGCGCAAATATAATACATGTGGATGATTTCTTCCTGCGACCGGAACAAAGGACAGACGAACGACTAAGTGAGCCGGGTGGCAATGTTGATTATGAGAGATTTATCGAAGAAGTGCTAAAGCCGTTGCAAGGTGATAAAGATTTTGCATATAGACCTTTTTCATGCAAGAGTATGAGTCTCATTAATGAAGTAATAGCTTATAGTAACAAAATAACAATCATTGAAGGTGCTTATGCTTTTCATCCGCTGTTTCAAGCATACTATGACTATAGCATATTTTTGACAATTAATTCTAATACGCAATTGGAAAGAATTACTCAAAGAAATGGTGAATCCGAGGTTAATATATTTAAGAACAAATGGATTCCTATGGAAGAGCAGTACTTTAATTTTTTTGACATAGAAAATCTATGCGATAAGGTATACACCATCGATGGCAGTTGGCGGTAATGTAAAATAACTGATTTTGACCTCACAAATTGAAAATCAGCACAACCCTGAATAAATCGTATTTTATCAGATGACGATTTAGTTCAGGGTTTTGTTTTTACTTCTTTGGTTGAAGTGAATCAAGATATATACCTATTAAGTACGTACCTTTCTCCAAAAGGGAGTAGCTGAAACTATGAAGATACCAGTTATAAACAAGTCCACGTTCAAGATCAATAAAGCTTTCCGCTAATTGACTGTAAGTTAAAGGGGAGCTTATTTCACCTTTTTCAACACCGTCCTTTATAAGTTCATATACAGTCCTGTAATATATCCGATTAGGATTAATTATATGTCTTGTACCGTCAGTCATTACCTGCATGCCATATAACTGAGGAAGAAAAGATTTGTATTCAGAATCTTCTAAATTCTTTAGTACAAATGCATCAAAAATCTTTAGCTTTTCAATAGAGTTTAAGTTGTTGTCGAGTTGCTTAGTCCATTCAACGTAATCATTGTCAAAAAAATATGCAAGCCGGAACATTAAATCCTCCTTGCCGCGAAAGTGGTGGTAGAAAGCACCTCTAGAAGTGTCAGAGGTTTTGATGATATCATTGATTGTTGTATTGTCATACCCTTGCTGTCGAAATAACTGCCAAGCGGCAGCTATGATTTTGTCTTTCGCGTTAATCCTTTTAATCTTATCCATGTTTCATTTTCCCTTTGATATGTATTTGTTTGTCATTAACACTGCTCTTTCAATCCTAGCACAGTGAACTACCCACCACTTAGCTACTAAGTCATAAGACTTATTCACTTGAAGTCGGGGCTTCTAGGGTCTAATCGACCCATTTAAGAAGTTTAATTGCTATGCAATTCTTATTCTTATAGGCGTATCCACTTCGCCTCTAGCGTATAGCCCTTCTAAGGACACAACGTTACTTTTACTTAAGATATTAAGTGCACCATTTACATCAGCATTA
>JBKEBP010000196.1:0-4906 GCA_047973235.1 Suipraeoptans sp. | reverse complement strand
AAAAAAGGTGATTTTTCTAAGATAAATCGCCTCTATGCCCTTAATCTAGAGATTAAGAGAATCAGTTGAGACCAATACGATATCCAAGATCAAACATATCGCTAATTACATCCACATCATTAATTCTATATGCATACTCGCTTCTATATACCGTGTTACGAGTCGCACGAATACAGCTTGGTTCTTCATTCAAATACAATCGTAATTCCAGTCCCCATTTGTTTGCATCCTCGTCCAGAACAATAATTCCGTCTGTAGAATTATTTATCGCTGGACTATACTTACTATTATACTCATAATAAAAATTTCTAAGTCTTGACGGTTTTCCTTCTGCTTCAATAAACACATTGTCTCTTGATGCCTTAATAAATCTGTCTAAATCATTTGCAATACTCATGTTATCCCCCCTCTCTTTTAAAGTATCATTTTCAAATCCTTATGCAACTCTGTCTAGCTTATTCTAGCATTCAATACTTGTTTACCAAGATAAATTGATTCTTTATCACAAGTCTCGAAACATGACTTAATCCAATTTGCATTTTTATTCAGTGGTATATAATAAAAAATATCTTTTGATGTATCATGACATAAAACAGCATAAGGAACTAAGTTCCCATCAAGATAATCAAAAAAATCTCTCTCCATTAAAAATTGATTTCCACGATTATTCATATAGAAGAGATGCATTTGGGAATTGATTTTAATTAGTTTATATCCTTTATCTTCATCAATTACTTTGTATGGAATCTTTTCTTGTATTAAAATTTTTTCAATCAATGTATCACCTCAAATTTTGGGAACCAGCGTTCCAAAATCAATAGAATTTTTTGAAACATTCCATTTCCCAACCTTCATTTTCTTTATTTTTTTTCCCGTTCCATAGTCCAATAAATCCTCTCGAACAAAGGAATTGAGTAACTTGTTTAAACTTCCCAGTCCCTCAGAAGACAGTAAAAATGCCTCTTCTGGATCAACCAACTTACAATATGCCCATAACTGTCCTAAATCTCTGAGTGTAAGTCTTGTTTTCTTTGCTTCAATAAAAAAGAGCTTTATGTCCTGATTTTTCTTCGCAATCCCTAATATATCTATCTGAATATCAACACCGTTAGCTGCTTCGCACACTATACTATATCTGGACAAAGCACGATCTAGTCTTTCTTGAGATGTATCAAGTGCAATTACATCATAACCCTTATATTTGTCTTTCAAATATTGTTCAAGCCAGCTTCGCATTGGTTCATACAATTCATTTTCTAACATAACAAATCCTCACAATAACCCATATCTGCTGCAATAGCAGTCCATGAATCGTAATGCTTACCTCGGATTTCTTTTGGTATGAATTCGTCATTCTCCCCTGGATGTGATGGCTTATTTCTATTTCTAGAAGTCAATTCCCAATAATACCTATGAGTAACATCCGATGTCTTTTTATTTCTTTGCACCTCTATATGTATTCTTTGCTCGTTCGCAAAATAATCTAGTGCCTCTTGTTTATGAAGTACAGCAAATCCAATTGGTTGATATTCAACCGCCCATACCTTAATCTGATGTTCTTTCTTCCAGAAATCGGGTTTTCCCTGATTATACTTTGTCAAGTTTCCATCTCTCATATTAGGATGCGCCCAATCAATATTCTGCACTGGAACATCTATGCTTTTTAATAAATTTGAAAAATCTGCTACCAATTCCCAATTATGCGGTATCTCAAAATAAACTCGGTAGTTCGGCTCTGTGAAAGCATAATTACTTCTACGAATATACCCTGCAACATCAGCAAACCCTTTTACAAACTGTTTTCTCTCATCTAATGTAAAGTCAAATACTTCTGGTGCAATTCTGATATTATTTGCAGATGAATCATACCCCACATATCTCAACAGTTCTCTCATCAAATAATCTTCATTTGGCTTTGTAAATGAAAGAATCGAAATATTAGGATTTTGAATAAACTTCAAGGAAGTACCTAATAAGGGTTCCAAAATCTGTCTAATGTCAGTAATACTTGCTTTTACATAAATTCCTACATCTTTTTGAAATTCGGTTTCTAATTTTTTGTGTGGAACATCAATAGAGATTGTTGTTGTAGTTGCACCTCTTTGTATTTCTCCATTCCCAGTAATCATACCAAGAATGTATGCCATTTCTGTATTCATTTATTTACTCCTTTTTTATCCAAAATAATCAGCTATCTGGTCAGCAATGGCTTTAGCCAAAAGTGGTGGAACAGCATTACCAATCTGTTTTCGAATATAAACTTTTGATCCCATGAAAATAAACTCATCATCAAAAGACTGTATTCTTGCCGCTTCTCTAGGTGTTATAGCTCTATGCAAAAACGGATGGTTATTTGTGCCATTTGAAGAAGCATCAAATCTTGTATCAATAGTAGGAGAAATTGCATCCCATTTAAGTCGCCCCCACGTTGTCTTAAATTTTTGATTTCCATGCAATTCCTCTGGCAAGCACTCTTTTCCTTGTTCAGGTGGAATTAGTTTCAGTTTATCAATAGCTACTTGTTTATGATTTGAAGCCTTATGATTGTATAGTTTTGGACTTTTACCTCTTATTTTTACCTGATAATCACTTTTGGGTTTAGTAATGTACTCTTTTTCAAAATCCCCTTCACCCGATTCTAAATATGCCAAATCTTCTATAGCATCTCGTACAGTTGTGTGCGTTGTCACAGTAGCGTTTGGTAATGAAATACTACCATGTTTTGAACAAATAAAGATAGCTCGCTCTCTTGATTGTGGCACACCAAAATCTGCTGCATTAAGGATACCGAACTCAACTGCATAGCCCAAATTCTCGATAGTATTTGCAATCTCATCCTTGAACCATCCATTAGCTGATAACAACAGTCCTTTTACATTCTCAATTACAAACACATCCGGCTGTAGCCTTTCAACTAAATCTAGGTACTCTCTAAATAAAAAATTTCTTGAATCTTCTAAACCGAGCTTTTTCCCTTTCATAGAATATCCTTGGCATGGTGGTCCACCCACTATCATATTTACGCTTGTTTTTTTTGCTGATGAAACGATTTTCTCCTTCACAGTTGCATCAGTTATATCTCCAACCATAACTTCTGTGTCGGGCATATTCTTTTTAAATGTGGTTGCAGCTTTCTCATCAAAGTCCAATGCTACCATTGTTTTAAAATTAGGATTTTTATGCATTCCCCAGGAAAGTCCTCCTGCTCCACAAAACAAATCAAGAATACGAAATCCATTTAACTCTGATGTCATATATTTCTCCTTCTTATAAGTATTCTCTTAAATAATTCTTTTCCGTTTACTTTAGGTTTGAACAAGTCAAACTCATTATCCGATCCATGATTTGCTTCACCAACTATTTCAAACTGTGACTCATTATGATATTTTAAATATGTGATTGGCACACCCATAATTCCATCGTAGTCCATTGGAATCTCCGCAACCTTTCTTACATTGATTGCGTCATAATTATCGTATTTTGGATAATTATCTGGAACGTAGTGTTGAGTAAGCTGCAATTTCTGATGTCGCCTCTGTGTATCAAGGTTGGTAAGCCACATAGCATTTCCAAGACTTCTCCATTTCTGACCTGTGTCATCAATCCAAAATCTTGTTTTTCTAGGTTGCGTATCCGCTGGTACCCGAAACGCCATATCACCAAATTTATAACCAACCCATGCTTTATTTTCTTTAATATATGGAAATATTTCCTTATATGTTATAGCATTCTGATTTCCTATGAGTAAATACTGTTTATCATATTTTACTAATAATGAAAAAAGGCTAGAGAAAAGACTAAAAGGCGGATTCGTACAACATATATCACATTCTTTTATATATTCAATACATTCTTTTGTACGAAAGTCTCCAGATCCTACTAGCTTTTTAACAACATCTTTCTTTTTCAATACTTTTTTTATTACATCATCGTTTACTTCTTCATCAATTTTACCAGGCATTTTTGATATGGTAAATACATATCCTTGATTAAGAACTACTGGTTTTCCTGAATTATCAAATAGTTTTAAAGAGATTGGTACATTATTTTTTATTTTTTCAATCTTTGAACCAGAATAAGAAGTACATATCAATTTTTTCAATCTCAACTGATTAAAATGACGCAAAAAATAATAACAAAAATTTGACTCATACGGATCATCACAGTTGCATAATACAACTTTACCTCTAAACTGTTCTTGATAGTGAGATACTTCCTCTGCAATCGTCTCATACGTGGTATACCATTCATCTGTATTATCCGGTGAATACTTTGCATTGTTTAGTATTGAATTACCCTTTTTATGCAATTTATCCACTTCTTCTGCCTTTATCTCGTCTTTCATTTTAAATCCTCTTTCTAAAACAGTTCTGCTATTTCTTTTGACCTAAATCATTAAGTTTTCTTTGCTTTTCTCTATAATCGTAAAAATAAGAATCCAATGCTCTTTCCACAACAATAGTTTTGGTTTGACCCGCATCCTCACATATTTCATTCAACTGTTCATAAATTGAATTTTCTATACGAACATTTAAATAAGTGCCATTCTTTTTTGCTCTTGCCATACTTTATTACCCCGTATAAATCGATTTGATATTTACTTAAAACTAACGATAATCATACCACAATTAACTACTTAATTCAACTAATTGCTACTTATAAACACACTAAAATATTATCCCCAATTCAACAATAATATCCTATCGTGATTCTAAATTCTGCTGACATTTTCAGGTCACTCAAACTCTTGCCGGGCATTTTACCACCGCACGCCAAATGCTGATGAATGGCGGTTTCTGGTATATCTATTCCATGAAATGTTACGCTTTCCGCATTGTTTTTCGTTCTTTTAGTAGCAGAATAGTAGCAGACTTTTAACTTCTAAAGATTGATATAATCTACTTTT
>JBKEBP010000172.1:0-3239 GCA_047973235.1 Suipraeoptans sp. | reverse complement strand
ATCCGCATCAATGAACCATTCCCATTGTCAGCCTCATCTACTCCTCCTGCCATAACAGGATTTACTTCTTGCTCTAATCTGAATATTGCCCTTGATGTAGCATTTCCTACATCGAATACTTCTCCATGCGGAGTCCAGTAACCATGTTCATACCAATTTATAAATCTATTGGCAAGCCTTTTTAAGTCATACTTGTCTGTAAGTATTTCTGCCAGACAGAATGTAAGAGAACTGTCATCTGACCATGTTCCTGCCGGTTGATTATGGGTTCCATAGGCAAACATATCTGTTACCGGATTTGCTTTCAGGTATTCCCTACTTTTAAACTCTACAGGAACGCCTAAAGCATCACCCACTGCAATACCGAATAGGGTGCTATGTATTAAATTATTTTTCATAATTAAAACTCAAATGAAATCACGATCTTCTACCTTTTCTACCCATTCCTGCCATTTCTGAGGAATAGTATTATTTTCAGCATATAAGCAGACAATACCTCCAACCATAGCACATATAGTATCTCTATCTCCTAAAGCAGAAACAGCTTTCCAAAGAGCTTCTTCATAATTATCAAGGTAATGCGCCGCACACCAAATAGCGATAGGGACAGTATCCTTTGACAATAACCTCACCCCATTGCCTAACGCTGAAACAATAGTTTCAATTCTATACGATTTTGGAAGTGATACTCCCTTTGCAATCTTTGATTTAGTATCACTATCCTCCAATTTAGAAGCTACAGCAAGTATAACCTCTTCTCCTGAGATATGTTTATTCTCTAATTTCAGATTAATAGCCAATGCAGCGGCGACAGCGATTGCATCAGCTCCAATCTTTGCTTCAATATTCCAATGTGTGACCTCTGCCGATTTATAAGCCTCTTGAATCAACAAATCATAATCATCATAAAAGAAACAACCGAGAGGTGCAACGCGCATAGCTGCTCCATTCCCCATAGAGCCTTCTCCATAAAATTGCTCTGAGGACAGATCTTGCCATCTTTTACCTTCTCCCAATCCTCGCAATAATCGGTGAATAGACGCTCCATATCCACGGTTCGGATCCTTTTCATAATTCTTGGCAAATTGTGCTGCAAGCCCATCTTGATCGATATGATGAAATCGTTTTAGATTATTAGTTACAGCAATAGCCATAACAGTATCATCTGTAAATTCCCATTTTGTATATGCAGGAATTGTGCGATTATATATACAATTTCCAGCTACATCTTCATCGCCAAAGAAACTATCTCCGAAGGCATCACCAATAGATAAACCCCGTAAAGATTTCTCGGCGAGTTTTATTCTGGTGTCCATATTCATTTTTTCTTTCATTTTTTGAGTATTCTTTTCAAATAGGCAATATCTAACAAATTCACTGTCTCAAAATTACCTTTATAAAACACAGCCCAGTTATTGAAAACACAAGGTAGTTCTTTTGCTTTTTGTAGTGTATCCACTTGAATTAAAGCTACAGGAACATCGTTCATTTCACAATACTGTTTTATCATCTCAATACATTGATAAATGTAAGGACATTGCATGTCATAATAAATTGTCAGCTCTTTGTTTTGGATTCTCTCGTTCTTGGCATTTTGTGCAAACTTTGGTTTTGTTCCATCAAAAGAAAGAGCAAGCAGTTCATATCCATTCTCGGTAGTGTCGACAACCTCAAAACCGAACTTCTTCACAAATGATTGATCGGAAAGCCAGGTCTTTTGTTTTTTTGCTCCAAGCATACAAACACCGGATTTTCCTTTTTCTTTAGCATCAGCCAGACAATACTCCAGTAGCGATTTAGCATACCCTTTTCCTCTGTACTCGCCTAAAACCCATAAACAATGTATATAATAATAGTTGTCGCAGGTTATAGGAACCCAAGCTGTTTCAAGGGGAGCATATTCAATAAAAACGGTAGCCTTTGCATTTAATTTTCTGAAGACATGACCTTCTTTTAGCCGATCTGAAAGCCATTGCCGCTTTGCGTCGATACCCGGATGAGATTTTTTACTGCGGATAATGCAGCATAAATGCTCATCGGCTAGGTTTTCTGTTGTTATGTTTATAAAATCAGCATTCATGTGTTATCTTGTCTCTTACTTCCATTAATGCAAAACCAAGTAAATTCGATCCTTTCCAAAGGCGTGGATTTTCGGCATGATCATTGTCCTGCGCCATACCTATTCCCCAGATATTATCAACAGGACTAGCTTCAACCAATACCCGAGTTTTAGTATCCAGCAAAAATTCTTTCAGGTCTTCATGTTGAGAGAACTTGTGATAGTTGCCTTCGCAAACAATTTCAAAACAGTTTTCACCCCAAACTTTAGGATCAAAGTTCTTTACCTTTCGCCCAAGTTTTTTAGCTTCTGCGGGAGATTTGGCTATTAGTATTTTTTCTAATATATCCTTATCGTTGAATAATTCCGCTTTTTTCGCCATCATCCAGTGTTCGGCAGTTGCATATTTTACTCCGTTTACCGTGAATGCACTTTGCCACCATTGGCTGAAACATGATTTTGTAACTGATCCATCTTTTGAGGGTGCGTGTCCCCAAAAGAAAAGATATTTAACGTTCTCCTTTTTCTCTACTTTATTTAGCAGCCATTGCAAATTATATGTGTTGTATCTCATAATCGTTTATTATTTATAATTATCGTAATAGTTTTTCTATATCCATATTCATAAGCTCTGTTTTGCTCCTGTCGGAATAAAACATCGGAATAACGCCATTCAGATTAGCAACACCTTTCTCTGTTATGTAAAACAGGTCATTTTCAATCATGATGAGATCCTTTGCTTTCAGATATTCAATTTCATCTTTAAATATACCTGTAAATTCTTTACCAAATCTTTGCCTGAAAGCAACTAAATCTATAAACCCAAAATAGAACATAACCGATATGGCTTTTGCCATCACTTCCTGTTCAGGCAGGTTATAAATATCCTGAATCGGAAATTTGCCACTATTCACATAGTCAATATATTTAGCTATGCTCTTTGTTGCCGCTCCCTGATTGTAAGCTAAATAATTTAATCCAAACGATTGCGCTCCGGCCCCTAATCCCAGATAGGGAGTTGCATTGATTACTCTGTTTGTGAGGTTGTAAATAATAATCTAAAATGATTATCCGTATTTATACCTAAACTCATTTTTGTAGCTTACACAAGCAACGAGTAATCTCCCGAAAAGTGCTTCTCCAAAGTATCGCCTGTTGAATTTGTAGCAAAATTCATCCA
>JBKEBP010000123.1:0-2746 GCA_047973235.1 Suipraeoptans sp. | reverse complement strand
CGAAGGCTCACAAGGCGTGAGAGTTAGGGATGGGATTGGGATCATTTTTGGATATCTGCCAATGCTGTAGGACCTAAAACCCTATCACTTAAAAATGCAGACCTCTTCCTGATGGATGGGGATATTTTAGTTGTTCCATGCGGAGGATTTTTAGGTCAATATACAATCGAATAATATAGATACGATTATGAAACAGGAAATAAGGCAAAACGGAGAAACAATTCTCGAAAGTGACGATAATGTATCCATCCCTATGATATTTAATAATCTGACAGGGAAAAATAGTAAGGATAATAAAGATTATCAGGCATACATTAAATATACAGCCATCCCCCTGATGGGATTCCAATACGGAAAGATAGAATTATGGGACGATGATAAACTCACAAGGATAGGATATATAACTAAACTTTTATTGATAACATAAGGCGGATTGAATTTTCAATCCGTTTCTTTTTTCGGTGAGCCTAAAGCGGATAAAAAAGAAACAAAAAACCAGAGATTGAATATTCCAGATTAATTAATATGTATTGTATTTTACATTTACTCTATACGCCCGATCAAGTTATAATCACAATGCTGATAATCGAATATTTCCATTTTAGTAAGCTGTACACCTATTATCTTGTGGCGATATGCGTTTTCTAAGTCAACGAATTGATATTTATCTTTCGGCAACTCCATTTTTTTATCAAGTACATGAAAATATATACGCCCGTATGCGAGGGGACTTATATATCTTACCGCAGATAGTCCTGTCCGACGTTTATTACATTTCTGAGCTTCATCCTGCGCTACAGGAACAAACTCTCCGAATTTCGGATTTGTAATGATAAATTCATAATCTCCATATTTATGGAAGTTCTTTTTTACATCATGAATATAAGTTAAAGGATATGCCTTTTTCTCAAAATCGTATTTCCCTATTTCTATTTTATTCTTTATGTAATAGGTAGGAGAAAAATCAAAATTACTAATCAGGTCTTCCAGCATCTGTCTATATTTGTCTTTCACTGCATGAAATTCAAATTCATCCTTGTTGCATTTTTCGTATAAGTCTTCATCCTTTAGGCTTATAAAGAAAAGAACAGTCCTATCATCGACAGTCAATTCATTAACCTTTATGCAACAAGCCAGAAGCAGGTCATCGCTGAGAAATACCGCCTTATCGGAGGAATGATCTACATATCGGCTGATAACTTCACCTTGCGATATGGCATTATCAATTTCTATTAAGTATTCTTTGTTTCTCTCAGGACTGTATGCTGTCACAATCGTATTCTTTGATCCAAAAACTGTATAATCATTGGGGAGAAGAATATCTTTTATCTGTATATCTGTAAAAGCTATGGTATCAGTTATTTTCAAATACTTTTCTGTTCCATTATCATTAACTTTCTCCCTGATAAATAGAAAATCACGACTGATAACAGGTTGATAACCGATTTTAATGATATCTCCTTTTTTTATCGTGTCCCCGTCATATGTTTCAAAAAAGTCCTGAGCATGAATAGAAGAAAGAACAGTTATTAAAGATAATAGTACAAAAATTAGTCGTTTCATAAAATTGTCATTTTTGCAAAACTAAATAAAAAAAACTCATTTGTGAAAAATATTTTATAATTGTTCATTTGACTAAAAACTGAATATTCCGTATTAATAATTATATTTGCTGAACAAGAATGTCTCATTTTCAATATGTATGTGGTCTGATTGGGAAGAACAAATCAAACGTAATCCCCAAATAAAGCAAAGTTTACTATGGGAGTATGATATGGCAAATTTCGATTGGCAATATATGCGTGCATTAGTTGTCGAAAGAGTTATTGAGAGAGGTTGGGATGAAGATTATTATGCTATGTTTGCTCTTTATGGAGGAATAGAAAATGTAAGATCAATTATTCAAGACGAAGTTTTGTTTTTATCCAACAAAGATATAGCTTTTGTCTGTGTTGCATTTAATCTAAAAAAAGAAGAGCTGAGATGTTGCACAAGAAAACTATAGAGTCAGGTATAATCTGAACATTTTATCTTATTATAAAAATGAACAATACAATTAAGCTTCAAAAATGGAAAATTGCACAAAAAAAGCATCATTTATCTGACAAACAAGTACAGATGGCACGGGAGCTGGGCTTTAACCCTGATAAACTTGGTAAACTGGATAATCATAAACAAGAATCTTGGAAAGCACCATTGCCTCAGCATATAGAAAATTTATATTTCAAACGTTTCAATAAAGAAGTACCTGATCAGATTAAATCTATTGACCAGCTACTGAAAGAAGAGAAAATAAAGAAGGAGAAACAGAAAAAAGAAAAAGAGCGAAAACGTAAAGCTAATCTTCAAGAAGATAAACCAGTAGTAGAAAAACCAGAAATAGTCAAAGATATTGTAGAGCCAATAAGTCTGAACAAGAAGATAAAGTTACTGGATGCTAAACCAAGAACCAAGGTTAAACTCAATAGTGGAGATACCCCTGAAACTATACTTCAAAAAGAGTCTCATATTTTTGATGAAGCTTTTCATTTTTATGAGAAGGAAAAAGTTACATTGGCTGAGCTTGGATTTATACTAAAAAAGATTCACCCCAGATATAAACCACGTCGTTATGGTTGTAAAACATTGAGGGCAATCTATGACAAATTACCAGACTACGAGGTTGAACAAGGAGAAGAGATAAGAGTTCTTTACATTATTCGCAAGGAGAAAGACGCTAAAGCGAATTAAATCAGACTTCTATTTT
>JBKEBP010000134.1:0-8818 GCA_047973235.1 Suipraeoptans sp. | reverse complement strand
TATTGACATGTCACTTCATCTAAAGTATAAATGAAATAAGAGCTGGAAAGCTAATTCTCGCTTACCAGCTCTATAATTATCATAGAAGATTAGTATTTACAGACTTTTTTTCACAGACTCGTTTTTTTATTTGCTATTTCTTATTTCTTAATTTCTATTTCTTATTTTTTTTATTTTACTTCTTATTTCTCTTTCTTATTGCTATAACAGCCACTATCATAATAATCAATGCTGCTCCTGCAATTAATATCCATATTAGTACTTTAGAATCATCACCGGTATTGCTGGCACTTCTCTGTGATGTATTCTTGGCTGATGTCATACTTCCCGAATTGTTATTTCCACTATTCCCTCCGGTTATAGTCTCATCTTTGGTGTTATCTCCGGTCGCGCCATCTTTGTCGCCATCAGCGCCGGCATCTCCATCGTTGCCATCATCGCCTTCATCGCCACCATCGCCTTCATCGCCACCGTCGCCTTCATCACCTTCATCGTTTTCATCGTCATCATCGTCATCTCCATCGCCATCTCCTCCCGGATCAGGACACTGTGTATTTGACTTCCACTGTGCCGTATATACAGTTGGACCGACAATGCTTTCACTTGGCATATCTGCTTGTTCAATGATTGCAGTCGTTCCATCTTCCAACCAGCCTAGGAAGGTGTAACCTTCTCTGACAGGACTTTGTACTTCGTCCGGATAGTCGCCAAGTGTTGCATAATTCATTATATCACTCCATATGATACGCGAAAGATTCCCATTTATATTTCCACCATTTAATATGTATATAATGGTTTCATCATCGCCAACAATGGGTGCTTCTTCCTTCTTCTCCCACTGTGCCACATATGTCGTACTTCCGACAACTTCTTGCTCAGGCATATCTTCCTGCTCTATTATGTCCGTCGTTCCTACTTCCATCCAACCTAGGAAAGTATAGTTATCTCTTGTTGGTTCAGGTATGGTTACTGACTTATCTGTTGCATAGTCTTCTAATGTATCATATACATTTGGATCCACGTCTTCCCATACTATATCATCACTATCGCCGGCAACATTTCCGCCGTTTAGGTCATAAGTAATTGTTTCAATCGATTCTACTTCATCTGCTTCCCACTGCGCTACGTAAGTCGTGCTTCCGACAACTTCTTGCTCTATTAAGTCTGTTGTTCCTACTTCTATCCAGCCTTGGAAGGTATAGTTATCTCTTGTTGGTTCAGGTATAGATACTGACTTATCTGTTGCGTAGTCTTCTAGTGTTGCGTAAGTATTTGGATCCACGTCTTCCCATACTATGTCATCTGTGCTTCCACTTACACTTCCGCCGTTTAGGTCATATACTATTGTTTGGTCTTTCTGCCATACCGCTATATACTCAGCACTTCCCGTTACAGCTTGACTTGGCATATCTTCTTGCTTTATCACGTCACTTCCTGTGCCTTGTACCCAACCTACAAGTGTATACCCACTTCTCTCCGGTAATGGTACATTATCCGTATAATCACCTAATGTATGGATAGTATAAAGGTCAAGATTTTCCCACACTATATCATCTGTACTACTGCTTACACTTCCACCATTTAATATATATGTTATATTTACATGTTCTTTCCACTGTGCTACGTAAGTCGTGCTTCCTACAACCTCTTGCTCAGGCATGTCTTCCTGCTCTATTAGGTCCGTTGTTCCTACTTCTATCCAGCCTTGGAAAGTATAGTTATCTCTTGTTGGTTCAGGTATAGATACTGACTTATCTGTTGCGTAGTCTTCTAATGTTGTATAAGTATTTGGGTCCACATCTTCCCATACTATGTCATCTGTGCTTCCACTTACATTTCCGCCGTTTAGATCATATACTATGGTTTGGTCTTTCTGCCATACCGCTATATATGTTTTACTCTCTGTAATCTGCTGAGCATTCATGTCCGCAGGTTTAATCACATCACTTCCGGTGCTTTCCATCCAACCTACCAGCTCATACCCTATGCGTATTGGGTTTGGAATATTGGTGCTGTTGCCGTTTGCATAGTCTAATAGCGTAGGATATAAAGTGTTATCAATATCTAGCCATTCTATATCAGAATCGTCTGCCAGGATACTGCCACCGTTTAGCTTATATACTATGTCGATATTCTTCTCCCATTGTGCTATATAAGTTGTACTTCCGATTATTTCCTGCTCAGGCATGTCTTCCTGCTCTATTAAGTCAATCGTTCCTACTTCTATCCAGCCTAGGAATGTATAGTTATCTCTTGTTGGTTCAGGTATGGTTACTGACTTATCTGTAGCGTAGTCTTCCAGTGTATCATATTCATTTGGATCTACATCTTCCCATACTATGTCATCACTATCGCCGGCAACATTTCCGCCGTTTAGGTCATATACTATGGTTTGGTCTTTCTGCCATATGGCTATATATGTAGTACTTCCTGTTACAGCTTGCCCCGACATATCATCTTGTTTTATAATATCGCTTCCCGTACTTAGCACCCAACCTGTAAATGTATATCCACTTCTTATCGGCAGTGGTACATTATCCGTATAATCACCTAATGTATGGATAGTATCAAGGTCAAGATTATTCCACACTATATCATCTGTGTTACCACTTACTTTACCGCCATTTAATATATATGTTATATTTACATGCTCTTTCCACTGTGCTACGTAGGTCGTACTTCCGACAACCTCTTGCTCAGGCATATCTTCCTGCTCTATTAAGTCTGTTGTTCCTACTTCTATCCAGCCTTGGAAAGTATAGTTATCTCTTGTTGGTTCAGGAATGGTTACTGACTTATCTGTTGCATAGTCTTCTAATGTTGCGTAAGTATTTGGATCCACGTCTTCCCATACTATATCATCACTATCGCCGGCAACATTTCCCCCATTTAGGTCATATATTATGGTTTGGTCTTTCTGCCATATAGCTATATAAGTCGCATTATCATATATAATCTGGCTATCCATATCGTCTTGCTTAATTATTTCACTGCCTGTATTCTTAATCCATCCAAGTAGTGTATATCCGGTTCTGGTGGGTTCCGGCACAGGTATATAATCCGTGCAGTCACCAAGTGTTGCAAAATCTCCAACATCAGTCCACACTATATCGTCGCTATCCCCGTTGTATGTTCCACCATTTAATATATATGTGATGTCTATGTTTGTTAACCACTGTGCAACATATGTAGCACTTCCATCTATAATGGCATCCCCTATTTCTTCAGATGTTATTAATTCTCCTTCTCCATTCTTTTTCCACCCTAGGAATTTACTTTCATCTCTTTCCGGCACGGGTACAGCCTTATATTCTCCCAGAGTATTGTAGCCACCTACATCTTCCCACACTATGTCATCTGTATCACCGTCTACATTACCATTATTTAAATCAAATGTAATATTAACTCCCCACTGAGCTTCATATGTGACACTATCCCACACATCCTGATCTTCCATATCCTCTAATGCGATAAATTCCTCTGTTGTGGTATTCTTCCAACCACTTAGAGTATATCCTTCACGAGTTGGTGTCGGTATTCCCTTAGGTGTTTCTATTTTGGCACGATCTCCTAATGTATAGCTGTTACTACCATCTATACCCATATCCGTCCATACGACATCATCTGTATCTCCGCCTATGTTTCCATTATTTAAGTCATATGTTATATCAACCTTGTGTTCTATTATAACTATATAATAAACGGTAGGATCTGTTACCTCTATAAATTCACTACCGCCAAAAGATATTACACCCGGTTGTGATCTATAGAACATAGTTTCAGTTTTATCTGCTGCAATATAATAACCTAGTACTTCTACTTCATACCTGGAAGCACCATCAGAATCATGCCTTATATCTGCTCTGTATGGTACTGTAATAGAGTCCCAATCGCCGATACGATTAAACAGGGGGTCAACGTTTTGTCTTGGACCTACTGTGATATGTGGATATGTACTGGTGTAGAGCACATCTGTCCATATGTATCGAAATTCTACTGTACCTCCGACTAAGTCTGTAGATCCTAATAACGCATGCTCCACTTCTATTCCGACTTCATTGCATGGTGTCCTACCATATCGCGTATCCGGAATGCTAAGTTCAAATCTGAAATAGCCACCACTTACTTTACCATCGGACTGATACTTATCATTTACCGTACCCTTTACTATTGTAGGGTCACTTAAGGATTGACTATAATAAATTTCGGTAACTCCAATTGGTAATTCGTCTGTTATATTTTTAATAGGTGTTGCTACTCCACTAGTATCATTATTCGCATAATATACCCAATTATTGTCATATCCTGTTTCAGCCGATCCACCGGCAGGATCGAGTTCTTTTTTATAGTCCGTATCAAAAAACCAAAGTCCTGTATCATCTACACAATATGCAATTGCCATATTGAAAGTTGTTGAGCTATTTTTAACGAAACCATTAAAAAGTTTCATTTCACTTCTAATGAATATTTTTGATGGTAATTCATAATAAAAACTCACTTCTAAAGGATAACAAGCTGCGAGCCTTGTCCTTTCATCCGAGTTTTTACTGATAAATGCATCGTAGACAGCTTTGTTTGGCAATACAATTGCCATTGTTTTTTTACTGCTTCCACCGGGTCTAAGTGAATTTACAGCATATCCGGAAATATCGGTTGTTTCAACAGTGATTGTTACATACGGAATTGTATTGTTTATTCCGAGAAAGGCGTTCTCACCAATACTTGTAACGGTACTTGGTATCCTAAAACTTAGATTTTCTAATTCAGACCAACTAAATGCGTTATAAAATGCATTTTTATAAATAGTAGTTAAGCTTGCCGGAAATTCTACGGCTTCATTTGAAGTACTCCCGTTAACTTTTATACTCTCTAATCTATATGCATTATTAAATGCACTTTCTCCTATAGATGTTAAATTATTAGAAAGTACGACTTCCTTTAACACGGCTGTATTATTAAATGCGGAATGCCCTATAGTTAAAACTGAATTGGCCATCTCCACTCTTTCTACTCCACTTTTATTATTTAAAAAGGCCGCCCCTACATGCGTAACACCATCATCGATAACTACATTTGTTATAGTATAAGCACTCCAATTATAAATGTAATCCCCCATGGCACCTGTTCCATGTATACGTAATAATTTATCGCTCTCATAGTATGACCACTGAACCGCATCGCTTCCACTCGGGCCACAATTCCCTGTTGCATCCGGGGTACCACTGAGTGTCACAATTTCTTCACTGTATAACTTTATCTCTGAACTTTCTTCTTGTATTTCAGTGACATCCTCTTGTACCTCTGCGACTTCGTCTTGTATTTCTGTGACTTCATCTTGTGTTTCTATGACTTCATCTTGTATTTCTGTGACTTCTTCGGCGTTGTCGCTTGTTTCATTTTCCGGTTCAGCACTATAACTTGTCTCATCTGCAAGTGCACCTGTCCCCTGAATAGCCAATAAAGCTACTACTAATATGATACTTAACACCCTTTTTAATTTTCGTTGCATTATAACTCCTCCTCTGAGATTGGATAAACTTCCCTAACGGTACTCTACTAAATAATAGGTATTTTAGTCAAAGTGTTTTTGGTGTTTTTCGTGGTTTTATGGTTATTTTTGCGTTTATTTTCGAGGTTACACACACATATTGCAATAACAAAAATAGAATCCCGGTTTCTCAACCTTTTTCCTTGTGAAAATACAAAGAAAGACGTGAACCTAGCATTATAACTAGTAATTCACGTCTTTCTTTTGTCATTTCCCCACAGCAACTTTCATTCCTTGCACCATTCAATGGCATCGTTTTCTGTATCAAATATCATGACCTTCTCCGTTTTGGGGTCAACCCCATGGATACGTGGTTTAGAAAACTCTGCCAACATTTTAGAATAATAGAATCTTCCGAAATCTCTATATTCTTCAAATGACTGAATGATCTCCTCTGCAAACCCTGTGGTTACACAATACAAAGTATATGTCATATCCTCACCTCATATCAATATTACACAAGATATCTGCTTATTACAAAGAAGTTTGAATGGTTTTTGTGCTTTTTATGGTTTTTGTGCCGTTAACACATTTACATTTTTCATTTTTGCCTTAAATCCCCCGTTTGCTTTTGTCCTCGTCTGACTTATTCAAATAATTTTCCCGTGAACAAAAAAAGGCATAAAAAAAGATTCCTGCAACAAAGTCGCCCGAATCTTTTTCTATACTCACGTTTGTGAGTTGGGGGGGATAAGCTGTAAATGATAAACACTAAGTTACATTTACATTTGTCATGATAGACTAATCTCCACCAAATATCAAAGTATTTTATATGAATTTAGTGTCTTAATTGCGTTTTCTGTTTTATACTTTTTGTTTTTTCACTTTTTGTTGCCCTCGATGAAATGGTGTGGATGCATACGCTTCCGGCCATTCAGTCCATTTTGATTTAGTATCCCCAGCTGACAACACTCCAACTGTCGGTTTTGCTGTCTCGCATAATAACCCACATCCATTCTGTGTAGTTAGAGTCAGTACTAAATCCAGGATCAACACCTATGTGGCCAACGTAAAACTCTGAAAACAGTACAATGATGTTTTCTTCTTCTGAACCTCTGTCGTCAACCTCGGCGTTAGACCGTTCCTCATCATACCAGAGTTTTTGAAGTTCACAGCCCTCGAAATCCTTGAACTTTTCTAAAACACAATCTACAGCAGATTCAACTTCTTCTTCGGAAAACTTCCGGGATTCGTCTAAAGTGATGACGACATTCCCTGTTTTTCCGGGTTTACCACTACATGTGGAAAAAGTAATCACAAAAGCGAGTATGCCCATAAATAACGCAAGTTTTTTCATTATTAAACATCCTTTTTGCAACTATGGGATTATCTATCTACTAGTCTGTATAATATCCCATATAGTAATCATATATATTATGTCCGGTTTCTAATGTTTCACCCTCAACGCTAATTTTGATTTTACTTGCGTGATATATATTTAGAAATGTATTACTTATACTTCCTAATAAGTAGTGTTCTCCGGTAGTTCCTTGCTGAGTAATATTCTCATGAAATGCTTTATTTAAATCCAAGTCAAGGCAAGTCTCTCCGTCTTGTTCAGTAATATCCATGGAAATGACTTCAATACCATCTAATAATATACCTTGCTCTATAAGTGCATTTATAAGGTTCTGTGGCGTGATTTCAGTAACTTCTACCTCTAAGTCTTCAAAGGCTGTTCCATCAGCGCTTGGCACTACTATAGAAATCATAAGTGGCTGAGGATCTTCCTCTACTGCCTCTTCTTCATCAGTATCTGTTTCAACATCTTCTGATTCACCTTCTGTACCTTCAGTATCATCCGTTGTTTCTGTCTTTGTATCGTCCGCTGTATCCTCAGAATCATCTGATGAACCACAACCGACAAAACATAACATAAGTATCATCATAATTGCTAAGAATTGTATTACCCTCTTTTTCATATTTTTGTTCTCCCTCGTATTGATTATTATTTACATCTCTTCTATTTTATCATTAGTATATATACTCGTTCAAGTAAAACTTATCATCACGCGTAAATGGCTCTAAACGATGCGAAAGTAATCTAGAATGTTTTACTATCTGACAACAAAAAAGACACCGGAAACGCAAAATATACAGCGTTTCCGGTGTCCTAGTCAAGTGAGCGTGCGGGGAGTCGAACCCCGGACAACTTGATTAAAAGTCAAGTGCTCTACCAGCTGAGCTACACGCCCATACTTTATTAGTAACTACATCATAAACATTAATTGCCTACTTTATAGTCATTTTCTTTAGCAAGGGATAGTACTTCTAATATGCCTATACACGGCAAAATGCCCAGAGCCGGAATCGAACCAGCGACACGAGGATTTTCAGTCCTCTGCTCTACCGACTGAGCTATCTGGGCATATGTGTTATATACTTTCGCTTGTGCAACGTATTCAACATCTTCGTCTCAAACGTTCTTATACATCATCACATCTTAATACTTGACTAACTAAACTTGTCAGATATTAAGATGTGATGATGTGCACTCACTACTTGTTACACAAATTGCGGGGGTAGGATTTGAACCTACGACCTTCGGGTTATGAGCCCGACGAGCTTCCAGACTGCTCCACCCCGCGACAATATATTGAATTATTTAGCTATAAAGCTAAAGCCGTTGACCGGACTTGAACCGGTAACCTGCTGATTACAAATCAGCTGCTCTGCCAATTGAGCCACAACGGCAGTTGATGTCTTAATAATCAGCTATAACACTAGATTTAATGGATGAGAAAGGATTTGAACCGTTTATGCTTAAGCAAACAGTTGACATTTCTCAATTCCATAGTGGACGGGGAAGGATTCGAACCTTCGAAGGCGTCGCCAACAGATTTACAGTCTGCCCCCTTTGGCCACTCGGGAACCCGTCCAAATAATTAATTCACAATTTAATTGTGAATGGGACCAATAGGGCTCGAACCTATGACCCCCTGCTTGTAAGGCAGGTGCTCTCCCAGCTGAGCTATGATCCCTAGATATTCTATTTTAGTACATTTATGTTTCTTTTGCAAGAATTATAAATGTGAGCGACCCAGAAGAGACTCGAACTCTCGACCTCCGCCGTGACAGGGCGGCGCTCTAACCAACTGAGCCACTGGGCCATATGTGATAGTAATACATACATTCAAAACTGCATATAAGATTTGACTTTAAAATTCATCCTGTTTACTTAGATTGCTCTAAGTGTTTTTTGATTTACCTATCCATTTGCCTAGAACACTTACTTCTTAAGGAAGTTCGATTCACTATGCTCAGCTTTCG
>JBKEBP010000093.1:0-4231 GCA_047973235.1 Suipraeoptans sp. | reverse complement strand
AATTTCAGATGAAGATAGGCAGAATGGATATATCTATGTTTTGTCTAGCCTTAGTATAAATCCACAGGTAATGATGACACAGGATTTATACAAGATAGGATGTTGCTCAGGTGCTGTTTCTGACAGAATAAGAAATGCAGCAAGCGAACCGACATACCTGTTAAGTGAGGTAAAGGTTATACTTACTGCACGGTGTTACAATATAAATCTTTTTCAACTTGAAGGTGCTATTCATGATTTTTTTTCAAAGTCAATTGTTAGCTTTGAGGTTGTGGATCGTGGGGGAAATATCCATCATCCGAAAGAATGGTTTATTGCTCCTTTGTCGATTATTGAAGAGGCAATTAACTTATATGTAAATGATGACATTACAAAGTATGAATATAACCCGGAAATGAAGTTGATTATGAAAAAGTAGCCAAAATTTTATATAAAATTGGTTACAGGTAACAAAATAGGTTCAAAGGAGGACGCAATTTATGCGTGTATTCAATTATGCTTCTTATGCACAGACACTTGAACTGGGGATTTCAAAACCGAATATGACAAAAATTGCAAAGGCTTTGTTTGAGCCTATTATTAGTATGGATACAGTTCTAAACAGAAATGGAAATCCATATACGATTACACCTATAATGGCTAAGGCATGGTGGGAGCAGACAAGTGATATACCGGGGAATGTAAAAATAGCAACGGGTACACCAGATTTGGTTAATAATATCGGAGAATATTTTAGTGAAAACATTATTGATGGACTGATTAACCAAATGCTTGAATCGAAGATGTATTCTGCTATGGTGGTTCTTATCAGAGAGTCTGATTTACAGCAGAGTGAAATTGACGAATTATTGCAATTCTATCAATCGAATGAAAGCGATGAATTTCTTGGACGAGCCTTTCTCTATTCTGTTGTAAAAGACAACTTACAGAAGGATGTAGCAGCTGTTGAAACACCTATAGATGCAGATATTAGAACATTCAAGGAATTAATCAAAAAGAGCCACAAAAAGCCAGTCAGCATCGTACCGCCGGATGAAATTGAGGAGCATGAATTAGGGTATGTGCAGGAACTGTATCGTGTATACCATGAGGAAACAGGAGAAGAATATGCTCGTCCAGCAGATTTGGATGCACAGCCGAAATTGAAAAAGAATTTTAATCGTCAGCGCAAGGATTATTATTGTGCGGAGACGATACACAGAGAGTTGCGTGATACAATACGGTTAGATGAAACAGAAGGTTTTGATATATTAAAAAACGAAATGTTTGATGGAGTTATCACTACTTGTGAGAAAGATTATGATAGTAGTCTGAAAAGATTAACCGCTGTTATGGAACACGCTACAGAGGTTCCAATTTCACATAATCTGCAAGACCGTATGCTCGACTGGGTTGGCCCGGGAGAAAAAAAGGGTGTTTGTCATATGCTTGTAAATGACAGAAGACTTACATGGGTGGAGGATGAAGAAGATGATTGATAGTCGATTGTTTAATTCTCCATTTGAGATGGAGCTTAGAATGCTTCTACTTCTTTCTGTTGATTCCAAAACAACATACACAGTTGATAGGATAATTGCTCTTGATTTTATTTCTTGTTATGCTGCGGATTTTAGTCTACCTTATGGGAATCTTCATGGACAGAATAATTACAAATATGGAGAAATATCAAATAGGCGGATGCTGATTCAAGAAGCGGTAAAAACAGCAGTTACAAGAGGTTTAATTAATGTTGTGGTTGACCGCGGTTATCTCTTTTCTATTTCCGAACAGGGGTTAAAATACATACGGAAACTCAAAGATGCTTATGCATTGGAGTATAAAGCAACAGCAAAAGCAGCAGTAAAAAAATACAGAAAGGACAGTGACGAGGATATTCTTGCATCAATACAGTCTTTTTCCTTAAGGTCACTCAAGGGATAGTAGTATGTTTTACATTAAGAAAATTTCCCTGCTTACAGGAGCCAATGTCGTATCAGCACTTGATTTAGAGCCGGGGCTAAATATAATATATGGTGAGTCAAATACAGGGAAAAGTTTGATTGTAGATTGTATCGATTATATGTTTGGGGCAACTGAACATCGATTTGATGCCAAATTGCAGGTTAAGCAGATTACAATGATACTGGATGTTGATGGTAAGAATTTGACCATGCGGCGAGAAATTGACAGTAATGATTTTGAGGTATCCAGCTTAGTTGATTCTATTGACAGTGATACATATAAAGCTGGAAATGCTAAAAAATGCATCAATTCGGTGTGGCTTCACTTGATGGGGATTGATGATGAAGTAAAGATTATCCAAACTCTTACTGGTAAACCGCAGCGTTTAACATTGCGAACTTTCTATCACACACTGCTGATAGATGAACAGAGGGTTCAGGCAATTAGCAGTGTGCTGGCCTCTGGTATCGGTTTCAATAAAAAGGTTGGAGTTCCAGTGATGTCTTCCCTATTGTATTTTGCTACTGGAAATAATTATCTGCCTGAAAAAGCTGGGAAAGATAAAAAGACAAAGAGCGAACGCAAGGATGCTGTAAAGAAATTTGTAGACAGAAGTATGTCCAAATTAGCAGAGCGGAAAGTAGTGGAACTTCAGAACTTTTCGGAAGAAACACCGGGACAATTACAGAAAAAAGTAGACTCTGTTATTGACGAAATTGGAGCCGTAGAAGGAGCATTAGAGAAAGCTACCAATCGAAGCCGTAATATTGCTGATAAAATAATTGAAATAGATGATCAAATTGCAGAATCCCGCATGTTAAAGAATAGGAATACTTCGCTTTTATCGCAGTATGAATCTGATATTAAGCGTTTGACCTTTATAGCAGATGGAGATATTCATAATGCCACTATGATGAAATTAGATCACTGCCCATTTTGCAATGGAGAACTTCCAAAAGATAAAGAAGAATCATGTATTGATGCAGCAATAGTAGAAGTTACAAAAATCGAGGCACAGATAAAAGATTTACAGTCTGTGCAGGATGCTATTGCAGATGAAATGGAAGAATTGAATCAAACACGGCTGTCATTGATGGCAGAGCGGCGTCAAGTTGATTCTACGATTAGAGGAGAACTTAGACCTCAAATCATACAGCTGCGCGCTCATCTTGCAGACTATACTATGGCATTGAATCAGTATAAGGCTAAAGAAATGATTGAAGTATTCAGTGATGTTTTAGTTGGCGAAATGAAGGTGACAGAAGAAGAGGAGTCATCCTCCATTCAGATTAATATACCCGGAAAGTTTAATGATGTATTTCATGATAAATTGGATACTATATTGAAAGAGTTATTAGAGGGATGCAATTATCAACGGTTTGCGGGAGTGAGGTTTGATACGGACGATTATGATGTAGTTGTAAATGGTCATTTAAAGAAAAGCCAAGGAAAAGGGTTTCGGGCATTCCTCAATACAATACTTGCTATCGCAATGCAAAATTGCCTTGATGAATATAATTTATACAGGCCACAAATGTTGGTAGTTGATTCTCCAATTCTTTCATTAAAAGAAAAAGAGGATCATATCGGAGAAGAACATACATCTGAGACTATGAAAAGCGGATTGTTCAACTACCTATTGCAGCATCAGGATACTCGACAAACAATTATTATAGAAAATGAAATCCCTAAATTTGATTACGAAACGGCACACCTTATTGAATTTACAAAAGATGAACAAAGAGGAAGATACGGTTTGATAACAGGATATCGAGATTAATATTGGTTCTATTACGGAGTCATTCACATTATGTGAGTGGCTCTTTTTTATGCTCTTTTAACTATATCCGAACTGTATTTTACCTATATTTCATGTCGATTACAGATTTTTTGTTTTCAAGTATATTTAGGACAGGCTTAAATGAGCCATAGATAAAAAGTGAATGAGGAGGTGATAGTGATGGCCAAAAACATGAAACAGACCAGTAGAAAAATTGCTTCTACAGCAAGCAAAGTTCTGCGTGATGGTCGTTACGGAAAACAAGCAAAATCTGTAGCAGCAAGTGCATTAGCACAAACCAAACCGAAGAAATAATCTGAGGTTGAAATGATAGGCAGAGAAGGATTCGAATAATCAGCCTGCCTATCCCCTATTAAGGGTTAGCTACCCTAAAAAGAAAATCATGCCGGAGTGCGCAATCTTGGCAGGATATCTCATAGGTTTCGATTCACTGTGATAAAGACAGTGGACGAGCCTGCGAAGAGATACCCTTACCTCGTTGCGCTCTTT
>JBKEBP010000035.1:0-8635 GCA_047973235.1 Suipraeoptans sp. | reverse complement strand
GCGTTACGAAAGCTACATAGCAAGCCTTTCTATGCGGACGCTGCGCGACGAGCGCGGCAATACCTATTACGGCATAGACGGCGATATGCGTGACCGATTGCGGTCAAAGCTGATGAGGGCTATCCTTTCATTCAAGGTTTGAGTTAAACGCAATCCGCGCCCCCCTTTCCGTGGATTGCCGCACTTACACCTTGCTACTGCTCTTTGACAAAGAAAGCCCGCAAGATAACGGCGGCGCAGTATAGGGCAAATCGGATACTTTCTATTTCCATGCCGAGCCGGACGGCGGGTGCGCCATGATACTTTCCCCTACGGGGAAAGTGGAGCGATACAACCGACAGCCATAAAACAAGTATGGGTGACTTGTGGGCTATGACAGCGCGGAAATGATAATGATACTCCCGTCCAGCCACAGGCCGAGCGTTCAAAGCGTCGCAGCCAATGGGGGGCGGCTTGGTGAGAACCACGGAGGGGTGAAATGCCCGTGAGGACGCGCCCGCGTCCGTCCGATTAAAGCCTATTTTCATTTTACCTATTCAATGAAAGGGGCTTTTTTGCTATGGATAATTCCAATGAAAGCAATAACGGGGAAATGCCCGGTGCTTCCGGGCAATCCCCTTTAGAAAATACACGCACATATACCGTACAGGGCAAGACTTTTATTGTCGAGCCTGTTTTCAAAGAGGGCGCAAAGGAAACAGTCGGAACTGTTCTTTTGCGCCTTATTCAATCGGACGTAGAAACGCCCTGATAATGCGAGTTTCAACGTGACATACGGTAGTCTGATATGGTACAATACCCACATGGGGATATTGATATTTGACTGCCGGAAAGGAGGGCTTGTGAAACAGTCAAATACCAAGCCAAAAATCTATTATGCCACCGATAAGGGGCTACGGTTTAACAAGAAAGACCGAGCTAAAACCGCTTTTATCTATGTTCGCATTTCCCGCGAGGACGAATTAGACGGCGAGAGCAATAGCATACAAAATCAAATTAAGCTCTTGACGCAGTTAGCGAAAGAATACGGATATACCATTTTGATTATCTTCATGGACGACGGTATAACCGGCGTGGTATCCAAACGCCCCGGCTTTCAGGATATACTTGGCGCATTGGAACAGGAATACGCAGCAGCGTTATTCGTCAAAGACTTATCCCGCCTATATCGCAACCGCACGGAAGCCGACAAGCTGATTGATGATTTTCTACCAGAGCATGAAATACGACTTGTTTCTGTGGGCGATAGCATTGATACAGAGATGGGCGACGACGAGTTTATTTTTCTGCGCAATTGGGCGAACGAGCAGTACGCCCGCGACATTTCCAAAAAACGCCGCCTGTCTAACAGGGTACGGGGGAGTGCCGGGGAACCTCTTTCACCGCCGCCCTACGGCTACACGAAAGCCCCGGACAATCCTAAATGCTGGATAGTGGACGAGGAAGCCGCCGCCGTAGTGCGCCGGGTGTACAGCATGACGCTGGACGGCTACGGCACAGAGCAAATCGCCGCCCTGTCTGCGGACATAATCTTGACACCTATGTTTTACTGGCGCAGCAAGGGTATCAAACGCCCCGGTAAAGTGACTGACCGGGAGCCGCATAAATGGAATAGCTCAACCGTCGTCAAAATCCTGTCTTTGCAGGAGTATTGCGGCGACGTTATCAACTTTAAGACTTATTCCAAATCATTCAAGCACAAAGAACGGCTACCGAATGACGAGGAAAATTGGGCGGTTTTCAAGGACGTACACGCCCCCATTATTGCTCGTGGGATATGGGAACAAGTACAGCAGAAGCGGGGCAAGGTGCGAAAGCGCGTCACCAATGAGGGCGAGAAAAATATGTTTTCCGGCCTTTTGCGGTGTGCTGATTGTGGTAAAAACCTTTGGTATCACTTCAATCAGAAAAACCCTGAAATCAGGTATTTCAACTGCTCCAACTACAAGGGCAATCGTGGCACTTGCAGCAGCACACATTATGTGCGCGTGGATTTTCTTGAACAGGTTGTGCTTGGTGAGATACGTCGCCTAACGCAGTTTGCAAGCCGGTATGAAACCGAGTTTTTCAAGGCGGCAATCGGGCAAGCGCAGCAGGACGCGAATGCGGAACGACAGGCCATGCAAAAGCAGCTAAAAGACTTGCAGAAGCGTGACGCGGAGCTTGATAACCTGTTTCAGCGCATTTATGAGGACAGCGAAAGCGGCAGGATTACCGAGGAACGGTTTACGAAAATGTCCGCAAAGTATGAGCAGGAACAGGCCGAGCTTGCAGAGCGAGTGAAAGTCTTGCAGAGGGAGCTTGACCGGGAAACGGATAAATCCGTTACAATGGATATGTTCATTGCCCGTGTTCGCAAGTACACCCGCGCAAAGAAATTGACGCAGCGAATGTTAAGTGAGCTTGTGGACTATATCGAAGTCCACCACGCCGAGAAGATAGACGGCGTACACGTTCAAAAGCTCAAAATACATTATAACTGCGTCGGCTCGATTGAGATACCCAACATAGTACCACTTCCGCAACCGGAAGTTTTGATACAAACGAGAAAAGGAGTAGCAGTTAGCTACTCCCAATCTCAACAAGTCGTGAACTTGTAGAGTGTCCCACACTTGAGATTGCGGTAACAATCTCAAGTGCTGTAAGAACACCCGCACTGATGCGGATAACAGGACTTGAACCTGCACGGGTCGCCCCACTAGATCCTAAGTCTAGCGCGTCTGCCAGTTCCGCCACATCCGCATATTATGTTTGCCATTCGGCAGTGAAGCATCGGGGAATCGAACCCCGGACAACTTGATTAAAAGTCAAGTGCTCTACCATCTGAGCTAATGCTCCATGAATTATGAAACGTTAAACACTTTGCCAAATTTCCGGCAAACTGGGCTAGCTGGATTCGAACCAGCGAATGCAGGAGTCAAAGTCCTGTGCCTTACCGCTTGGCGATAGCCCAATAGAATACTTTAGGGAAGTAATCAGCTTCCCTGTTCGTAAAAGGGTGGGTAATGGGACTCGAACCCACGACATCCAGAACCACAATCTGGCGCTCTAACCAACTGAACTACACCCACCATAATATTGTTTTAACGAGCCTAGCAGGATTCGAACCTGCGACCTACGGCTTAGAAGGCCGTTGCTCTATCCAGCTGAGCTATAGACTCATATTTGCATTACTAAAAGCCCCGATATTAAAAGGCTTCAAGAAAGCGGGTGATGGGAATCGAACCCACGTATCTAGCTTGGAAGGCTAGTGTTCTACCATTGAACTACACCCGCATAAAAGTCGGGGTGACAGGATTTGAACCTGCGACCTCCTGGTCCCAAACCAGGCGCTCTAGCCAAGCTGAGCCACACCCCGAAAGTATTATATTTTAACGCTTAATCTTATTATCTGAACTAGCGACAAGTGTTATTATATAATACGCTACATACTTTGTCAATAAAAAATGGAAACTTTTTCCTTTTTCCTTTTATGCATATTTACGCTTCTTCATCTTCTTCATAATCTTCAGGTTTAAGTATGGCAAACGCTATGTTGGTAGCATGATCACCAATACGCTCCAATCCTGATGCAACATCGGAATAAATCATTCCGGCTTCGGCACTACACTCGCCTTTTGCGATTCGCTTTACATGTGCACGTTGCAATTTTTTCTCTTTTTTATCAATAGCATCTTCCAGGTCAAGAATCTCCTGCATGTGCTCCGGATTTTTATTTGAAAACATATCTAAAGAGTAATCCAGTATCTTAAGTGTCATATCGCCCATATCTTTTAACTGCTTTGAGCCTTTATCAGTGAAAGTAACATTTCTCTTCTTTCGCTGCTTTGCGGCATCTGCAAAATTTTCTGCATGGTCTCCGATACGCTCTATATCGTTTACAACATGAAACAGTCCACCTGCCAGCTGCGCATCTGCTACCGGAAGTTCAAGCTCATTTGCTTTTACGAGATAATCCGTTATCTTCTTATTTAAATAATCCACATATTCTTCTGTTTCATATACCTTATTTATCTTTTTTTCGTCCAGATCACTTAGCGCTTCCAGTGAAACTTTTACATTAGATATAGCTACTTCACCCATATGCTCGATTTCTCTTATTGCATCAACTACTGCTGTTGCCGGTGTAAGCATCGTACCTTCACCAATATATTTGAGTTCAAACTTGTCTTCAGAACTTGGATCCGCACCCGGTACTATCTTATATGTGGCTTTTACTATTAGAGTCATGAATGGGAATAGTATTACAACCTCAGCCAGCTTGATTGCTGTATGAAGATTTGCCACTGCCCTTGCTGCATTTGCACCTGAGAAGCTCATAATTGCATTTGTTATTGGTGTTACAGCAACCGTAAAGACAACAAATAAGACAACTGAACCAATTATATTAACCAGGAAGTGAATCCAAGCTGCTCTTTTTGCATCCTTCTTTCCTCCAAAGCTTGCAATCATCGCAGATACACATGAACCCACGTTACAACCAAGAATCAAATACGGGCAAATATCAAACTGCAGAAGTCCCTGAGTAGCCATAAGTATAATTATACCTACTGTAGCTGATGAACTTTGAAGTATCGCCGTTAATGCAAAACCAATTAGCATAGCAAGAAAAGGACTACTAACAGACTGTAGAACACTAACTATATGTTCCGACTCCTTAAGTGATGACATTGCGCCACTCATAGTACTAAGTCCCATAAATAAAATACCAAATCCCAGTACAATTTCACCGGCTCTGCTAACATTAATCTTCTTTGCAAAAAGCATCATCATTGCTCCCGCAAATACAACTAGTGGTGCAATATCGGATAAATTAAAGGCAATCAACTGACCTGTTACAGTAGTACCTATATTGGCACCAAGAATTACTCCTGCCGCCTGCATTAGATTCATAAGCCCCGAATTTACGAAACTTACCACCATTACCGTAGTCGCACTTGATGATTGAATTATAGCCGTTACTACAATTCCTACAAGCATTCCTTTAAAACGATTTGAAGTGAAAAACTCAAGAATCTTACGCATTCTTGCTCCGGCTGCTTTTTCAAGTCCGTCGCTCATTAATTTAATACCAAATAGAAATAGGCCTAAACCTCCTAAAAGCATGATTACAATAGTCGACATTTCCTTCTCCTTGTTAATAAGTATATTTTGGGCACTCCATATTTGTTTTAACTACACATATTTTATTTCGTATGTTGCAATGCCTTCTTCATCAATTTCCATTATTATGTAGCTGGCTTTTCTATTCGTCTGCCTAGGATATGAAAGGCTACCGGGATTTAAAACAGTAAAGTTCTTCTCTTGATGTACTGATGGTTTATGCGTATGACCATACATCACAATATCAGCCCCTCTACCTTTCCCCTCTTCGATTAGTCTCTCTTCACTTCGCGACACATAATATGCATGACCATGCGTGATGAATACATGGTGTCCATCGATGAAAAACTCTTTTTCTCTTGGCAAATTTGAAAAGAAGTCATTATTCCCCCCAACTATATGTATTGGACAGCTGAGTAAATGCTCTAAGTCAAATTCTACGCCCTCTCCATCACCTAAGTGAATCAACATATCAAATGGTTTCTCATCTTCTATTACTTTAAATAAATTTCCGTGAGCCTTATGTGTATCACTCACTATCAATACCTTCATAATAATTGCTACCTCAACCTATCGCTTATTCTCTATAACAGTCTTCATAAGTCGTAGGCCCTCTCCCCTATGGCTTAATTCATTCTTCAACTTTGGCTCTAATTGTGCGCTTGTACACCCATGACTTGGAAGAAAGAATATTGGATCATATCCAAATCCATTATTACCCACAATTTCATGCCCTATTATGCCTTCCATCGTTCCTCTCACTACTTCCTCGCTTCCATCAGGAAACACAGCCGCGATTGCACAAACGAATCTGGCGGTTCTCTTTTCATCAGGAACACCTTCCAGTCTTTTTAACAAGTTATTATTCTTTATATCATAGGAAGTATCTTCTCCCATATAGCGTGCAGAATAAATACCCGGTTCCTTTCCTAAATAATCTATCTCTAATCCTGAATCATCTGCCAAAACAATACTGTTCTTATATTTATCGCTAGCATGAGCGATTTTTCCAATAGCCTTAGCCTTGATAATTGCATTTTCTTCAAAAGTGCTTCCATCTTCAACAACATCAGCGAATATTCCTGCTTCCTTTTGTGAAATGACTTCCGTTTTCAAATCCGAAAGTATCATTCGTATCTCTATCATTTTATGTTCATTATGCGTTGCAAATATAATTCTATTCATCCTAAACCTCTCTACTTATCATTAACATTTCTTCTTGGAGGCTTTGGCCCCATATATTGGTAGAAATAAGTCTTTATCATACCATTATAAATTTTTCTATTTTTATCAGCCTTTTTTTCAAAGTCTCTTTCAGCATCTTCATATGAGGTTATCATATAACATGACCATGAATCAAGTTGTTTATATGCATCACCCAATTCTTTGTATATTTCAGCTAGTGCTTCTGCTTCTTCCAAGCGTTCTCCATATGGCGGATTAGTTATAATGAAACCATACTTCTTCGGATGACGTAAATCCTTTGCTGCCCTTTCTTGAAAATGGATTAAGTGATCAACACCGGCTTCCATAGCATTAGTTCTAGCAACTTTAAGTACGGTTGGATCTATGTCATAGCCTTGAATATCCGTATCCGGATCTTTTATAATAATATCATTTGCTTCATCAATTGTCTCATACCACATCTTTTTTGAAACTATATTTCCCCAGTCTTCGGATAGAAACGAACGATTTAATCCCGGAGCTATATTTGATGCCATCATTGCCGCCTCTATTGGAATGGTACCACTTCCACAAAAAGGATCTACCAATATCCTATCTCTTCTCCAAGGCGTCAGCATAATAAGAGCAGCTGCCAACGTTTCTGATATTGGTGCTGTTCCCGATAGCTCTCTATAGCCTCTTTTATGAAGGGCTGTTCCTGTTGTGTCTATTCCGATGGTTACCCTATCCTTCTTAATAAATACACGCATCGGATAAGATGGGCCATCCTCTTCAAACCAATTTATATTATAGACCTGGGAAAGCCTTGATACAATGGACTTCTTTATTATAGACTGTATATCCGATGGACTAAACAGCTTACTTTTTACTGATGCCGCCTTTGTAACCCAGAACTTTCCGTTGCGAGGAATGTAGTCCTCCCACTCTATTTTTTTAGTGTTTTCAAATAATTCATCAAAAGTGTATGCATTAAATTCACCCACTTTCAGAAGAATTCTCTCAGCGGTTCGAAGAAACACATTGGCTCTTGGAACAACTGCATCATCACCTGTAAAGCACACTCTACCATCTTCAACTTCGGTTATTTCGTAACCCAAATTTTGTATTTCTCGCTTTAATACAGCCTCCATCCCAAAATGGCATGGTGCAATCAATTCTATCTTTTTCATATTTTCACTCTTTCGCTTAGATAATTCAAATACGACCCGGCATATTTGCTACATGTTCAACCTTATTAAGTGTACTTGTTTTACTAATGTGTTGTCAATATACTACAGACCACAATATGTAGTTTTTTTCCATAATAGTTAGCATTTTTCACAAAATTATGCACAAATTTATAGTAATAAAGACCTATTTTTTTGGCTTGCAATTAGAATAACATTATACTATACTAAGGATGTAGAAACGAATGTTTCTGCAACCCCTTATTAATTATTTATACTCCCCTCGAAAAGCTTCGGTAGCTCCCCTACCGAAGCTTTTCCCTTTGTAAAATACTTTTACGCCATTGAAAAGCCCCTGTCAATGATGCAAACACACCACTTAACAGAGGCTTTTTCTCTTTTATATTATCTCACCGTCGTTTGAAAAATATACGAAACACTATCACAATAAATATAATCGGTAATATGAACGGGAGAATAACACGAAACAATCCACCCACAATACTTATCACAAATACTATAATAACAACCACCAGCAATACGGTTAAAAATGTGCTAAAAAAAGATTTCGCACTTCTGCCTCCATTACCTGATGTATTAGAGCCCGCACTATTGGGCTGCTGCTCCGAACCGCTCCGGCTATACGATTCATTGTACGTATTATTCGTTTTACTTCCACCGGATTTTAGATCTTCAGTATCTGAAATAGTCTTCGCTATAGCCCAGGGATCACCAAGTTCAGAAACCACCTCGTATTCATCTCTTCCCTTTGCTGTTTCTCCATCTATGTACTGATTATAATAATTGATATTATCAGTTACGGTTCTATCACTTAAATCATTTGCAAGTGCTTCTTTTAGCTTTGCAAGGAACTCATTTTTTGTCATTGTAACCTCCACTTATATCTATAGGCTTTCATCTTTCGCTCAACAGAAAACCCTGTGCTAAGAATACCACATTTATCCTTTACAGGCAGAAGACTCCTGCTTCTGCAAGTAGCGAGATGAATGCCGGTAAATTATATTTAAACTACAATTACACTTTGTTCAGTAGCTAACTTCTTATTAAAACTTAGAGTTTGCATAAACTATATACTATATACAAGCTATATGCAAGAAAAAATCCAAAATATTCGCACCGAACGCTTGTTCTTTTGGTTGTTTTGTGTTACTATTATAGTA
>JBKEBP010000210.1:0-1718 GCA_047973235.1 Suipraeoptans sp. | reverse complement strand
CTAAAATAGAGCTATAATACATACAAAGGGCAAAGCCCGAAAAATCGGCTTTGCCCGAATATAACTATCAACCTTTCTTATATCAGTTTTTGCATTTACACAAAACTTGAAACAGTCTCGGTAGTTCACCTGCAAGCCATGCGAACTCCATCTCATCTTGTCCGCCGTAATGACTGATTAAATCCTCTTCACTTTCGTATCCGAACTGTTCAATCTGTGTCTCCAGAATTCCGGTCTTTTCATCATCCGATAGTAAAATAGTTTCTTCCTTAGCTACCGCATATATAATCATTTCACTTCTTACCAGCTCCTTAGCTTCCTCTTCCAGATCTTCTTCGGTTTTATCAAGCCTCTCCAGAATTTCATCTTTTTCAATTCCCAAAGCAGCAGCGTAACTGGCATAATTGCTTTTTACATATATAAGTTTATCATCAAGTAGAGATTTTGGATATTGCTTTGCTACCGTTTATTTAATAACCTGATTCTATATTTCATTGTTCCACCGGTTATCAGCAGCAATTTCTTTGTATTCACCTAATTCAACACAATCACCAAGAGCTTCACCGCTTATGTCTTCATTTACTATTTCTGCGTACTCTTTACTAGCGCTGCTGCATGCAACTATTGTAAATGATATTATTAAGGACATCAGAACTACTATCCATTGTCTCATACTTGATTGATTCATTCAATTACCTCTTTTTACTTTACAAACTCTAACTTCATATCATTAGTTGTAAATACAGGGATTACATCTATTGGTGCATCACACATTACCGTAATGCCGCCCTCATATGATTTGCCTGTATTTGCATCTATCCATGTTTTTCCTTTTGGAAGATATACTTCTCGCTCAGTCATTCCTTCATATAACACCGGCGCAACCAATACATCAGGCCCGAACATATACTCATTATTTACATCCCACTTGCATTTCTGATGTCATCACAAATCACCATTTTCTCTCATTTCATCTATAATATTACCCATAACATATGTTAAGTGCGTGTCATATGAGGCGATTAATATATCTTCTATTTCTATAAACTCTTCACCTACCGCTACCCTGCCATTGCGTAATCGATCCATTGTGATTTCTTCGTAGGTTGTTCCATATCCTATTCCTGGATATTCTCTATCCATACATTTTTTTAAATATTCAGTCATCAATTCCACCCTTTTTTCTGATAAAAACTCTTCATAGTATTGTTCTTTTTCTCCTTCAGCACTACTTCCATATTGATCTGATAAATAGCTATACCAGTAAATATTCATTACCAATTTAGCACTACGTTGGTCATCTCGCACCCGTGCTTGTTCTTCTTTTTTGACTTGATATTGCATAACACTTACAATTATTGATATTGCTATTATTACTACAACACCTAGCTTGATTAATATTTTTTTATCACTTCACCCATAATTATCTATTCATCATCAAAATCACCATTTTCTCTCATTTCCAATACAATATTATACATTACATATGTTAAATGTATGTCATATGAAGAGTATAATGCACGATCTATTTCTCTAAATTCTTCACCTACTGCTACCCTGTCATTACGTAATCGTTCCATTGTGATTTCTTCGTAGATTGTTCCATATCCTATTTTTGGATATTCTCTATCCATGTATTCTTTTAGATATTCAGTTATTAATTCCACCCTTTTTTCTGATAAAAACTCTTCATAGTATTGTTCTTTTTCTCCTTCATC
>JBKEBP010000144.1:0-43605 GCA_047973235.1 Suipraeoptans sp. | reverse complement strand
GATACAGAGGGGCTTATTTAGCATTGCTTATCAAATTAGTCTTGAAAATAATCTATCCCTGTAATATAGGGCTGATATCAAGCACTTTATATTTCATAACGCCTGCTTGAGTTTCAATATTTACTACTTCATCTACCTTTTTTCCAAGCAGAGCTTGTCCAACCGGCGATTCGTTTGAAATTTTACCTTCAAGTGAATTTGCTTCCGTAGAGCCTACTATTTTATATTCCATGTCCTCGTCATAAGTCATATCATGAACTAGGACTTTACATCCAACATTGATTTTATCAAATTCAACTTCATCTTCTACAACAACTTCTACATTTTTAAGTATAGCCTCGATTTGTTCAATTCTTGCTTCGATATCACGTTGTTCGTCTTTTGCTGCATCATATTCTGCATTTTCAGATAAATCGCCTTGCTCCCTAGCCTCTTTTATCTTTCCTGCTACTTCTTTTCTTTTATTTACTTTTAAATTCTCGAGTTCGTCCTCTAGTGACTTCAGCCCGGCATATGTTAATATCGCCTTCTTTGCTTCCATATCTTTTCGCTCCCTTACTATTTATTGTTAATGATCTTGTAAAAACAAAGATACTTTCACAATTTCATTATTATACATACTTTGTCCCCACATGTCAATAAGTATATCCTTAACTCTTTCTTTTTTCTACGTTATTTTATTCCAATTTCATCAGAATTTCCTGCAGCTCATCATAGGATTCAACTTGTGATAGTACTCCACGTAGTTTAGCTGATCCCTTAAGTCCCTTAGTGTACCAGGCTACATGTTTTCTCATTTCGCGTATACCTATATAATCTCCCTTATACTCTAACTGTAGTTTGGCATGCCTTAGCATAGTCTCTCTAAGCTCTAATATACTAGGCCTTGGTATCAATTCTCCTGTGTTATGGTATGCATTAAGTTCCTTAAATATCCATGGATTACCTTGCGCCGCCCTACCTATCATGACTGCGTCACAACCGGTAGTCTTCATCATCTTTTCTGCACTAATCGGATCTGTCACATCTCCATTTCCTATAACCGGAATGGAAACCGATTCCTTAACATTTTTAATGATTTCCCAATCTGCATATCCTGAATAATATTGTTCTCTGGTCCTACCATGAACAGCTATGGCGCTTGCGCCGGCGTCTTCTATGATTTTAGCAATCCTTACAGCATTGACCTGCCTTGCATCAAAGCCTTTTCGTATTTTTACAGTAACCGGCTTATTAATTGCTTTGACTACAGCTGATACTATTGCGTCGACACGCTTTGCATCCTTCATTAGTGCTGAGCCTTCGCCGTTTCCAACTATCTTTGGAACCGGACACCCCATATTAATATCCAAAAATTGAAAAGGCAGCTCCTCTACTATTTTCGCAGCTTCAGCCATTACCTCGGGTTCCGAACCAAAAAGTTGCAATGAAACCGGATACTCTTTAGGATGAATCTTCGTAAGTTCTTTAGTTTTTTCATTATGATATGTTAGTGCTTTTGCGCTAACCATCTCCATACATAAAAGGCCTGCACCATTTTCTTTACAAAGCAATCGAAATGGCAGGTCACTTACTCCTGCCATTGGCGCTAATATAAACGGATTTTCCAGATTAATTTTTCCTATTTTTATCATATATTATCTTGAGTCCCTTAAGCGTAAGCTTTGGATCATACACATCAATCATTTCTGTTTCATTCGCTATAATTGAACCTAATCCTCCGGTAGCAACCACCTTTGCATCAGTGTATCCTGACTCTTCCTTTATCTTACTAATTATATACTCGGTTTGTCCTATTTGACCATATACAAGTCCTGCCTGCATACTGCTAACTGTTTCTTTTGCAAGTACTGATTTCGGCTTTATTATCTCAATAGATGGAAGCATAGCCGCATCTCCCCACATAGCTTCTGCAGATGTTCTAATCCCCGGTGCAGTAATTCCGGCTTCGAACGCACCATCGGGACCTACTAAATCATAGGTTGTTGCTGTTCCAAAATCAACAACGATGACCGGACCGCCATGAATGGTATACCCTGCTACAGCGTCAACTATTCTATCTGCTCCAACCTGTCTCGGATTTTCTATCCCAATTCGTATTCCGGTCTTTATTCCGGCAGATACTACAACCGGTCTTACACCAAAGTATTTAATAAATGCACTGCCAAGTGAATGCATGGCATCCGGAACAACTGATGCAATGATAACGTGCTTAATCTCAACGCTTAGAACTCCATGCCCTTCAACTAATTCTCTAAATGTAATTCCAAGTTCATCGGAAGTTCGTTTTACCTTAGTTGTAATACGAAATGTGCCTTGTAATTCATTTTCCTTAAAAATTCCTACTGTAATATTTGTATTTCCAACATCTACTGCTAATAACATGCTAAACCTCCTCCGATGGCTGTTCGTTTAAAAAGAATACTTTATAATACACCTGTAATGCAGTCAATAATTCTTCCTTCTCTGTCTGCAAGTTTTTTATTTTCAGTCTGCTGCCGATTTCATCAAACAGCGGATCAAATTCCTCAGATGTGACCTGAAAATTCAAGGTCCCTTCTTCATCATAGACTAGGGTGAGTATCCCCCCTACATCATTGACATATAATACACACATTATTTTTAGTTCGTTTTGTATCGATTCCGGAAGTGTACTAAAATCCGGATTCAAATAATACTTCTCTTCATATGAATTAGCACCGCACAGTACAATATCCTTATCCATTAACAATCTCCTCATGTATTTATTACACATATCCATATATACCACGAACAGATACTTCTCCGGCATATATTTCCCTTATACTTCCATCCTGCATCTTAACTAATAACTCGCCAATGTCATTTATTCCAAGTCCGAATGCCTTATAACCGCCTTCCGAATTAAGTATCATGATTTCACTATCTTTGTTTACGAGCAAACTATTGTATTCGTCCTTTATAGCTGATAAGTTTTTTTCAATAATAAATTCATTATAATATTTTTCAAACTCTGACATTATTACACCAATCAACTGCGAACGCAGTATCGGCTTGCCACCTTCTATTTTTAGAGATGTCGCTTTATCATTTAATGGCCTCGGGAAGTCTTCTTCATTTGCATTTATTCCCACACCAATAACGACATGATTTATATAATCTGTCTGAGCACTCATCTCAGTTAATATTCCACACACTTTTTTACCATTAACCACTATATCATTTGGCCATTTTATTTTAGCCTCTAATCCTGTAACATGGATAATTGCTTTTGCTGCTGTAATCGCCATAACTAATGTCAGCATTGGCGCAATACTCGGCTCTATGTCAGGTCTTAGTAAAATGGTCATGTATATGTTAGTATTTGCTTCTGATATCCACTCGCGACCTCTTCTACCTCGTCCTGATACCTGTCTATTCGCAACAACAAGCATGCCCGATTCAGCTCCCGACTCACCAAGAAGCTTAGCCTTTATATTCGTTGAATCAGTTTCACCGTAATACACAACCTGTTTGCCCATTGTCTCGGTAGTTATCTGACTCTCTATTTCTTCTTTAGACAAAATATCGAGTTGGCCTATAAGTCTGTATCCTTTATTTCTTACAGCTTCTATACTATATCCGGTTTTTTTTAGCTGCTCAATAGCTTTCCATATGGCTGTTCGCGATACTCCGAAGTGCTCACATAATGTTTGACCTGACACATAAGTCTCACTACTTTTTAGTATGCTTAGTATCTCTGATTTCATATATTACTACTCCCCTAGCGTTGCTACCATTACCGCTTTGATTGTATGAAGCCTATTCTCCGCCTCGTCAAAGACAACTGATGCTTCGCTGTCAAATACCTCCTCCGTAACTTCATTTCCCTTTACTGCAGGAAGGCAATGCATAAATATCGTAGTATCTTTCTTAGTTTTTTTCATAAGTTCTGAATTAATCTGATATGGTTTTAATAGAACTATTCGCTCTTTTGCTTTGTCCTCTTCACCCATAGATGCCCAGACATCCGTATACAATACATCCGCATCTTCTACAGCATTAATATCATCAGTAATTGTAATTGTTGAGCCTGACTTATTGGCATATTCCTCACACTCTCTTATGAGATGATGGGACGGATGTAAGGTGTCCGGCGCAATGTTGACATAATTGATTCCGAGTTTAGCACAGCCTATCATCAAAGAATTTGCCATATTATTTCTGCCATCACCCAGAAAAACAAATTTAAGTCCTTCTAAATGGTCGAAGTGCTCTTTCATGGTTAAGAAATCTGCCAACACCTGTGTTGGGTGATACTTATCCGTTAGTCCATTCCAGACAGGGACACCGCTATGTTCTGCCAGAGCCACCACGTCACTTTGATTAAACCCTCTAAACTCTATACCATCAAACATTCTTCCAAGAACCTTTGCAGTATCTTCAATACTTTCCTTGTGCCCAAGTTGAATTTCGCTTCCGGCTAAATAAGTTGGTATACCGCCTTCATCAGCCGTGGCAACTGTAAATGCACACCTTGTTCTTGTAGATGGTTTTTCAAATATAAGTGCTATATTTTTCCCTTTGAGTGAGTTTCCTAACTCGCCGGTCTTTTTCTTCTTTTTCAATGTATCAGCTAACTCTATTAAATAGTTTATCTCATCTTTGGTAAAATCCTTTAATGTCAGAAAACTTCTTCCTTTTAAGTTCATCCTTTTATCCCTTCTTTCCTCCAGTGATTTTAGTATACCGATAAATTAGGGCGCCGATTAAAGCGCCCACTGATGTTTCTGCTATTTCATTTATATGTTATATCACTTCAGTATATATGTTAACTACTCAGCTTTATTTTCATCCTTTATAACTTCTGTTAGTGATTTTGCTAATCCGGCTATACCTTGAATTTCTGATGGTATAATTATCTTGGTAGCCTTTCCATCTGCTGCTTTCTCAAAAGCTTCAAGACTCTTAATCGTAAGGACTGCATTATCTGCTTTCGCATTTCTAATGAATTCAATACCGTTTGCAGTAGCTTGTTGTACCTTAAGGATAGCCTCAGCTTCACCTTCCGCTTCACGAATCATTGCTTCTTTATGAGCCTCTGCTGACAAAATAGCTGCTTGCTTATCTGCTTCAGCATCAAGAATTACTGATTCCTTCTTACCTTCTGCAACAAGGATAGTTGACTTCTTTTCACCCTCTGCACGAAGAATAGCTTCTCTTCGTTCACGCTCTGCCTTCATCTGTTTCTCCATCGCGTCTTGAATTGCTGCCGGTGGAATGATGTTCTTAAGCTCTACTCTGTTAACCTTGATACCCCAAGGATCAGTTGCAATATCAAGAGATGATCTCATCTTAGTATTTATTGTTTCTCTTGAAGTAAGAGTCTGATCAAGCTCTAAATCACCAATAATATTTCTAAGAGTTGTCGCTGTAAGATTCTCTATCGCCATAATAGGATTAGCTACACCATAGCAGAATAGCTTAGGGTCTGTTATCTCGAAGAATACTACCGTATCAATTCTCATCGTAACATTATCTTTAGTGATAACAGGTTGTGGTGCAAAGTCTACTACTTGTTCTTTTAAGTCTACTCGTCTGGCAACTCTATCTATAATCGGCGTCTTTAGGTGAATTCCTGTTGACCATGTTTCCTGATACGCACCGAATCTTTCTAATACAATTGCCTGTGCCTGTCTAACGACTTTAATACACGATATTAAAATTAAGATAAAAATAGATAAAACTATTATTCCCAAAATTGCTAAAAATCCCATTATGCTTCCTCCTTATTTGTCACAATTAAATGTACACCCTTTATTTCCTTAACTATTATCTTTTGACCTACTTGAATAACGCCTTCCGGATCCTCTGTCTTTGCTGCCCATTCCCGACCCTTTACATTGACTCTTCCGACTGCTCTTAGAGTATCAATTGTCTCCATGACTGTGCCGGATTCTCCTTTAAGGCTTTCTGCATTCGTAAGCGTCCTATTGTTGTTAAAATGCTTCTTTACTATTGGTCGTGTAAAAACTAATAGTACTACGGAAACAACTACGAATACAATGATTTGAATTATAAGATTTGCTCCAAGAAGCTGAGCTATAAATGCTGCCAAAGAACCTCCTGCAAACCATATAGTTGTTAATCCCAATGTTAGTATCTCAATCACAAACAATACAATAAATGCAATTAACCAAAAGTATTGACCAACAATCTGTATTACCATGCAATCCCTCCTTCGTCATGAGCACCTATAATGCTCGATTTTGTCTCGCTGCTTCAAACATCAATACAGTTGCAGAAATAGCTGCGTTTAGCGACTCCACATGTCCCTTCATAGGTATTTTAATGCAAGTATCCGCTTTATTAAGTAGTATGCTGCTTATCCCATTACCTTCATTACCAATTAAAAAAGCTTTTTTATCTGCATATATTTCCTTATCATAATCCATATTGCCATTTAAATCTGCAGCATATATAGTAATGCCTCTATCTTTCATCTTGTCTATGCCATTTTCCATATTGTTAACATAGCAAATTGGTATTCTATATACTGAACCCATTGTAGCACGAATCGTCTTTGGATTATACACATCAACGCAATCTTCTGTTAAAAAAATGCCATTCACACCTGCGGCCTCAGCACTTCTTATTATCGTTCCAAGGTTCCCGGGATCTTGTAATCCGTCTAGTATAATCGAAAAATCTGTGCATTCATCCAGCATATCATCAAATGCATATTCCCTGCGTTTAACTACAAGTAGTACTCCCTGAGGCGTTTTAGTATCTGAAACATGGTTGTAGACTGCGTCTGTTAAAATAATCGGATTGCCCGATATATTGTTAACCAGAGTTTTATTACCGTCATAAAAAGTTTCCGAGACATATAACTCACTCAAATATTCCAAAGGAACTTCCTTTAGCATACGAACTCCCTCGACAATATATACGCCGGCTTCATCTCTAAGCTTTTTCTTCTTTTGATAACTCTTTAATAGTTTAATCCTAGCATTAGATGTACTAGTTATAATCATTCCTTATTGCCTCTTTGGATAAGTTCAAGTGCTGAATTAGATCCTACAATTATCATTATACAATTATCCGGAAGTTTGCTTTTCGGATTAGGATTGACTTCCATCTGACCATTTACAATAGTGCCGACAACACTAATATCATGTATTTCACGCAGTTTCAGTTCCTCAAGGCTTTTCCCTTCCCATGCCCTAGGTATCTTTGTCTCAATAATACTAAAGTCCGGCGAAAGACTTATCCAGTCAGTAAAATTTGCTGACAGGAGTTGCTTAGCCACACGCTCTCCCGTCTCCCTCTCCGGATAAATAATAATATTCGCACCTATCTTCTCCAAAATCTTAGCATGAACCTCATTATTTGCCTTAGCAAGTATCATTGGCACTCCAAGCTCCGAACAAGCAAGCGTAGCCATAATACTCGATTCCATGTCTTCTGCAACCGCTATGATAACACCATCAAGATTTCTAGCTCCCAATGTCTTTATAACTTCCGGATCTGCTATATCTGCTTTCATTGCATAGGAAACATGATCTGCAAATCTTTGTACTCTCTCTTCACTTCTATCAACTGCTATAACCTCACACCCCAACTCCTGAAGCGTAAGTGCCACACTTTGTCCGAAATTTCCAAGTCCTAGTACTGCGTACTCCTTTTTCATTTTGACTTCTCCTATCCTAACCAATTATTATCCTTCTTTCAGGGAGCTCTCTAAGCTTATCCTTTGTATGCATTCTTTTACCAAATACAAGTGCAAAGGTGAGTGGGCCAATTCTTCCGAGATACATCATTATCATCAGAATTATTTGACTTGCACTCGATAAGTCAGCAGTTAAATTGGCTGTAAGCCCGACTGTACCAAGTGCTGACGCTGTTTCAAACATAATATTTATAACCGGTATTGTATCATTTTCAATTACGGTAATAGCCATCGTTCCTGATAAGTATATAGCCAACGCAAGCATTACAATAGTAAATCCGGTTCGGAAATTTTCTTTCGAGATTTTACGTCCGAAAAATTCTGTGTCATTGCCACCTCTAATAAATGAAATAGCTGTAATAACAAGCATTGCAAAAGTTGTTGTTTTAATACCTCCTGCTGTTCCTACCGGTGACCCTCCAATAATCATTAGAATAATACTAAGCAACTTCGTTTCACTATGTAAGTCAAGCTGCGAGATGGTACTATATCCGGCAGTTCTTGTTGTTACGGATTGAAATGCTGAAGCCATCAATTTATTTCCAAATGACATAGTCCCTATAGTTGCATCATTGTCATACTCAAATAGTAATACTAGTAAGGTTCCCGTAACTATAAGGATTAAAGTCGTTACAATTGCAAGCTTTGAATGTAGCTGTAGTCTAGTAAACCACCACCTATTAGGAACTTCATGGTTAAGTATTCTCTTACCGTTAGTCCGTAGATCCAGCCACACAGTAAAGCCTATGCCTCCAACAATAATTAGCAGCATAGTATTTATATTTACAAGCGGACTATAAGCAAATCCTGCCATACTATCAGTACCTAGTATATCAATACCTGCATTACAAAATGAAGATACTGCTTGAAAGACACTATAACACAGTCCTCTTAATACACCATATTTTGGTATAAATGCAAAAGCATAGATAAATGCACCTATGCCCTCGACAAAAAACGTTCCTATTATTGCGCTCCTAACAAGCTTAACTACGCCTCCGGGACCATCTGTATTAAAGCTCTCAAACATTAGTATACGATAGTTTAGCGATATCTTTCTTTTCAACATTAGAAAAAAACTGGTTCCCACCGCTATAACCCCAAGACCACCAATTTGAATAAGAAATAGCAATACTACTTTGCCAAAAACAGTGAACTGGGTGGCCGGAATAATTGTTACCAGCCCTGTAACACATATCGCTGATGTTGATGTGAATAGCGCATGCAGGAAGCCTATGGGCTCTTGATTGCTAATTGGCAAGTATAAAATAACCCCACCCAAAAAAATCGCACCTAAAAACCCAATTACAATAATCTGCATCGTATCCCAGCGAATGTTCTTTTTGCTCTTTTGATTTCTGTATTTCATTATTACACTTTGAATCGATATCCAACTCCCCAAATAGTTTCAATGTATTGAGGATTTGAGGTATCCATTTCAACCTTTTCTCTAATTTTCTTAATGTGAACAGTAACAGTTGCAATGTCCCCTATTGATTCCATATCCCAGATTTCTCTAAAAAGCTCTTCCTTTGAATAAACGTGGTTTGGATGGCTTGCAAGAAACGTTAATAAATCAAATTCCTTAGTAGTAAATGTTCTCTCCTCGTCATTAATCCAAACTCTCCTTGCCGTTGTATCTATTTTCAGTCCTCTAATCTCAATTACCTTGTTGCTTTCAATGGTACTGCCGGTTAATCTGTCATATCTGGCAAGGTGTGCCTTTACTCTAGCTACGAGTTCACTTGGGCTAAACGGTTTTGTCAGATAATCATCTGCACCAAGTCCCAGTCCCCTGATTTTATCGATATCATCCTTCTTTGCAGAGACCATGATAATAGGAGTGTTCTTTTTATCACGAATCTGTTTACAAATTTCAAACCCATCAACACCGGGAAGCATTAAATCCAAAATGAATAATTCATACTCTCCTGTTAGTGCTTTCTTAAGTCCTAATTCGCCATCATTAACTGTCTCAACCTCAAATCCACTTAGCTCTAAATAGTCCTTTTCGAGCTCTGCAATTGCCACCTCGTCCTCTACGATTAGTATTTTACTCACTTGCCGGTACCTCCTGATATTTTCGTAGTACAAAGAAAATAGTTGTCCCCGTATCTTCCTTGCTTGTTGCCCATATTTTACCGCCGTGTTCTTCTATGATTTTTTTAACAATAGAAAGACCAATACCACTACCACCCTTTGATGAGTTTCTGGATGCATCTGTTCTGTAGAACCTTTCAAAGATGTGTGTCAAATCCTTTGCTGAAATACCTTTTCCATTATCCTCTACCTCAATCTGAACAAAATCTCCAACATCCTTTATCCTTAGGTTAATCTTCGGTTTATCTTTGTCCATATATTTAAGTGAATTATTCACTATATTATGAATCACTCTTTTAACTTGCTCTGCATCTGCAATAATCTGAACATCAGAAGTTACATAATTAAAATATCCAAATTCAACGTTCTTTGACTCTAATTCAAACAATAAATCCTCTGCACAATCATTAAAATAATTATTAACGGATAGTGTGGAAAAATTATATGGAATCCTGTTTGTATCAATCTTAGAGTACAACGTTAGCTCATTAATTAATAAATTCATTTCATCTGCTTTATTATATATTGTATGAACATATTTGTCCATTTTTTCCGGAGTATCTGCAACTCCATCCATTATTCCCTCGGCATAGCCTTTTATCGCAGTAACAGGTGTCTTTAAGTCATGTGAAATATTACTGATTAAATCCTTGCTTTCCCGATCAAATTTCAACTTCTCTTCAGCACTTTCCTTTAGTCTTATCCTCATTTCTTCAAGGTCTTGCGCAAGACGTCCCATTTCATCACTGGAGGAAATCTTGAATTCATAATTAAGATTCCCTTCTCTTATATTATTAGCCGCCTCTTTCATAAGTGATAAAGGAACTGTCACGGATTTATAAAGCCAAAAACTTAATACTCCTGCAGTGATAATTAATATTGCAAGAATGCCCACAATCATAATTATATAAAAGCGCTCTATCTCAGGAATCATATCACTGGTATCAGTAACAAGGAATGCGGCACCATCAGAACCATCATTAAAGGTAAATTGTATCCTCTTTACCATAACCTGTTCGTCACCACCAAGATAAATACCATTCTCGCCATCAAGCACTTCTTTTCCCGTGTCATAATCGGGCAAATGAGAAATAATAGCACCACTTAAATCTGATTCTTTGCCAAGATACTCAATACTATTTTGCTTCTTTACTATGAGGTAAGATTGGCGTTCCTTAAGCTCCTGATTTACTGATCCTAAAAACTCCAAATCTTCCATTTTGTCCGGGTGTTCTTTTATTATATCTTCAAGCTCGATATAGGTAGACTTCGTAAGTGCGGATGCAGCATCAATCACATTCGTAAGGCTCTCAATAGACTCACTTGATATTCCATACTTTTGTTCTATTTGATTCTTTTGCCACTCTCCCACCAGGTTATACATCGCAAATGATAAAACAACCGGTGTTAACACAATAATGACAAACGCTGTAATCAGTCTGGTCTTAAGCTTCATTCCCATCTCCTCTTCAACATTCACCTCACCATATTGTATAAGGCAAGTTCATTACACGAGTATAACACGAAATAAGACGCTTTCGTAAAAGCGTCTTAGGGTTTTATAATTATTTTATAAATAGGTCTTCAAAGAATCCATTTTATCGAGCTTTTCCCATGGTAATTCAACATCAGTACGCCCGAAATGACCGTATGCAGCCGTATCCTTATAAATAGGTCTTCTAAGATTAAGCATCCGGATAATTCCTGCAGGTCTTAAATCAAACTCTTTTCTAATCATGTTTACTATCTTTAAATTACTAATCTTACCCGTTCCGAAAGTATCCACCATTATAGATGTCGGATGTGCAACACCTATGGCATATGAAAGTTGAATTTCGCACTTCTTTGCTATTCCTGCTGCAACAATATTCTTCGCAACATATCTCGCTGCATAGGCTGCCGAGCGATCAACCTTAGTGCAGTCCTTTCCTGAAAAAGCTCCGCCTCCATGCCTTGCCATTCCGCCATATGTGTCTACAATTATCTTTCTTCCGGTTAATCCGCTATCGCCATGTGGTCCACCTATAACAAAACGTCCTGTCGGATTAATATAAAACTTTGTATTATCATCAACCATTTCTTTTGGCAATACTTCATCAAATATATACTTCTTAACATCTTCATGTATCTGTTCCTGCTCAATCTCAGGGTCATGCTGTGTTGACAACACAATCGCATCAAGTCTGACCGGTTTATCATTCTCATCATATTCAACAGTTACTTGTGTTTTTCCATCCGGTCTCAGATATGGCAGCACACCACTTTTTCTCACCTCAGTCAGTTTAAGTGCCAACTTATGTGCAAGACTAATTGGGTATGGCATGTACTCCTTCGTCTCATCAGTGGCATAGCCAAACATCATTCCTTGGTCTCCGGCTCCTATCTTGTCAAGCTCTGCATTAGATTGTTCTTTGACCTCAAGTGCTTCATCAACGCCCCGCGCAATATCCGGAGATTGTTCGTCTATCGCTACAATCACTCCACAATTATCTGCATCAAATCCATATTTTCCTCTGGTATATCCTATTTCACGAATGGTATCTCTTACCACCTTTTGCATATCTACATAAGCTTTCGTAGTAATTTCTCCCATAACTAGAACAAGACCTGTAGTTGTACATGTCTCACAGGCCACTCTACTCATAGGATCCTTCTTAATAAGTGCATCTAATATCGCATCTGAAATCTGATCACTCATCTTATCAGGATGACCTTCTGTCACAGATTCAGATGTAAATAATCTTCTCTCCATATTTACCCTACTTTTAATTTGAATTTCTGGATTTCCTTTTCACTGGAAACCTTCTCTATCATTGCTCCAAGTCCTTTTAATTTTCCCTCAAAGTTCTCGTATCCTCTTTGGATATACACAATGTCATCTATTATAGTTATTCCTTCTGCTGCAAGTCCGGCAATGCAAAGCGCTGCTCCTGCACGCAAATCCGGTGCACTAATTCTAGCACCCATCAGCTTCTTAACACCTTGAATAGTTGCTGAATTTCCATCAACCTTTGATATTGCTCCCATTCTAGCTAATTCATCCAGATATTTAAAGCGATTCTCAAAAATGCTCTCTGCTATAGTGCTTGTTCCATTGCAAAGGGAAAGTGTTACTCCCATCTGTGGCTGCATATCCGTTGGAAATCCCGGATACGGCAATGTCTTAACCTTAGTATTCTTTAAATTGCCTTTAGAAACCACTCTAACCGCATCATCAAACTCTTCAACTTCACAACCGATTTCAATAAGTTTAGCAACTGTTGCCTCTAAATGCTTAGGTATCACGTTAAGCACAGTCACATCTCCTCTTGTAGCTGCTGCAGCATACATAAATGTTCCGGCTTCGATTTGATCCGGTATAACAGAGTACTGCGTTCCGTGGAGTCTCTTAACACCACGAATTTTGATAACATCGGTACCGGCGCCTCTAATATTAGCTCCCATACTATTTAAAAAGTTTGCAACATCAACTACGTGTGGTTCCTTTGCAACATTTTCTAAAATAGTAAGGCCTTCCGCCATCGTAGCGGCCATCATAACATTAATTGTAGCGCCTACTGTAACCACGTCAAAATAGATATGGCTTCCTCTAAATACCTCAGCTTCTGCCACAACTTTGCCATGTTCAATATCTATATCTGATCCTAGCGCTCTAAAACCCTTTAAGTGCTGATCTATAGGTCTGCTTCCTATATTACATCCTCCCGGAAGTGCCACCTCAGCTCTTTTATACTTACCCAGTAATGCTCCTAATAAATAATATGAAGCCCTTATTTTCTTAATATAATCATACTCAACATTTAAATTCTTAATCTCGTTTGCTTTAATCTTGACTGTATGTTTATCAATTCTTGTTACCGAAGCTCCTATTCCCTTTATGGCTTCAAGTAAAACATGGATATCATTGACATCCGGAAGATTATCAATCAATACTGTTTCATCAGTCATAATTGCCGCCGCAAGTATAGCAAGCGCAGCATTCTTGGCGCCGCCAATCTCTACTTCCCCAACTAGAGGTTGCCCACCTTTAATAACATATTGTTCCATAATCGCACCTCATGTGTCTATTTTAATCATTTATACTCTGTGCTATTATATCATATTTTTTTTAATTGTAAATGCCTTTTTAACTTTCTGTAACCTTTTTGTAACATATCCCGGCAATCTCCTGCACAGTATCCTCAACACTTTTACCGTCCTGCTCAACTACAACATCTGCGTATTTTTCCAAAAGAGGCACCCTTTCATTGTAAAGATCTTCCAACGTCTGCCCATCTTTTAAAACAACGCCTCTACCTTCTGCACTTGATATTCTTTTTGATATAGCTTCAAATGGTACTTTAATATATACTATAACGCCAATACGTTTAAAGTGTTCCATCGCTCCTTCGCAATATACTACACTTCCTCCCGGTGATATAACTGCCTTATCTGTATCTACATCACTATTGACCTGATTTTCGATTTTTAAAAATTCCTCTATTCCATCCTCCTCAATGATTTCACGAAGAAGTCTATCCTCTTGTCTTTGTATTAAAAGATCTGTATCTATAAATTGATATCCTAATCTCTTAGCTACTATAACTCCACAAGTACTTTTACCTGAAGCCGGCATGCCTATAAGGATTAGATTATTTTTATTATTCATTATATTTCCTTTCAAAAATGGAGAGGAGTACATCTCCTCTCCATCTGTCATATCTTTTCAATGTGAAAATACGTTGCTATTAGTGTTCACTATAATGATGTGCTTCTTCAAGCATCATATCCTTAACCTTCATTAGACGGATCTGTGAACTTCTTTCGTTTTCATCAAGCTTCATAGCAATATATTTAATATCATGCTGCGTTTGTGGAATCGTGACATGTTCAAGGGCATTAACCCTTCTTCTCGTCTTTTCGATTTCAGCAGCCATTAACCTACAAGCTTTTTCAACCTCTGCAAGTCGTAGCATTTCCGGTAAAATATCCGCGAGCGATTTAACCGCACCATCTAAGTCACTGGAAGTAAAGGCAAAACCATACGAATAAATATCATTTTCGTCACTGGTTCTTGTTGTAGTTTTGAAAATAGGAGTATTTACACTCATGACATTTTTCGTATCTACTTCAAGAGAAATCTCTTGCTTTGGTGCCATTAGTGCAGTATTCAAAGTAACTTCATCCATACCCGCCTTAGCTATTACAAAATTTCTGTTGGCATTTTTTATGCCTTCTTCTACTTTGATTCTGAGCTCCATATTTTCTCTTACAAGATCCAGAAACTGACGCATTAATTCATCACGTTTGTCCTTTAACAGCTTATGTCCTTTTCTTGCAGTTGTCAGCTTTTTCTTAAGCCTCGTAAGCTCCATCCTTGTTGGTATTACTTGTGTAGATGCCATTTAACCACCTACTTTCCGTAATATTCATCTAAGAACTTATCATCGATACGTTTCAACTCACTTCTCGGCAGCATACGCAGTAATTCCCAGCCGATATCCATTGTTTCTTCTATTGATCTATCAGTATCATATCCTTGAGAAACATATTGTTTTTCAAATGCATCAGAGAAATTCGCATATTTTATATCCATTTCAGTAAGCGCTGCTTCACCTAGAATAACCATAAGTTCCTTAGCTTCCTTACCTCTTGCATAAGCTGCAAATAGCTGATTCATTACATTGGCATGATCCGCTCTTGTCTTTCCTTCACCAATACCTTTATCTTTAAGACGTGAAAGTGAAGGCAGTACATCTATTGGAGGTTGTATACCTTTACGATACAGTTCACGACTAAGTATAATCTGTCCCTCCGTTATATATCCTGTCAAGTCAGGAATTGGATGAGTCTTATCATCCTCAGGCATTGATAGAATCGGTATCATAGTTATACTTCCGTTCTTACCATGCTGTCTTCCTGCTCTCTCGTATAGAGTAGCAAGGTCAGTATATAAGTATCCGGGATAGCCACGTCTTCCGGGAACCTCTTTACGAGCTGCTGAAACCTCACGAAGTGCATCTGCATAGTTCGTTATATCTGTAAGGATAACAAGTACCTGCATATCCTTTTCAAATGCTAGATATTCTGCGGCTGTAAGTGCCATACGAGGTGTTGATATACGCTCAATAGCAGGGTCATTAGCCAAGTTGACAAATAGTACTGTTCTATCAATAGCACCTGTTTCTTTGAATGATTCTACGAAGAAGTTGGATTCTTCAAAGGTGATACCCATAGCAGCAAATACAACGGCAAATTTTTCATCTTTACCACGTACCTTAGCTTGCTTTGCTATTTGCGCTGCCAATTGTGCATGTGGCAAACCTGATCCGGAAAAAATAGGTAGTTTCTGTCCACGAACCAAAGTATTAAGTCCGTCAATAGCTGAAACTCCTGTCTGTATAAATTCCTCAGGATAACTTCTTGCCGCCGGGTTCATAGCTAGTCCATTTATATCTTTCCTTGCATCCGGTAAAATCTCAGGACCATCATCAATAGGTCTTCCAAGTCCATCAAATACACGTCCAAGCATATCTTCAGATACTCCGAGTTCCATGCTCCTTCCAAAGAAACGTACTTTTGAATTACTTAGATTTATACCTGTAGCACTTTCAAATAACTGAACAAGTGCATCACTGCCATTGATTTCAAGGACCTTGCAGCGTCTTCTCTCGCCACTGGCAAGTTCTATCTCGCCCAGCTCATCAAAGCTTACGTTTTCTACTCCTCGCACCAGCATCAGAGGACCGGCTACTTCTTGTATGGTTCTATATTCTTTAGCCATAGTTTAAAAGTCCCCCTTTCTAATTGCTTGTTTCACTTCTAATTTAAGTTCGTCACAAATTCTATCATATTCTTCCTGAATCTTATCATCAGTAGTATATTTAAAACGTCCGATTTTTTCTCTGACTTCCAAATCTACCAGTGCTTGGATAGGTGCGCCCTCTTTTAATGCAGCAGCAGATTCCTCGTAATAAGCCATAACAAGTTTCATCATCAGGAGTTGTTTTGTAAGTGATGTATATGTATCAATATCATGGAATGAATTCTGATGTAAGAAATCTTCACGAATTGATCTGGCTGCTTCCATCTTAAGTCTATCAGACGCAGATAGTGCATCCATACCTACCATCTTTACAATTTCATCAAGCTCTGACTCATCATTTAAAAGACTCATCATCTTTTGTCTGTCTATCATCCAATCCGGCGATACTTCCTTATCAAACCATTTACCCATATCAGCAAGATATAACGAATAGCTGGTAAGCCAGTTAATCGCCGGGAAATGTCTCTTATATGCAAGAGAAGCATCAAGTCCCCAGAACACCTTAACAATACGAAGTGTAGCCTGTGAAACCGGCTCCGAAATATCTCCACCCGGAGGTGAAACAGCACCAATTACTGATAGGTACCCTATTCTCTCATCGCTTCCAAGACTCTGAACCATTCCTGCTCTTTCATAGAACTGAGCAAGTCTGGAGCCCAGATAGGCCGGGTATCCTTCTTCACCGGGCATCTCTTCAAGACGACCTGACATTTCACGAAGTGCCTCCGCCCATCTTGATGTAGAATCCGCCATAAGTGCTACTGAATATCCCATATCTCTAAAGTACTCTGCAATTGTGATTCCTGTATATATAGATGCTTCACGAGCAGCAACCGGCATATCCGATGTATTTGCTATCAGAACTGTTCTTTTCATCAGTGATTCACCTGTTTTTGGATCTTTAAGCTCAGGGAACTCATTAAGAACGTCTGTCATCTCATTTCCACGCTCACCACATCCGATGTAAACAACGATGTCCGCTTCTGCCCATTTTGCAAGCTGATGTTGAATAACTGTCTTTCCACTACCGAATGGTCCCGGAACTGCAGCAACACCGCCCTTTGCTATAGGGAAGAAAGTATCAACAACACGTTGCCCTGTAACAAGCGGCATCTGTGGTGGGAATTTCTTAACATAAGGTCTTCCCTTACGAACAGGCCATCTCTGCATCATAGAGAGTTCTTTATCGCCATCCTCAGTTGATAGTACTGCTACTATCTCCTCTACGGTAAACTCACCTGATTTTATTTCTTTTACAGTACCCTTTATTCCGTAAGGCACCATTATTCTTTGTTCAACTACAACCGTTTCTTGAACAGTACCAATGATATCGCCTTCCGCTACTTTATCGCCAACCTTAACCTTTGGTACAAATGTCCACTTTTTCTCTCTATTAAGTGAATCAACCTCTACACCTCTTGTAAGATTGTTTCCTGACTTTCTCATGATTTCGTCAAGTGGTCTTTGAATACCATCATATATACTTGCTATTAGTCCCGGTCCAAGTTCAACTGACATCGGAACTCCCATTGATTCAACCGGTTCTCCCGGTCCAAGTCCTGAGGTTTCTTCATAAACCTGAATAGAAGCTTCGTCACCATGTATTTCTATAATTTCACCAATAAGCCTTTGCTCACTAACGCGGACAATATCCATCATGTTAGCATCACGCATACCTTCGGCTATAACTAAAGGTCCGGCTACTTTTTTTATTGTACCTGTACTCATTCTTACCAATCACCCACCTTTCTTTATTTATTCCCAAACAGAATGTCTGAGCCTACTGCTTTCTCAACTGAGAGTTTCACATTTTTAACTCCTGAACCGGTATTGCCTGCAATACCCGGAATTAAAATGATAGCAGGGGTTACTTGTTCTTCATATCTATTAATTTCATCCAGTATCTCCTCAGCAAGTAATTCCGTAATATATATTACCTTATACTCACCTTTCGCCAACTCATGAAGTTTTTGCTTTGCTGTTTCAAAAGTCACGGGAAATATATCTATCCCAAGGGTAGCAAAGCCATATATACTATCATAGTCGCCAATAACTGCTATCTTATACATACATCTGCCTTACCCTTTCTCTGATAGATTCTTCAGACAAGCCATTTCTTATGCCTGATAGGATTATTCTAACTGTTTTTATTTCATTTTCTCTTGCTATAACATATGCAAAAATCGGACCTATTGTAAACGGATTTGTCTTCTCCGGAGAGATAGCCTGAATCATTCTATTGTCACACCAGCGTTCAAATGCTGATGGTGATTCTTTAAGAGCCTCCGCTCCGTCTTTATAAATCGTTGTACTTAGGTATTCAATAATTGCTTCTTTATTTATCTGCGTCGCTTTTGATAATTGTTCAATGTTAAGGCTATCACATTCGGCCATTGATCTTTTGACAAATCCGAGTGCCTTGTTCGTCATCTGAGAACGAACTGCTATCTTAATATCTGCTACAGCAACCGTTGTCTCGGCATATGTCTCGATGATTCTTTCTTTAGATTCCTTACCTGCCTTAAGCATTGCGTCAAGTGCCGCTTTATCTATGATTACATCACAGAGCTGACCATCCTTTGTTCTAAGGAAAGTCTCCGTTGCTTCTTCAGCGGCTTCTTGCATAAACGCCGGCAAATGATCAAACGCCTTTTCCTGAATGATTTGCATCATTTCATCTCGCTCAATATCAACATCCTTATAAAAGTATTGCCATTCCATTTGTTCACTTCCAACAGCCTTTATAGCTGCTTTCAAATTATGAAACAACTTCGGATACGATAGAACATCAAACTTCGACAAATCGATTTTAAGTTCACCGACGGTTTCCCATGTCTTCTCTTCCTCTCGCTTGAATATCTTCTCAGCGTTAGAAAGAACGCCATTACCGCCCCATCCTTTTTCTTCTAAAAATGTAATTGCCTGACTTTCATCTTTACAATTAATCAACTGCTCGATGACACCGTCAGAGAACAACGAGTCTTCCATTGCACGCACCCTTGCGACCGCATAGGTATATTGCTCACTCATATTTCTCCTCCCGGTTATGAAAATAAGAGCTTATGAAGTATATCTCTTAAATCATCTTTTTTATCATTAAACAAAGCTTCAATCGTGCAGTTCTCCTCGATGCTTCCGTAGGTTACTATAAACCCATTCTTAATATTTGCAGCTTTGTCTGATATTGAGATACTTCCACCCTTGGTCTTTGCAAGCTTTATTGCTTGCTCGGAAAAATCAGACTTAAGTCTGCTCAAGTCTTTCTCCGAAAAGAATAGTATTCCTTCTTCCGGTTTGAGTCTGTTCTCAAGTACTTTTAATAAAAATGCAAAATAATCTGCATCATTCATATTATCAAGCTTGTCCAGTGCTTTTTCAAAGAGGTCATTAATTAATTCCTGCTTTGTCTCAAGGAGCTTAGTTCTTTTTTTCATATCACATGAAGAAGCAACTTTTTCATCATATTTCTTCACTTCTTCATCCGACTTTTGCTTTAACTCTGCACCAGTTTTTTCGGCTTCATCCTTTGCTGCCTGAATCATCTCATTTGCCTCATCAGTAGCATCTCTCAATTTTTCATCTGCAAGGACTCGCGCTTCGCTTAGAATCTGTTCTTTTACTTTATCCAGTCCTGCCACTTCGCTATCTCCTTTTCTTAAACCTGAACACCACTTACTGCCATGAAAGAGATCAAAAGTGCAAGAATTGCATATGTCTCAACCATTGCCGGGAATAACATAGCTTTACCAAATTGATCCGGTTTCTTAGCCACAAGTCCGATAGATGCAACAGAAGTTCTTCCCTGATGTAATCCTGAAATCAAACCTACTATTGCTATTGGTAAACATGCTGCAAAAATCATAAGTCCTGTTGACATTGATATTTCAATAGCCCCACTACCGATGATTCCAACTTTAGATAATGTGATAAAGGCAACAAGTAAGCCATAAATACCTTGTGTACCCGGTAGAAGCTGTAACACCAATACTTTTGAAAACTTGCTGGGGTCCTCAGTAACAACCCCTGCTGCTGCCTGTCCGGCAGTTGCAACACCAAGTGCTGATCCGCACCCCGCTAAAATTGCCGCTAATGATGCACCTAATAGTGCCCATACTAATCCACTCATATTACTAATCCTCCTTAACTTCTATATAGTTTGTTTTAGTTTTAAATGGCGTAAAGGCTCTGCCTCCGCCTTCATAAAATTTTCCGAAAAATTCTACATACTGTAATCTACACGTATGAACATATGCGCCTAAGAGATTAATTGCCATATTAAGAATATGTCCAAATACAAAGGCGAAAATGAATATCAATACTCCCGGTACCGTTTTACCTGCCATAGTTCCCATCTGGTTTATTACCGATGCTACAACTCCTGTTGCAAGTCCAAGTGCAAGTAAACGTGAATAAGAAAGTACATCGCTTAACCAACCTGTAACATTGTATAAATCGTAAGCTCCTAATCCAAGTCGAAGTGCAATATTCTTTGAGCGTCTGCCTGACATTACGAATATTCCAAGTGCTCCGATAATTGCTAAAGCCTTCGCCAATGTGTTTATAATAGGTGGAAATGTCATTTCCATCTGTGATATAGATGAGAAAATCTGGCTTGGCAGCAACATCAAGATGAGTCCTACCAACATCATATACCAAAATACAACATCAGATATAAAGCCTATTACATCTTTGTTTTTTAGACATATATACCCTTTAATTCCAAGGCCGACAAACATATGAATAACACCAAATAACATAGAATATGTTAATAGTTTCATAGGCTCATCAAGAGGTGCAAACCAAAGTGGTTTAAATACAACCTCGTGGCTTAAGAACGTCTTACTAAACACAGATATTAAGTCTCCGAATATTCCTCCGAATAAAAGACCCCATACTAACGTGGATATTCCACAGTACATGAACAGTCGCAATGACTTTTGCATACTTTCACTCATCCTCGGGAACTTCTTTAACACGACAAAACACGCAATAAATACGATGAATCCGTATGCCGCATCAGATAACATAAGTCCGAAAAATATGATATAAAATATTGCCATAATACTTGATGGGTCGATGTCTTCCTTGCCCGGCAATCCATAGGATTCGGTAATCCCTTCTGCACAGGCACCGAATTTACTATTTTTTAGCTTAACAGGTACGTCTTCATCCGGTAGTGTGTCTTCTATATCCAGAACACAATTATATTTATTACCTACTTCTTCCTCTATCATTTTTACATTCTCTACCGGGATATACCCGCTTAGGAAGAAAGTTCTTTCTGATTGAGGTAAGACTCCCAAGACCTCATACTTGTCTTTTCTGATTCTATAAAAGTCAGAAATGAGTTGTAACTCCTCTCGTTTATCAGCGAGAGCTATTATTTCTTCTTTCTTTTCTTCAATTGTAATGCCTCGAGCATTAATCCTTGCTTCCAGATCTGATTTGAGCTCACTTGGAACTTTACTGATTTTATTTGCAGGTTTAGCAAACCCTTTTAGACGAAGTGCTTCTTCAACTGAGGCCTTGTCTTCCTTTAGACAAATAATTACTATGTATGCAGCATCCTTATCTTTACTAATAATATTGACATCAAGAGCATCAAGATTAGTATCCACTTCTAAAACTGCACTATAAATATCTTCAAGCGTAATTTCCGCTTCCATAGTTCCTATAATGACTGATGTCTTTTTAGTACCTTCATAATCCATAGGAATGTCTAAATCAATCCAAGGTATTATCGCCTCAATTTGATTCTCAAGTTTTGCAACCTCAGCTTTTCCTTCTTCTATTTCCTTATTTAATTCAATAAGGCTTTTCGATATCTTAAGAAGTTCGTCCCTATTTGATACAGTAGCCTCATATTCGTTCTTCGGAATCAGTTTTTTCCCTTTTAGACTATCAAATAATGATCCCTTAGCCGGAGCATATTCATTCAATATTTCCAATGCGTTTTCTGCTCTATGTGACTTTTTATCAAATCCTTGTCTAGCTTGAACCGTGTCCATCTTATCAAGTTCTTCATCTTCAATTGATTTCACTTCCATTACACCTAAATGCTGAACTTTCTCTAAGATTTCTTTTCGATCCTTCTTTAAAGCGCAGATACTTACTCGTTGCATCTGCATTTTTGCCATAAACTATACCTCCTTTTCAAATGCACTTTTTGCATTTGCTTTTACCTAGATGAGTCCGGCAATAATCGCCTCAATGGCTTCATCTTCTTTTGCTGTCACTGTCTGCTTAAGTCCCTTTGCATCATTTTCAGTCTGCGAAAGTTCATTTTCAAGCTTCAAGTCGCCTTCCTTTTGCGCTTTTTCGATTGCGCTAAGAGCTTGTTTGTGACCTTTTGTTATTGCTTCTTCACGAATCTCAGAAGATTCCTTCTTGGCTTTTTCGAGCAAAGCTTCACACTTTTTATCAGCCTCAGCAATTAATAAGTCAGCGTCTTTTTCAGTATCTTTAATTGTTTGTATAGTATCGACCACCATAAATGGCTTCCTCCTCCCTAACAAAATACACCTAAGGAAAATTATAATATGTTTCAATTTAAAAGTCTACAAAAAAGAGAGTTTTTCCAACTCTCTTCATGTAATTTACCGATTTTATTTAAATAATCAAAATTTTTCTGTCTTAATGCCTCGTATAGAATAATTGCAACAGAGTTTCCTAAGTTTAGCGACCTAATATCAGCACTCATCGGGATTCGTATACAATAATCTTTATGTTTTACCAACAGCTTTTCCGGAATTCCGGCACTTTCTTTGCCAAACATAATATAGCAGTCATCCGCATATGTCACATCAGCATATGTCTTTTCTGCTTTCGTGGTCGCCATATATATATTCGGATGATTATTCTTCTCCATAAAATCATCAAAATCAATATATGTGGTCACATCTAAGTCCTGCCAATAGTCCATGCCGGCTCTTTTAATGCTTTTTTCATTTAATTTAAATCCTAGTGGCTCAATTAAGTGGAGACGTGTATCAGTAGCCACACATGTTCTACCAATATTACCGGTATTCGCAGGTATTTCAGGTTCTAAAAGTACGATATTAATCAATTATTTCACCTACTGTTTTCATTTATTTTATTTCTTTTATTTTTTTTATTTGCTTATCTGTTTCTAAGTCTCGTAACAAACCTATCAACGCGCTCTATTGCCATCTTTAAATCATCAAGAGAATATGCATATGAAATTCTAAGGAACCCTTCGCCGCAGTCTCCAAAGGCTGTTCCCGGCACAATCGCAACCTTTTCCTCTTCTAACAATTTAGTAGCAAACTCCTCAGAAGTAAGTCCAAATTCTTTTATGCACGGAAATACATAGAATGCTCCATACGGCTCAAAGCATGGAAGTCCCATCTGTTTAAATTCATGTATCAAATATCTGCGTCGCTGGTTATAAGCCGTTCTCATTTCTTTTACTTCGCTGCGGCAATTCCTTAATGCCTCTATTGCTGCATACTGACTATTTGTAGGTGCACACATAATTGCATACTGGTGTATCTTCAGCATTTGTTCTACGATATCGTTTGGTCCGCATATATATCCCAGTCTCCAGCCGGTCATTGCAAATCCCTTCGAAAACCCGTTTATAACAAGAGTTCTGTCACGCATTCCCGGCAGAGATGCTATTGAAACGTGTTCTCCGAGATACGTAAGCTCTGAGTATATCTCATCCGACAACACATATATATCATGCTCTATACACACCTCAGCTATCGGTTTTAAATCCTCAAGTGTCATAATGGATCCTGTAGGATTGTTTGGAAATGGTAATACCAGCATCTTAGTCTTATCCGTAATTGCGGCTTCCAACTCATCTTTTGTGAGTCTAAATTCATTTTCGTTTTTAAGCTCTATGACAACGGTTTTTGCACCTGCAAGAATGGCACATGGTTCATAAGAAACATAACTTGGTTGTGGTATAAGTACTTCATCACCCGGGTTAAGCATGGAGCGAAATGCGAGGTCAATCCCTTCACTCCCTCCGACTGTGACTAATACTTCATCCATTTCATACTTTACCTTGATTCTTTTTTTCAGATATCTGCTGATTTCCTTCTTAAGCTCTAGTAATCCGGAGTTTGAGGTATAAAATGTTCTTCCTCTTTCTAAAGAATAAATACCCTCTTCCCTAACTCTCCAAGGTGTCTCAAAGTCAGGTTCACCAACACCTAATGAAATAGCTTCCGGCATCTCACTTACCAAATCAAAAAATCTTCTAATTCCTGATGGCTTAATATCTACTACGGTTCTTGATAGTCTCTCCTTCATTATGGGGTCACCGGCATCCTTTCTACACGTTCCTTAGCAGATATGCATGTACCATGCTCTTTGTATCGTTTAAGGATAAAATGTGTAGAGGTGCTTAGTACACCTTCAATCGGTGATAATTTTTGTGATACAAATTGAGACACCTCAAGTAATGTTCTGCCCTCTAGAATTACCATCATATCGAATTCTCCCGATATTAAATACGAATCCGTAACTTCGGGATAATTACTCACCCTATCAGCCACTTTATCAAAGCCTTCGCCTCTAATAGGTGCAACCTTTATCTCTATAAGTGCAGTGACTTTATCAATGCCTAACTTTTCCCAATTCACTAACGTATGATAACCGCATATGACTTTCTCGCTCTCCATTTCAGCTATTAAACCTGCTATTGTCATCTCATCGATATCCAATAAGATTGACAGTTCTTTTATATCGGTCTTGCTGTTCTTTCCTATGTATTTTAAAATTTCCTTCTTAGTTTGTTCTACCGTTTGCTCCATCTGTTTACCCCTTTTGTGTAGTTTTTCTATTTCATCAGTGCCGGGTCTGTCAAGGTGTCTGACTTCTTCACCATTTATAATTATTTTGTCATTATTATCGGAAATGCAGCCGATTCTAACCGCATAAACACCCATTTCTCTAAATGCATCTAATATGGCTTCTTCGTTATCCGTAATTATTAACAATGAGCCGCCCGATGTGGATTGATAAGGGTTGATTCCATATACTTCACATAACTCAATTGTCTCCTGCAATATAGGAATACTCTTTAAGTCTATACGAAACCCATGACCTATCAGGTTTGACATCTGATAAAGGAGTTTAAATATGCCTCCATTGCCTATCTGTCTAATGCACTTCACTGATGGCTCTTTTTTGATATTGAGCACTGTTGTATCTATATATATCGAATGCTCAAGTCTCTCTATTCTATCTAAGAATGCAGAAGAAAAGATACTTCTTAGTTCCTCTTGTTTTTCAGAATATATCCTTAGTAAAGTCTCTGTTGCCACACCATTTACAACTATAATACTGTCAAGAGGCTCGCATTTTCTCTTCTGTACTTCTTCACTATCACCATACCCCCAAAGAGATATGGTGGGCATGGCGACTGCGCCGCTCCTTTGCCCACCTAGTTTTACTGTATTAATACCTTTTTGATTTGCAAGTTTGAGGATTTTATTCTGCATTCGACTGATCTCAACATCTTTGGATAATTCGGGCACCAAAACTTCACCCTGAATCTCTCGAATGATATCCGTCGATACTAGAAGCTCATTATAAACAAGTGCAAATGCATATTCTGCTGTCTTTCTATTGCTTCCAAATGTAACTATGCCACATTGCTTCGTTACCATGCCTTTTCATCTCCCAGTCTATTCCTCGCTTGTTTCAGTTGTATCTTCACTTACCGTCGGAGCTTCCGTCTGAGATTGCGCCGGAGCTGCAGCTGCCGCTTTTGCTTGCGATATTGCTGCGCTTATTGTATTCCAGTCCTGAGAACCTATCGCGCTCTCAATAATACTAATTGCAGTACTACTTGAAGACTTTGCACCTACGGATATGGTTCTATCCGACCTCATATAATGGCTCTTGTTAAATTCATCCCTGCTTACTTCCACACCATCTTGGTAAACAACCTTCCAAAGTCTTGCACTAACTTGTTTGCTTGCATTTCCTGATGAACTAGTGCTGCCTAAGTCAGCATTATAATCCACTTTATATGTTACCTGATAATCTTCTGTTGAAAGTACTTCTGTTTCAAAATCAATTGTTCTTCCGGCTTGCCTTGTCTCTTTACCATAAATATTGAATACGATTTGACCATCTGCCTGAAGATACCCTTCAATATATATGGGCGTATCATACGGATTCTTAATTATAAGGTCTTTTACGCCTTCTGCAATTGCAGCATCTCTGGAATAATTCACGTAATTAACTGTCATCGAATGCGGATAGCGCTCAACTATATCAAGTTCTGCATAAATAGCAGCGTTGTATAGTGTAGTTGAAACCTGACATATTCCACCACCGAAAGAATCAACAATACGTCCCTCTTCATATGCGCCGGCTTCAACATAGCCATTCTCGGCAGTGAATGGGACTGACTTTGCTAAAAAGGACACCTCTTCTGCCGGTTGTAAAATAAGGCCATTGAACTTATTTACTCCTGTTTGAATGTTTTGTACTCTGGCACCGCTTCCGGCATCAGTACTATAGCTCCCTAACATGTCCGTTATACTCTCAAGGTCCGCTCTTTTAACGGTGGGAATATCTGTTTTTACCTCAACATCTATGTTAAAACTTGAGTAATCCCAACTGTCATTAAGGATTTTTGAAAGACTCGCTAATGTTTTTTCTACGTCTGTGGTAGTGCCTTCTTCCTCATCTTCGATTACAAATCCTGATTCATTTCTATGAATCGATGCATTGGCAGCATGCTTGTTATGAGGCTCTACGTTGTTATTTATTATTTGAGTCATAGCCTCTTCATTCACAGCTATATCAGCAATATATTCTTTTGTCTCTTTTTCTAATTCCTTAAGTTTACGGTATCTTGAGATTATGCTGCCACTCTTACCGTATTTAAGAGCCTTATCAATTGATTTATCGGCGTCTGTATATGAGATTTCCGAATCTCCCAGTCGAACATCTATTTTTTGTTCATTAATAATAAAAGATGCTACCGCATCTTCCATCTTAAGCGTATTTTCATTAATGACTTGTAATGCTTCTTCTTTTGTCTTATCTGACATGTCCAGGTAACCTATCTTGATATTATTTGCAATCCTATCTTCAGATGAATTATCCTTGACATATCTATACATATTATAATAAATCATTCCCCAAATAACTAATAAAAACATAGTACAAAGACCGATTACTATCAGTCTCCGTTTTCTTCTAATACTTCTTCTGTGCGCAATTCTACTACTTTGTTTAATTTTCTTTGACATACCCTATCCCTTAATACTTTTACATTATAAATGGAAGCACACTTGTTGCAACCATTGCAATAATAATCACGATTATAATGATTGAAATTATTTTTTTTACTTTCTTATTGTGAAAATTCATGCTTTGTCACCTCTAATTTATCCTTTCTAGGCTGAAGACTCCTGCTTCTGCAAGCAGCGAGATGAATGCCGGTAAATTATATTTATAACGACAATTACACTTTGTTCAGTAGCTAACTTCTTATTAAAACTTAAAGTTTGCATAATCTATAATACTATAATACAAGCTATATGCAAGAAAAAAATCAAAATATTCACACCAAACGTTTGTTCTTTTAGCCGTTTTGTGTTACTAGTATAGTATACATTTTAGCACAGAGAACTTCAAGTGAATAAGTCTTATGACTTAGTAGCTAAGTGGTGGGTAGTTCACACTCTTTTGAAATTCTTTGCAATACTTTTGCAAGAAGCACACCTCGCATTTAGGACTCCTAGCGTGACAAATTGCCCTTCCAAATGCGATTGCCTGAATGTTAAATAGTATCCAGTGGTCTCTCGGCAATTCTTTCATTAGGTCCATTTCTATTTTCGTAGGATCCTGATTCTTAGTTAGCTTTAATCTATTTGATACTCGCTTTACATGCGTATCCACCACCACACTGGGTTCATTAAAAATATTTCCTCTAATGACATTTGCCGTTTTTCTCCCCACTCCCGGAAGGCTAACCAATATGTCTATGTCTGAAGGTACTATGCAGTTGTGTTGACTCCTTAGTTTCTGCATGCATGCAATTATATTCAATGCCTTATTATGATAGAATCCGGTTGACCTAATTATTTTTTCAACATCCTTAAGATTAGCGTCCGCAAGTTCTTCAACATTTTTGTATTTTTCGAACAAATCTTTTGTAACTATGTTGACTCTGGCATCTGTACACTGTGCACTAAGTATTGTTGCAACCAAAAGCTGCCATGGTTCTTCATAGTGAAGATAATGTATTACCTTCGTTCCATACTCATTATCAAACTTTTCTAATATTTCTAAAGTTCGTTTCTTCATAATACCTCCGTTAATATCGCTTCATTCGTCATAGGATCCCTCTTACTGTAATCAAATAAATAGGTCTTCTTCATAATAGGGAACCGTTCTATATGAGCCATGTTTTTCGTCGGCACAATCTCCAGTCGATTGTAAATGGCCCTAGTCTCGTCTTTATCTAAACAGTATTCAAATGCAAATTTCGGTCTGCCCTTTGCATTTTCTCTCAAGTAATAATCTAAAGTAAGAAGTTCTCTAAAATATTCTTTGCTTTCTTCATGATAGCATTCTACGTATGACAATAATATTTCATATCGCTTGCTGCGACTGTGCTTTATCCCAAAATAGTTATTCGCTTTATAGAACTTAGCAATTTGCTCATACATTAAAAATGGTGACGAATACATGGTTTCCAGATAATCAATAGTTATCTTGAATTGGCCACTATTATAGTATGTTTCAACCATCTCTTCAATACTTTTTAATAAAAGAATATCCATGTATGAAATCCATTTTGTCGTGAGTACTTCATATGGCGGGTGGCTGTTATATTTTAGTTCATACTGTTCTTTCATTTCTTCCATATATGAACCCTTAAGAACTTTTAGAAATCCAAGTTGCAGCTGCTCGGCGTGTAATGCATATACCATATCGAATGATCGGGAAAAGCTTTCCAGATTTTCATATGGCAATCCGGCTATTAAGTCCACATGCTGATGTACATTCTTGTACCCTTTTATTGTTAGCACATTGCTTCTGACTTTGTCAAAATCCATCTTGCGACGTATCTCATTTATTGTTTTTTCATTAGTAGACTGTATACCTATTTCCAGCTGAATAAGTCCCGGCCTCATACCTTTTATTATACGTAATTCCCTCTCTGTTAAAACATCTGCAGCTATTTCAAAATGAAAATTAGTTATTCCATTATCATTGTCCAATAAATATTGCCATATTTTTTCTGCATATTCCGAGCTGCAATTAAATGTTCTATCAACAAACTTGACTTGTTTAACCTTATTATCTAAAAAAAACTGCAGCTCCTCTTTAATCTTCTTTACATCTCTAAATCGCAATGATTTATCAATGGATGACAAACAGTAGCTGCAAGAATATGGACATCCTCTACTGCCTTCATAATATATTATCTTATTCTCGAATTCAGATATATCATTATATATAAACGGAACTTGATTTAGATCCATTTGACTTCGGTTGCTATTAACGATGATATTATTGCCCTCTCTATACGTAATGCCATTAATACCCTGAAACTTTAAGCTGTCTGCAAATCCGGTAAGCAACTCATCAAATGTTTCTTCGCCTTCTCCTGACATAACACCGGCAGCACCTTCATTTCTCCTTAAAAAATCCGATGCATCATATGAAACTTCCGGACCACCACACCAGATTTCACTTTTGGGCATAATCTTTGTTATTTCATCTATGAGTTTTTCGACAATATCTACATTCCATATATATACAGAAAAGCAAACTCTATCCGGCTTTTGCAAATAAATGTCACCAAGTATTTCGTCAATGTTTTGGTTTATAGTATATTCAGCTATTGTGACATCTATTGAAAGCTTGGATGCAGTAGATTTTGCATAAGCCTTAAGTGAATAAACAGCTAGATTCGAATGTATATATTTTGAATTTATTGCTACTAAAAGAACTTTCATTTGGACTCCTTTTTAGCTTGTCTTTTATTGAATTGACTTTTATTTAAAAAGCGTGTAAAATTAAGATTCGTGCAGCCGGGGTGTTAGCGGTACCTTGTACCTGCAATCCGCTATAGCAGGGGTGATGTTGCGCAGAGGGCTTTGCTTTGTAGAGCAGCCTTTGGTAAGTGGCGCTTACGACTTGGGTCTTACGCGACGGAAATCTATGAATCGTGTCAGGTCGGGAACGGAGCAGCACTAAGTAGAACCTTCCGGGTGCCGTGAGGGTGCCTGAGTCTAGTTAACTGCCAAAGTAACGTCTATGAATAATCGTTCGAAGCGCAACGCACGTAAAAAGATAATAAAATGCACCATGAAAGCATTGCTTTCTAAGGTGCATTATTTTTTTGATCGTAATTGTTTGAAAAAGCTCTGCATCATTTCTCTACATTCTTCTTCCATAATACCTATAGTAGTTTCAACCTGATGATTAAATTCGGGAACATCCAATAAATTTAGAATCGAACCTGCGCATCCTGCTTTGGGATTCATAGTACCAATCACAACTCTTTTAATTCTCGACTGTACTATTGCTCCCGCACACATCTGGCATGGCTCTAATGTCACATACATCTCACAGTCATCAAGACGCCAATCATTCATTATCTTATTTGCCTTCTTAATAGCACTTATCTCGGCATGCGCCAAGGCGCTTTTGTCGGTCATACGTCTGTTATACCCGCGTCCTATGATACGGTCTTCAAACACAATTACACAGCCTATAGGCACCTCGCCTTTTTCATATGCTTTCTTAGCCTGCTTTATGGCCTCTTTCATATACTTATCATCATTCATAATTATCCTGTGTTATCCCATTAAGTTCCTGATATAGTCTCTTTGCAAAGCTATCTGTCATGCCACAAACATAATCTGTAACTAGAAGTAGCCTCAAATACAACTTTTCTTCATCACTTTTGCCTTCTGCCTGATGGTGGTATGAACGTTTGTAATTGTAGGAGATAAAAGCTATCATTCGCTTTTCTATCGGATCCATTTCTTGATTATCATCATATTTAACAGCAGCATTTACAAATCTATCCATAAGGAAATCAAGTATTACAGCCTCTGTTGCTTCCATTCCATATATCTTCTTAGTAGTAAATACTTCATCATAGGCAAGCTTGCCAAGTGTATTCATAAGCACCTCACCAAAGCTTCCATAGAATAAATCGTTTTTATATGTTCCCGCCATTATGCTATCATAATTATCTGTAAAGCCCTTTGTTGCACAAGCAATCATATAGCCTTGAACTCTGATTATCCAATTCTTAATTGCATATTCCTCAGGCTGACCAAAGTTGTTGTCTACGCATACCTTATAAAGTCTTTGCAGTTTATCCGCCGGTTTGAAATCTGAACTTGGATGCTGTTTCTCCATGCTAATAAGCGTTTCTAAAAGTTTATGGTAAGAAAGCATTCCTTTAACAAAAGCATCTTCTATATCAGCCGTTTTATATGCTATATCATCGGCCGCTTCAAGTATATATGTAAGCGGGTGTCTGTTGCCATTCGTCTTAGTGGCATCCACAATCTCATTATAAAGATCCTCATCCGCCAAATAATACCCCATTTTCTTATCTTTAATATTTCCTGATACCGTATCAATATTAACTGATGTAACCGGGTACTTTATAATAGTATTCAATAATGCAAATGTAAGGTTCATTCCATTTTCATCTACTAGAAAATGTAACTTAGACACGAGTCTAAGTGCCTGTGCATTTCCTTCAAACATTAAAAGATCCATTTTCATCTGCTCATTCAAACATTCTAAGAGTGTTTTGCCATGAAAATTAATCCTCGTAAGATTTCTCTTAAACCATTCTCTTATTGCCACCTCGCCGAAATGCCCAAATGGAGGATTCCCTATATCATGAATAAGCCCTGCGCACTGTAAAATGCTGCTTATGTCCTCCTTCATTTTTGGTGTGAAAGACTTATCTTTGTTGTAGTATATTATATTCTCACCTACATTTTGCCCCAATGATTTAGCAATAGAGGAAACTTCTAATGAATGCGTCAGTCTCGTTCTAATAAAATCGCTTTTATCAAGGGGGAAAACTTGGGTCTTGTCTTGCAGCCTTCTAAATGAAGCGCTCCCTATAATTCTATGATAATCCTTTTCGAATTCACTTCGCAAATCACTCGGTTTATCATTTCTCTTAGTATTATTGTATTTTGGCTCTCTGATTCTCTTATCCGAGAGTAAATCTTTCCATATCAAATTTATTGCCTCTTTTCTACAATTGCTGATATCTAATCAAGGTACGTCGGCTCCTTATATGCTTTTCCGAGCAACAACTTCTGCCTCTCTTGATATCCTAGGAATGCCCACTCCGTCATCTCTGTCCACTTGTGCATCGTTCTATCATAAACCTGAATATATCCGATTTTATTTGGATGCACTCTTACGCTATTCGTCTCATATTCAAGTCCTGTATACGGGTTAATATCCGGCTCACCGGGCTCGTTATCATATTCATTTTCATAAACTTGCTCCGTATGCTCTTCAGCATAGGACTCCTGTGTCGTATTTGTCGATTCTTCTGTATAAGGTTCTCTTGCCTCCTCAGATGATGACTCCTCTTCGCTATTATCGTAGTCTTTCGATGGCTCTGCACTCAGTTCTCGAACACCTTTTACATCCTCCGGCTCTTCTTGTTTCTTCGCAAAACTGGAGAAGAAGTTCCTAAACACACCCTTTCCGGCATGCCTTTCCTCTCTTTTTTCTTCTCTTCGCTCTCTAGCCTTTGTATTTATCTCTTCATCTTCTACTTCAACCTCATGCAGTAGAGTTTCTATATCCTCATGTGAAGGTATTTCTTCTTTCGTATCTGTAATAACTTCTTCTTTTACTTCTTCTTTTAATTCTCTTTTTACTTCTCTTTTTATTTCTTCTTTTATTACCGGCTGTGATGTTTTTTCTTTCTCTATATCTGATTCCGCCAGTAATTTATCAACCTCTTCATTGATATCTGCCAATTCACCTACCGTAATATCTCTAATATGTTCATCAGAATCAGTTGATCCTTCGGAAACTTCAATTGCAAGGCCTTCCTTATGTTTATTTAGTTTATTTCTATTAGGGATATTATCTACCTTTACAGGCTCTGCTTCAGTCTCAGCACCTAATATATCAAGCTTATAACTGCATCCCAAAATAGATGCAATAAGTTGCATATCTTGTTCCTGGAAATTATTTCTTCCGAGCTTCTGTGTCATATTTTGTCTGGACATATTATTGCCCGTTTCCTTTTCCACCAAGTCAGCTAAAGCCTTAATAGTCATATTTCTTCGTTTCAGTATAATTTTTACCTGTTCAGCAAAAGTTAAATCAGCCATGGATTTCCTCCCTTACTTATTATTGTCAATTATTATTGTTAGTCATTTTGTTAGTCATTTTTGTCAATTATTATATTTCTTACTAAACTAATCCTTTACTCTATATATTTTAACAAAGATTATTTACAAGGTCAATCTTTCATTATATTCTCTCAGCATCTCTTCATCGAACTTACTAACTTTTCTATCATACGAAACTATTCCATTTACCTCTTCCTCAATGTCTGATAGTTGTGTATATATGGTTACAGATAGTCCCTTATTCATATTGGGGAGTATTTGCTGCTCCATGAGTTTTTGATATGACATTGACAACTTCTTTTTGTTTTTAAATATCCTATAGCCATATGTTTTCTCACTAAATCTGTGTCCCGGTATAGAATAAGAGAACCCTCCAAACTCAGTTAATGCAATTACACGATTATCCTTACCGAACCTAAGTGGCAGAAAATAATTATGAATACTTCTGAAATCCCCACCCCTTTGATCGAACCATCCACTAGCCTGATCAATTAATCTTGTCTTGTCGTAAATCCTTGCAACTTTTGTGACTACATTTGCATCAAACTGTCCCCATCCTTCATTAAATATCGTCCAGGTTACAATTGATGGGTGTTTCTTTAAAGCTCTTATAGTATCCTTCATTTCTATAACAAATTGTTTTTTATTCCACTTTTTCTTTCTGCCTGTCAGCATGTATTTGTTGTCTTTTAAACGTATATTAATCCATTCAAGAAATGTAGCAAAATAAGTGACAAACCAAGATCTATGACCCATGCCACCATTTACTATATCCTGCCAAACCAACATGCCCAACCTATCACAGTGATAATACCACCTTTCCGGTTCAACCTTCATGTGCTTTCTTATCATGTTAAAGCCTAAATCCTTCATTTTCTTAATGTCATAAATAAATGCCTCATCACACGGTGGTGTGTATAATCCCTTAGGCCAATATCCTTGGTCTATTACGCCCTTTTGAAAATAAGGTTTGTTATTTAAAAACACTCTCTTTATTCCATTAGTATCCGGACCTGTGGTTACTTTTCTCATTGCAAAGTAACTCTCAACCCTATCCTCACCCATCATTATTTCCGTATTATATAAATATGGTGATTCGGGTGACCAACTTTTAAAGAAATTCGTTAAGTTAACATAAATATCCGTATTGCTCTTCCCTAGAATCGGACTGTCTATTCCCGATATACATATTTTCACCGGTCTAACTCTTTCGCTGTGTACTTTCACTTTCACTATTTTCTCATCATATAGACAAGAGTATTCTACATTTTCAATATAATCCGTCGGCACTTCTTCAATCCATACAGTTTGCCATATGCCACTTTGCCCTGTATAAAACATACCGGATGGCTCACTTCGTTGTTTACCTCTCGCAAGATATGAACTCTCCCCAAGATCCATGACTCTAACCATAAGTGTATTACCTGCGTCTTGCAGATATTTCGTAATATCAATACTAAACGGCAGATATCCACCGATATTTGTTTTAATATGTATACCATTAATGTAAATTTCTGCGATTTGATCTACTGCCCCAAAATGAAGAATCCATTTAGAATCCCGTTTTACCACATCGCTTGGTAAACTTCTCATATACCAAAGAAATTCATCCGATTTAAGTGTTCTCTTAACAGTTGAAGATTCTGATTCCGGAGAAAATGGTACCAAAATATCGCCATCGTATTTTGTTGGTGCTTCTTTTGACTTAGTAAAAGCATATTTCCAAAATCCATTTAAGTTAATGAAGCTCTTTCTGGCTAAACTTGGTCTTGGATACTCTTCAAAAAGGTGATTAACATCTACATACTTATCCCACTTTGTATTAAGTTTCATATTATAGCACCTCCCTCCAAAGATTTTACTTTAATATCATCAAACTCACCATCCGTCGAACATACTGCAATATTAATTCCTTCAATACAAGTGAATTCCTTGTAATAAAATCTTCCCGGAAATTCTATTGGTTGTTTAACTAATATCGGTTTGTCTTCTCCATTGAAGGCAATTTCAAATGCCTTGGTAGATAGTCCCATTCCTTTTCTAACTGCCTTCATATAGCTTTCTTTTAAAACCCATAGTCTAAAGAAACGGTTTAAGATTTCTTCTTTATTATTACCGGACCTAACGTAAGAGTATTCGTCATCACAGTAATATCGCCGGGCAACCTTTATATCCATTTGTCTCTTTGCTTCTATATCACATCCTATCATAATATTTGATTTATCAGCTATACATACGAGTACATAATTTCCCGAATGTGAATAATTATATACGTGTGATTCAGACAACCCCAGCTCATTCTTTATTTTTTGGTGAAGTGAATACACCCCTATGCTCTGTGCCTTGTCTTGAACATATTTTAGTCTATCAGCTTTATATTTTCGCTCCTTAGTCGCCTTAGCATAGTATATATTATATTGTTGACTATCCAGGAGCGGACTAATGTCTGCAATAAAGGTTCTTATCATAGTTTCATGCCTTTCTCGTTTGTATAATAATCTCTTTTACTCTATTATAACAAAGTCTATAACAAAGTCATCACTATTGTCTATAATCTTATGTAGTGTTATACTTACCTAGCAAAATATTTTTGATTAAACACAATATGAGGAGAGTATTAATGCTTAATACAACTAAAAAGGAAGCTATGATAGACGCAATAATATTTGACCTGGATGGTACACTTTGGGATTCAAGAGATGTCGTAGCAAAATCATGGTCAATAGCTGTCGAAGAAGTTACCGGAGAAAACCCTCACTTTACATCTGAGTTTTTAACTCCGTGCTTCGGTAAACTTCTACCGGATATAGCTGCAATGATATTTCCCGGTAGAAATCGGGAGACTCAGCTTATGCTAATTGATAAGTGTACGGAAGTAGAAAACAAAATGCTTCTTGATGGGCCCGGTATTTTGTACCCTAATCTGGAATCCACTTTAGAGATACTTTCTGCTAACTATCCGCTCTATATAGTTAGTAATTGCCAAGGCGGATATATAGAAGTGTTTCTGGAGTCAACCGGACTTACAAAGTACTTTAAAGACCATCTTTGCCCGGGAGATACAGGTAATCCAAAAGCAGACAATATTACGGCAATAAAAAACAAGCACCATCTAACTTCGCCGGTTTATGTCGGTGACACAACAGGTGATTATGATGCTTGTATTAAGTCAAATACGCCTTTTGTCTATGCTTCATATGGTTTTGGTGATGTCCCTGATTGCACAGCCACTTTGAACTCTTTTGATGAATTACCGGATATAATTAAGCTAATGCAACATCAAGTATCATCATAATTACAAATCCTGCTGCAAATCCAATGGTACCTATATCACTATTGCCATTGCATGCTTCAGGAATGAGTTCTTCTACAACCACATAAATCATAGCTCCTGCGGCAAATGCCAGGAGATAAGGCAGCGCGGGCAGGATAACACTTGTCAGCGCTATTGTTATAAGTGCTGCAATCGGTTCCACTATACCCGAGCCACTGCCCAGTAGAAATGCTTTGCCCTTACTCAAGCCATCATCACTTCTAAGAGGCATGGAAACTATTGCTCCTTCCGGAAAGTTCTGTATTGCGATACCGACGGTAAGGGCTACGGCTGAGGTCAAAGTTATATTTGAACTTCCGGACATTAGTCCCGCAAATACTACTCCTACAGCCATTCCTTCAGGAATATTATGAAGTGTTACAGCCAGTACCATCATCGTATTTTTTGATATTTTTTTCTTTGGTCCTTCAGGTGTGCTTGATCCTACATGAAGATGCGGAATGAGCTGATCCAAAATCAGCAGAAATGCTATTCCAAGTACAAATCCTATAGCTGCCGGCATAAATGCAAGTCTTCCCATATCACTTGACATTTCCATCGCCGGAATAAGAAGTGACCAAACGGACGCTGCTACCATAACACCTGCTGCAAATCCAAGAAGTACTGTTTGAATCACAGGTTTGATTTGGTCTTTTAGTAGGAACACACATGCCGCTCCTAGTGTTGTCCCGGCAAATGGAATTAATAATCCTATTAATACTGTCATGAAATATCCCCCTTCAAGTCTAATAAGAACCTGTCAATATTTTCTTTTTTAGTTGCCCATGAAGTACATAGTCTTATAGCTGTGTTCTTGTCATCGATACGACCCCATACTTCATACCCGTAGTTGTCTTTTAGTTTATTCAAGATATCATTTGGCATTATTACAAATAGTTGATTAGTTACAGGCTTTTCCAAAAACTTAAATCCCAGCTTTTCTATTCCCATTTCCAGTTCATTTGCCATTGTTATAGCGTGTTCACCTAGTTTAAAGTATAAGTCATCTTTAAATAACTCCATAAACTCCACACCCAACAGAAATCCCTTAGCCAGTAGCCCCCCCTTTTGCTTCATCATATATCTGAAATTTGTTTTTAGCTCAGGGTTATTAATTACAACTGCTTCACCAAATAGTGCTCCTACCTTTGTACCTCCGATATAAAATATATCAAGTATATCTGCTAAAAACTTCATATCCACATCATTCTCTCGTGAAGCCAAACCATATGACAGTCTCGCACCATCCAAATATAAATAAAGATTATATTTATCGCATACATGTCGCAAGTTCAGGATTTCACTGCGTGAATATATTGTACCAAGTTCTGTTGGTGATGAAATATAAACCATACCGGGCATAACAACATGCTCTTTGCTCGCATCAGCTAAATAGTTCTCCATATACTCGTTAATTTGCTCTGCACTTATCTTTCCATTTTTATTAGGAAGCGTAATCACCTTATGCCCTGTCGCCTCAATAGCTCCTGTCTCATGAACATTAATGTGTCCCTGATCCGAAGCAAAAACACCTTGATAGGGCCTGAGTGCTGACGCAATTACAGTAAAATTAGTCTGTGTACCTCCAACTAAAAAATGAACATCCAAGTCATCCTTGCCACAAGCCGCTTTAATGCTATCCGCTGCCTTTTTGCAGTAATCATCCTCTTCATATCCAACATTTTGTTCCATGTTTATTTCTTTAATTTTTTCTAATATGGATGGCGCACAGCCCTCCATATAATCGCTATTAAACATTATCATATTAAGCCTCTTTCTCTTATCCCAAATATTGTCTAAGTATACTAAACAGTTTGTTCTATTTACATAATTTACCATGACCATGACATTTTTACAACTAACAAAATTGTCTCCTTTGATATAATATATGAGACTAAACTGTGATATTAGCATATATTAATCTTTGGCAAAATAACAAAACTGTGCTAATCTAATTACTAGCACATTGATTGGAGGAAATTATAATGGATTATACAAAATTTATCGAAGACAGAAACCTTACAAATCCTTTTGGGAATTTAGTTGGTATTAAAATAAAAGAAATGAAAAAAGGGTATGCCTATCTTGAACTCGAGATATCGAACAAGTTGCTTAACCCTTTTGGAACGCTGCACGGCGGTGTCTTATTTACTTTAGCAGACATGACCGGTGGCGCTGCTGCTATTACTCATGGTGAATATATTACCACCGTAGATGCAGATATTCATTTTCTACGTCCTGCTAAGATAGGCGACGTAGTATACGGCGAAACCAGAGAAATTAGAGTTGGCACACACCTTATGGTATATGGCATTACAATAACTAACCAAGACAAAGTATTGCTTTCTGAAAGTACTTTTACCTATATGCCAATAGGCACCAAAGTGGATTTTTAGACCACCTTGGTTGTCCATTTCGAGCAATCCCATACTTCTGAAACAATACCTGTATAAAACTCGGGCTCATGGCAAATCAGGAGTATGCTGCCCTTGTATTCTCTAAGCGCACGTTTGAGTTCCATCTTGGCATCATTGTCCAGGTGATTGGTGGGCTCATCTAGTAGTAATACATTAGATTCTCTATTTATAAGTTTACAAAGTCTTACCTTTGCCTGTTCTCCACCGCTAAGCACTCTGACCTGGCTTTCTATATGCTCAGTAGTGAGTCCACATTTTGCAAGTGCAGATCTAACTTGATACTGCGTGAATCCCGGAAACTCCTGCCATATTTCTTCAATGCATGTTCTTGTATTTCCCGGCGGCATCTCTTGCTCAAAATATCCCGTATGTAGAAATTCACCGAGTTCGACTGTACCGCTAATTGCCGGAATTAATCCCAATATACTTTTTAAAAGCGTGGTCTTACCAATACCATTTGCTCCTATTAAAGCTATTTTAGTATTTCGCTCCATTTCAAGCGTGAGTGGTGAAGATAGTGGCTCATCATATCCAATGACTAAGTCCGTAGTCTCAAATATGTACTTGCCCGGAGTCCTTGCTTCTTTAAAGTTAAACTCAGGCTTCGGTTTTTCAGTGAACTTTTCAATTACATCCATTTTATCAAGTTTCTTTTGCCTTGACATTGCCATATTTCTAGTTGCAACTCTTGCCTTGTTTCTGGCAACAAAATCCTTTAATTCACCTATTTCCTGCTGCTGTTTCTTGTATGCTGCTTCTTGTTGTGACTTTTTAACAGCATAAACTTCTTGGAACTTATCATAATCACCAACGTAACGACTAAGCTCTTGGTTTTCAACATGGTATACAATATTTATTACTTGATTTAAAAAAGGTATATCATGTGATATAAGTATAAAGGCATTTTCATATTCCTGCAGGTAACGAACCAACCAGCTAATATGCTCTTCATCAAGGTAGTTCGTCGGCTCATCAAGTAGAAGTATATCAGGTTTTTCAAGTAATAATTTCCCTAGTAATATCTTTGTCCTCTGCCCACCACTGAGCTCAGTAACATCTCTATCCAAACCTATATCCTCAAGTCCGAGTGCTCGTCCGATTTCGTCCACCTTGGAATCAATCATATAGAAGTCATGAACAGTTAGCATATCTTGAATAACTGCCAGTTCATCCATCATAGCATTTAACTCATCTTCAGTGGCCTCACCCATCTTGTCACAAATGATATTCATATTTTCTTCCATTTCAAATAGCCATGCAAAGGCCGATTTTAGAACATCTCTTATGGTGTCACCTTGCTTTAGTGCAACGTGTTGATCAAGATATCCTATTCTGATATTCTTAGCCCACGTTACTTTACCTTCATCAGGCTGTAAGTCCCCCGTTATAATATTTAAGAATGTAGACTTACCCTCACCATTAGCTCCGATAAGTCCTACATGTTCACCCTTTAAAAGTCTAAAAGATACATCATCTAATATCGCTCTATCTCCAAATCCGTGTGTTAGATTTTCTACTGTTAATATACTCATTTTCTACTTCATTCCTCAATTCTATTATATTCATATTTACCTCGGCATATTCGCAGCGAGATATGCATATACTTAATTATCCATCAACCAATCTAAAACATTAATGTGTTTGATTCCATTATGTGAAGTAATCGGCATATAATCCATAGTCAATAGGTATTTTGGATTATGGTCTTTGATTGTCTCAAGAGGTTTTAGTTCTCTTTTGAGAGTTCCCTCATCCAAGACCGAAAGTGATACCTGGTAGTATTCCTCACCTTTATCATTAATTGCCAAAAAGTCAACTTCTACATTATCCACCTTGCCAACATACACCTCATAACCTCTTCTTAATAGTTCCAAATATACAATATTTTCAAGAATATGTCCCATATCCGTCTGTTTACTCCCCAGTAAATAATATCTAAGTCCAATATCAGCCAAATAATACTTTGCTCCTACACTAAGATGTTGCTTGCCTTTTATATCATACTTGGATGCTTTATATAATATATAACTGTCTGTTAAGGCTACTATATAGCTTTCTACTGTAGGAGTACTTATTTTTCTTCCTTTTGATGTCATTGTATTTGCTATTTTAGTATATGAACATATATTACCCACGTTATCAAACATAAACTCAACTACACTTTGCAACATTGAAGGATCAGCTATTTTCTTCCTTGTCACAATATCCTTGAGTAAAATCGTATTGTAAATTCCTTCTAAGTACATCCGTATGTCTTGTTTTCTTTCTAATTCTAATGCTCCCGGAAATGAGCTATTTGTTAGATAGTCAATATAAACTCTGGACAAGTTATTATCTTCATGTACTGATGCATACTCCTTAAATGAAAGTGGCAACATTTTTATTTCAACATATCGACCTGAGATCAAAGTAGCTAGTTCGCCAGATAGCAAATACGCATTTGAGCCCGTAATATATAAGTCGACATTTTTTTTGACATACAGATAATCAACAGCTTCTTGAAAATTATCAATCTTTTGTACCTCATCCAAAAACACGTAGTTCTTTTTCTCCGGTATCAACCTTGCACAGATGTAGTCATATAAATTATCCGAAGTTCTGATATCTCGATATTCACCATCCTCTAAGTCTACAAATACTATTTGCTCTTTTTCTACATCACCTTTTAAAAGATAATCCTGATAAATTCTAAAAAGCGTAGACTTGCCACACCTGCGTATTCCTGTAACAACTTTTATAAGATTTTTATCTTTGAAACTAATTAAACTATGTAAATAATTATTACGTTCTACCATAAATAACCTCCCGTGAATAGCGTCGTAAGTTGTAAAATGATTTTCTCATACTTATGTCATTTCGTCAAGTTTGTAAATTGCATTTTACAAACTTGATAATATTTACATTTTTGTAAAATCGAATTTACAAAAAGCGATATGTGATTTCTAACCATCACATATCGCTTAATATACTTTTCTAATCTACGAAAGTTACTATCTGATCCAGACTCTTTCTGCCCGGACTTCTGTGCTCTGCATCTAACGGCACTCCGAGACTCATCATACAAGTAAAGAAATATTCTTCATCATCAAACCCAGTCTTTTCCGTTATGAACTCTTTGATTTCAGCTTCTGCATAATTAGCACTTGTAAGCCAGCACGAACCATATCCAAGGTCTGTTGCCGCTAATGCCATATGCTCCATCGCTGCTCCGATATTTTGCATCCCCGGATTTGGCTTATATGCCAAATAATTAAGCTCTTCTTCCGGTATCCCTATTCTTTCCATCTCATGATATCCTGATGGAAGATAATCTCGTGCAAATGTTAATATTACAACCGGTGCATCTTTTATAAAGAGAGTAAAGTTCTTACAGAATTTCTTAAATCTCTCGCCTGCCGCTTCTTCTACTTCAGAAAGGCTGTCAGCTATTTCTGCATTTTTTTCAACAATTGCCTCACAAAGCGTTAGTATGTCGTCTTTATTGTCTAAGACAAAGAACTGCCAGTTTTGCAGGTTTTTACCGGATGGTGCCAACCTCGCTGCATCAAGTATCTTCTCTATATCAGATCTTTTTATAGCTTCATCCTTGTATTTTCTAATACTTTGTCTTTTCGAAATTAAATCAAAAAACTCCATATTACTCCTCCTAAACTTCTACAGCTGCCAGGTTCTTAAGACTTTCAGTTAATTTAGGAATGATCTGGCTATAATCGCCAACTATACCATAATCAGCAACATCATATATCGGTGCACTTACATACTTATTAATTGCTACTATTATATCCGACTCTTACATTCCTGCTACGTGCTGAATAGCTCCTGAAATACCTATTGCAAAGTATACATTAGGTCTAACTGTCTTTCCTGTTTGGCCAACTTGTAAGTCTTTAGGTTTCCATCCCGCATCTACTACC